>JBDNHX010000339.1:0-22874 GCA_041688565.1 Planctomycetaceae bacterium
CTGCTGGCAGCTGGCCGAGTTTCAAAAGAAATTCTGAGGTCTTCCGATGGTTCGCGTGACAAGTGAGACACTGAACTCGCGAGTTCCCGACGGCCCGCTTCAGCAGAAGTGAGACAAGCATCGTTTTGATCTGAAACTTGTGAATCCGGCGAACAAACGCAAATTCACCGTGATCGTTGTGGGGACTGGCCTTGCTGGCGGATCCGCCGCGGCTTCAATGGCTGAGCTGGGCTACAACGTCAAGGCCTTCTGTTTTCAGGACAGTCCTCGACGGGCTCATTCGATCGCTGCTCAGGGCGGGATCAATGCGGCCAAGAATTATCAAAACGACGGTGACAGCATCTGGCGTCTGTTCTACGACACGCTCAAGGGCGGTGACTACCGAGCGCGCGAAGCGAATGTGTACCGTCTGGCTCAGGTGTCGAACAATATCATCGACCAATGCGTGTCGCAGGGTGTTCCGTTTGCTCGTGAGTACGGCGGAACTCTGGCAAATCGCTCCTTCGGCGGGGCTCAGGTGTCGCGAACCTTTTATTCCCGCGGACAGACAGGGCAGCAGTTGTTGCTCGGTGCCTATCAGGCGATGATGCGACAGGTCGGCACTGGCAAAGTGAAGTTGTTTGCTCGCCGCGAAATGCTGGAGCTTGTTGTCGTTGACGGCCTTGCTCGAGGCATTGTGGTGCGAAATCTTGCCACCGGTCAGCTGGAAACGCACACGGCGGATGCCGTCGTGCTGTGCACTGGCGGCTACGGCAACGTGTATTATTTGTCGACAATGGCCAAGGGCTGCAACGTTACGGCAGCCTGGCGATGCCACCGTCGAGGCGCTCTGTTTGCAAATCCCTGCTACACGCAGATTCATCCGACCTGTATTCCGGTGACCGGCGACTATCAGTCGAAACTGACGCTGATGAGCGAAAGTCTTCGTAACGACGGCCGTGTTTGGGTTCCGTTGAATAAACGTGACAAGCGATCAGCCGATCAGATTCCCGATGCAGAACGCGACTACTTCCTGGAACGTCGGTATCCGTCCTTTGGCAATCTGGCGCCTCGCGATATCTCATCACGTGCGGCTAAAGAACGGTGTGATGCAGGTCACGGAGTCGGTGAAACGGGACTGGCCGTGTTCCTGGATTTCCGTGATGCAATTCGTCGCGATGGCGAAGAGGTCATTCGGAAGAAGTACGGCAACTTGTTCCACATGTACAACAAGATCACGGCTGAAGATCCCTACAAGCAGCCGATGCGAATTTTCCCGGCCGTGCATTACACGATGGGCGGCTTGTGGGTTGACTACAACCTGATGAGCAACATTCCGGGGCTCTACGTTCTGGGTGAAGCCAACTTCTCGGACCACGGAGCAAACCGGCTTGGTGCCAGCGCTTTGATGCAGGGCCTTTCCGACGGTTACTTTGTGATCCCATACACAATCGGCGATCATCTCGCGACGACGAAACTGCCGAAGATTTCTGACGATCACCCGGCCTGTATTCAGGCAAAGAAAGATGCGGAAGACCGGATCAGCAAATTACTGGCAGTCCAGGGTAAGCGAACGGTGGATTCCTTCCATCGTGAACTGGGCCTTCTGATGTGGGACAAGTGCGGCATGGCCCGCAACAAAGCCGGACTGCAGGATGCGATCAGCGGAATTCGTGATCTGCGTGCTCAGTACTGGAAGGATGTCCGCGTCCTTGGCTCGGGTGAGACTGTCAACGCAAGTCTTGAGAAAGCTGGCCGAGTCGCCGACTTCATGGAGTTTGCGGAGTTACTGGCGACAGACGCTCTGCACCGTGAAGAATCCTGTGGAGGCCATTTCCGCGAAGAGTATCAGACCGATGAAGGCGAGGCGGCTCGTCAGGACGATCTCTTCAGCTATGTCGGAGCATGGGAGTTCAACGGCGCTGGTGAAGAACCAACACTTCATAAGGAACCGCTGGTCTTCGAAAACGTTAAGCCATCGACCAGGAGCTACAAATAACCATGAGTAATCACATCCTGAATCTGAATCTCCGCGTCTGGCGTCAGGCTGGCCCGAAGGACGGCGGCGGTTTCAAGACTTACCGGCTAAACGGTGTCAGCACCCATATGTCGTTCCTTGAGATGCTCGACGTCCTGAATGAGCAACTGATCTCGCAGGGTGAGTTACCTGTTGAGTTCGACCATGATTGTCGCGAAGGTATTTGCGGCATGTGCAGCCTGATGATCAACGGGCAGGCACATGGACCTGACAATGCGACAACAACATGTCAGTTGCATATGCGTCGATTCAGCGACGAGGACACAATCACGATCGAGCCTTGGCGTTCGTCGGCGTTTCCTGTTCTGCGGGACCTGGTGGTCGACCGGTCTGCATTTGATCGAATCATTTCAGCCGGTGGATTCGTCTCCGTCAACACGGGCAACGCTCCGGATGGGAATGCGATTCCTGTTCCAGGTGTGAAGCAGGAAGTGGCGATGGATGGAGCCGCCTGCATTGGGTGCGGGGCTTGCGTCGCTGCTTGCAAAAATGCGTCGGCCATGTTGTTTGTTGCGGCGAAAGTATCCCAATTGGCAGTGCTGCCTCAGGGGCACCCGGAACGCAATGAACGAGTTCTGAATATGGTCGCCCAGATGGACAAAGAAGGCTTCGGCTCCTGCACAAACACAAATGAGTGCGAAGCTGCCTGCCCGGCTGAGGTCTCCGTGGCGCACATCGCTCGTCTGAATCGAGAATACCTGCGAGCTTCGATCTTTGCAGAAACCTGAGCCGACCAATTGTCTAAAATCTGATCGTCTTCCGGCCGTAAAGCAGCAACTGCTTTACGGCTTTTTTCATTTCTGCTTTCATGCCGCTGCAGTCAGACAATGACAGACCGCGAAAGACGCGTGCGATCCTCAACCCTGGCAGCAGACAAACGACTCAGAAACGGCAGTGGAATTCTCTGCGTCACGATGTTCACAGACAGATAAACATCTGTCACCATCCGGTTTATACGCGAACTCGACAAGGTTCGGCAGCAAGGCAGACATTGACCAGAGGTCTATCCAATGAACAAAGAACAACTTCGGGGCATTCGCACCTGCAGCATCAGAATTCAGGCCTGTCGCCATTTCTTTATCTTCTGGTTGTGGCTGATCGCCACAACGATTTTCAACGACTTATCGCGGGCAAACGCCGACGAGCCGAAAGCACGTGCAAATATTCTGTTGATCTGCGTCGACGATCTTAAGCCCCTACTCGGCTGCTATGGAAACTCGACGGCTCAGACACCGAACATCGATCGTCTGGCTCAGCAGGGCGTCTTGTTTGAGTCAGCTTACTGCAATCAGGCCGTCTGCTCGCCGTCGCGCAATGCGCTGCTGGTGGGACTTCGGCCTCAGACTCTCGGCATCTACGATCTGGCAACCAACTTTCGCCGCTCTGCCCCGGACGCGATCACGCTGCCCCAGAATTTTCAGAAGCATGGTTATCGGACTCAGGCCATGGGCAAGATTTTCCATGTCGGTCACGGCAACGACGAAGACGCGGCCTCTTGGTCCGCGCCTCATTGGCATCCCAAAGCACCCCAGTACCAACTGGCCGAGAGCCAGGCCGCTAAGCGCCAATCGAACAACGGTCCTCGTGGAACGGCAACGGAATCCGCGGACGTTGCCGACGAAATCTATGGCGATGGGCAAATCGCTGTTGAGGCAATCAGTCGGATGCAGCAGGCGGCAGAGAAGCCTGATGAGCCCTTCTTTATTGCCGTCGGATTTCTTAAGCCTCACCTGCCCTTTGTAGCTCCTAAGCGATACTGGGACCTGTACGATCCGGCCACATTGCTGATGCCGCAGGTGACGTCACCGCCGAAAGATGCTCCTGATTACGCGCCTCAGTTCGGCGGGGAGTTGCGACAATACAGTGACATGCCGCAGCAGGGCCCGATTTCTCCTGAGGATACTCTTCGGCTGATTCACGGCTATTACGCAGCAACAAGTTATACCGACGCGCAGATCGGAAAAGTGCTTGAGGCACTGGACCGTTCGGGAGCCCGCGAAAAAACGATCGTGGTGCTCTGGGGCGATCATGGCTGGCATCTTGGCGATCATGGCATGTGGTGCAAGCACACCAACTACGAACAGGCAGCTCGTATTCCGCTGATCATTTCGGCTCCCGGTTGCGTCACCGGCGCGACGACTCAGTCGCTCGTGGAAACGGTGGACATTTATCCGACGCTGTGCGATCTGGCCGGTCTGCCTCATCCAGAAGATCTGGATGGCACCAGCTTCGCCGCCGTCCTGAAGTCGCCGGACAACAGAACTCGCGAGAGCATCTTTCATGTCTATCCGCGAGGCAATCGACTGGGTCGCGCCATCCGGACCGATCGCTATCGGATGGTCGAATGGAAGGTGCCCGGTGCATCGATCGAGACGGCAGAGTATGAGCTCTACGATTATGAAACGGATCCATTGGAGACCGAGAACATTGCCGACCAGCAGTCTGAGGTCCTTGCAATCCTGAAAGAGATTCTGGCAACTCATCCGGAAGCAAAAACACAGATCAAAGCCACTCCGGCTGCCGCATCAAAATCAGCACCAGCAAAGGGCAGGGGACCGTCGCAGGATCGAGCGGCCATGTTCCACAAGCGTGATAAAGATGGTGACGGGAAGCTGACACAGGACGAGTTTCTTGCCGGTCAGCCGGATCCCGACGAAGCTCCCAATCGCTTCCCGCGTTTCGACAAAAACGGCGACGGTGTCCTGAGTGAACTCGAGTTCGTTTCCAGCGGCAAGCAGACGGATGCCGACAATTGATACTCGCGACCAGCCTGCATGTTTCGTCAGCTGTCGAACTGGCATTGGCAATGAAGGACGTCGATCGGGCAGAAGCCAGCCTTGAGCTGCTCTGTCAACTGGATGAAGTTGGCCCTCGGACTGAACAACTGCGTCGTCGGATTTACGAACAGAAAAATCCCATGAGCTCTCTTAAGGATCAGTTTCTGCAGATGCTGCGTGGGCTGAACTGAAAGATCCTGTAAAACTGCTGGTTCCACCGATTCGGACCAATCTCTGACATCGGCTTCGTCAACTGCCCCCGGAACATGGACCCTTCCGTGACCCCATCTGCCTCGTGCGGATCGGTGGAGAAGATTGAGAGACGTGGCTGATCTGGAATCATTGCCATGTGGTTCGATCTTCTTCACCATCCGCATAAAGCGGATGGGGTCATGCAACGTCGGGGAGCGGCGTTTCTAGCTGACCATCTGGTGCACCAATCCAGACGAGCTGGATGGGGTTTCATGAAATGAACAGCTCAAAATCCACCGTCGCGTCTGCGACCCCATCCGCCTCGTGCGGAACAGTGCACAAGATCGAAACAGTTCGTTCATCATCTTGCCGAGGCACTGGCAACACGGTAGGCTCCCCGTGAAGTGCTTATGCAGTTCTGAAGAAAGGGTTTCGACAGTGAAAGTCTTTATATCGTGGTCTGGAGAGAGAAGCCGAGTTATCGCTGACGGTATTCGGCAACTGATTGGTGACGTGCTCCAAAACGCTCAACCTTTTATGTCGGCACATGACATTGAGCCTGGCGAACGATGGGTTGATCGTTTAGATCACGAACTCCGTGAAACGTTTTTCGGTATTGTGTGTTTGACTCCCGAAAATCTCAATTCCACCTGGATACACTACGAATGCGGTGCACTGCGAAAGCAAGTCGAAAAATCGCGGGTCTGCCCAATCCTGTTTGAAGTTGGGAGCCCCACAGATGTGGTTGGGCCTTTGCTGCAATTCCAGACCACCTTTCTGGACAAAGAAAATCTCTCAAAGATTATTCAGTCGATAAACCGCAGCTTGGAAACTTCCCAACGATTGGAGGAGGAACGATTAACTCGAACCTTTCAGAAGTTTTGGCCCGATTTCAAAACGAAATATCTAGACCGAATACCGGAAATCATCGACGTAGCGAAAGTGCAAAGATCTGAACGAGATCTTTTGGAAGAAGCGTTGATCTTGCTGCGTCAACTTCCTAAGCAGTTCACGGTTCCCTCAAGTGATGTGATTCAGGATTTTCGGATGCGCGTTTCGGAATTCCATTCCGGGGCGTTCGATCTAGACCGAGGCATCGCTTTGGGGGGGCAGATCCATGAATACTTCCTTCAATTTGGAAACGACAAATCCAACCTGACACATTATGATCGCCTGAGTGAAGTCGGGGGTCGACTAATGCGTGCCGTATCATGCGAAGAGGCAATTCCGGCTATCGCAGATTTGCACGCTGCATTCGAGGACATGCTCGGGAGATCTGATTACTATGGATCAGGAAGCGGTAATTATTGATTGATGTCCGTCGCGACCAAGTCGCTACTTGCTCCACTACATATTCAACGGCGTCTGCCAGTCACCTTTCAATTCGGTTAGTGAAGCGTTGACGACATTTGAGCCGTCGATGATGGCGGTCACCAAAGATTTATTGGTCGTGGTGCCAACTCGGTGATGTTGCAGATTTCGGAATACAGACTCCAGTTTGCTCCTGTGTACCGCTGCAACTTCTACAACGAACCGTGTATTGCTCTCCGAAAACAGCTCGACCGCTGTGCCTTTCTTCAGCTGCAGTTCAACCCCAACCCCACCCGCAAAAGCCATCTCTGCGGCGGCAACGGCGAGGCCGCCTTCGCTGAGGTCGTGGCAGGAGAGGATCAGGCCTTGTTTGATGGCTTGATGGAGGGCTCGGAAGATTTTTGGGGCCATCTCTTTGTCAACGGTCGGCACGTTGCCGCCGGTGAGGCCGTTGACGAGGTTGTAGTGGCTTCCGCCCATCTCGTCTTTGGTCTCGCCGATCAGGTAGAGCAAATTGCCGGGGCCTTTGAGGTCCATGGTGACGCAGGTTTCGACATCATCGACCTGGCCAAGTGCTGTGATCAGCAGCGTTGATGGAATGGCCACCGTCTTGCGTTGCGTCGATTTCAAGGGGTCAGACCCTGAAGTCGCAAGAGGGTCAGACCCCTTTGAATCGACTTCATAGCTGAATTCATTGTTCAGGCTGTCCTTGCCGCTGACGAATGGTGTGCCATAAGCAATCGCAATGTCCTGACATCCCACGGCGGCTCGAACGAGTGTGCCGAGCGTTTCGGCGCGTTCTGTGTTCCCCCAGCAGAAGTTGTCCAGAATCGCGATGCGGTCTGGATTTGCACCCACAGCGACACAGTTGCGAACCGCTTCGTCGATCGCGGAGGCCGCCATCCAGTACGGATCGAGATCCCCAAAGTGCGGGTTGATGCCGCAGGAAATCACAAGGCCTCGCTTTGAAGTGAGATCCGGTCGGACAACAGCCGCGTCAGACGGACCGTCGTTATTGATTCCCACCAGCGGCTTGATCACGCTCCCGGCCTGGACCTCGTGGTCGTATTGGCGAATGATCCATTCTTTGCTGGCAACGTTCAGTGAGCCGAGGATTTTTTTCAGGTCGTCGGTGTAGTCGGTTTTACTGTACGCATCGTCGTACTGTCCCTTTTCCCCCAAGCCTGGGGGAGAAGGTGGCCGCAGGCCGGATGAGGGGGTTGATTGGTCTGCGGCGTTGGTCAGTGTGGTGCCGGTGGCTGGTTGCTGTGAGCGGGTGCTTGGAGATTCCTCACTCGGAGAGTGAGGTCTACTTTTAATCTCGTACACCGCTTCACGAATCACCGGCGGGCGGCCCTCGTGAAGGAAGTGCATGCTGACTTCGCCGACTTTGTGTTCGCCGTATTTCAGCACGAGTTGCTTCGTATCTGTGAACTGGCCGATCGCTGTCGCTTCGACTCCTTCGGAGGCACACAGAGATTGAAACTGATCCCACTTGGCAGGCGGCACGGACAGAACCATGCGTTCCTGAGCTTCAGAGATCCAGATTTCGGTGTACGACAATCCAGAATACTTCAGCGGAGCTTTATCCAGCCATACTTCGGCACCGGTGTCTTCTCCCATTTCGCCCACAGCACTGCTGAAACCGCCAGCACCACAATCAGTGATGGCGGAATACAGATTCAGGTCACGAGCTGCCAGAATCACATCGGCCACCATCTTTTCGGTGACCGGATTTCCGATCTGCACAGCGCCGCCGCTGATGTGTTCGCTTTCTTCGGTGAGTTCCACAGATGAAAACGTCGCCCCGTGAATTCCGTCGCGGCCCGTGCGGCCACCAACGGACACAATCAAGTCGCCCGGACTGACTTTCTTGTCGCACTTGTCGACAGGAATCATGGCCACATTGCCGCAGTAGACCAGCGGGTTGCCGAGATACCGATCGTCGAAGCATACGGCTCCATTGACCGTCGGAATGCCCATGCGGTTGCCGTAGTCGCGAACGCCTGAAACCACGCCCTGCATCACTGCCAGCGGATGTAGAACACCCGGTGGAAGCTGATCTGCGGGATAATCGGGTCGAGCAAAACAGAACACGTCTGTGCTGCAAACCGGGCGAGCTCCCAGACCGGTTCCCAGTGGATCGCGAATCACACCGCCCATTCCAGTATTGGCTCCGCCGTAAGGTTCGATCGCTGACGGATGGTTGTGAGTTTCCACCTTGATGCAGACATTCTGCTTATCGTCGAATTTCACGATGCCCGCGTTGTCCTTGAACACGCTCACGCACCAGTCATCCTTGCCGAGCGATTCGCGGATCTGCACAGTGGCCGCGAAGATCGTTTCCTTCAGCATGTTGTTGAAATGATGATCTCGGACAACCTTGCCGTCGCAGGTTTCAACGTAATGAATGCGTCCGCCGAGCGTCTTGTGCGAACAGTGTTCGCTCCACGTCTGAGCGACCGTTTCCAGTTCGATGTCGGTCGGATCTCGTTGCAGGGAACGGAAGTAATCCTGCACGGTCTTCATCTCAGCAATGCTCAGATACAGCTGGCCCTTTTTGCTGAGCACCATGAGCTCATCGTCGCTCATGTCGCGAATCGCGACGATGGTGAGCTTGAATTTGTACTCACTGCCGAGCGACAGGTCCTTAATCTGCAGCGGCCCGTCGACGATGTATTCAATCGCGTCGTTCGCCAAAACTTTTTTCGTCAGCTGTGCCAGCTTCGCCGTTCCCAGGTCGCCGGTAATCCAATAGCGCCGGCAAGTCGCGACGTTCGTGACGTTCAGGTTCAGCCGTGTCAGTGCTTTGGCTGCGTTTTCGGCGACACTGTCTGTCACGCCGGGATGCAACAGCACGTTGAGCAAAATTTGAGATTTGGAATTTGAAATTTCAGATGGCGAAGCCGGCAGCTCGTGAATCTGGAACTGCTCAGTCACAGGATCGACCAGAAGTTGCTCGGCCGCGCGTTTTGCATCGTCGTGAGTCAGTTCGCCCTGAATCAAAAATGTGCGGGCTGCGGTGACGGTGCTAAGTCCGCTGATGCCCTGGCTTTTGGCACTCGCTAGAATTCGCTGGCCTTCGTAATCTTTTTCGCTGCCGATCGGCAGAATTTCCACTTCCCAAAGCATGATGTGATGCGATCCGAAGAAAGGTGTTTTGAGCCCGGCTGGGCGGCAGTTGATCAGCGACCGGAACGAGCACATGCGGTTCCAGCGATGGATTTTGAGTTCTTTTCGGGGCGTTCGGATTTGTCGAACGCAGATTCTGGCTGAAATTCGCTCATTCCCGCTGGGTTCGGGCGACATTCAGAACGCAGTATTTCACGGGCGGAACGCGAGTACAAGAAACGGGGCGGCGGGATTCTCAGGAAGCCGGAATCGGTACAGCGGATCTCGGAAAAAAACACAAAGCTGGACACTGCAGCGGTTTCCAGGGTACTCTTTGAAGAATCTTCCCGCGGAAATGGGCAGTTTTCCCCGAACATGCCTTGAAACGATTTCCGCGTCCCACCTCCGACCTGCGCCTTCCTGAAACTTTCGTTCCATGGAATTTCCTGCCACCACGTTTGGTCGATCTCACGCTTTTCCAGGTCAGAGCTGGGGAGTAATGCGCCATGGTCGCCGCGCGGTGTTATCTGCCGGCACGGCCGGTTTGTTGTCCGGTGGAATGCTGCCTTCACTGATCGCCGGGACGGACTTGTCGTCTGGCATCAATCAAGTACCGGGCTTTGGGCGTGCCAAACGATGCCTGATGCTGTTCATGTGGGGCGGTCCAAGTCAGCTTGATACGTTCGACCCGAAACCTGACGCACCGAAGGAAGTACGCGGTGATTTTTCGGCAATTCCAACGGTCACGCCCGGATTGCAGATCTGCGAACACTTTAGAAAGCTGGCTCCTCTGACGGATCTTGTCACTGTCATTCGGTCGCTGACTCACGACGACCCGGCGCATCTCAGCAGTGCTCACACGGCATTGACGGGCCAGCTGCCGCCGGTGAATAAAAGTGATGCGGCGCCGCCAAGCCGCAATGACTCGCCGCAGCTGGGCGCTCTGCTGTCGAAGTTCTGCGCTGTTCCGCCAGGCATGCCTGCGAGTGTCATGATGCCGTGGAAAACATTTCATCCGGCAGCGCCGGGTGGCGTTTCGCCCGGGCAGTCCGGTGGATGGCTGGGCGCTTCGGCGGATCCCATGTTGGTGACCGGCGATCCGAATCAACCGGGCTGGACAGTTCCGGCGCTGCAGTTGCTGGATGAGCTGGATACAAGTCGTCTCGATCATCGCCGGGAGTTATTGAAGTCCATTGAGACTCAGCAGCGTGCTCTGGACCATCTTTCCACGATGTCGATGGAGTCACAACAGGAGGAAGCTTTTCGCCTGCTGAGTTCATCGAGTGTGCGAAACGCATTTGATCTGAACGCGGAGTCTCCTGAGACTCGTGATCGTTATGGCCGCAACATTCATGGTCAGTGCGTGCTGATGGCGCGACGACTGCTCGAACACGGCGTGCCTTACGTTTGTGTGAACTGGCACAACGATGGCCGGAATTTCTGGGACACTCATGGCGACAACTTTAACCGCTTGAAGAACGATCTGATTCCTCCGGCGGACATGGCGTTGTCAGCTGTGCTGACGGATCTGCGTGATCGCAGGATGCTGGATGATACGCTCGTGGTGTGGGTGGGCGAGTTCGGTCGCCGGCCACAGATTACGGCAGCAAACGCAGGCCGTGAGCATCATCCGTTCTGTTACAGCGGATTGATTGCCGGCGCCGGGGTTCAGGGCGGTGCCGTGTATGGTGCGAGTGATGAGATCGCTCGGTATCCAGCCTTGAATCCGATGAATCCACGAGATCTGTCGGCCACGATGCTGCATGCGATGGGAGTTCCGGCGTCGATGACGCTGAATGATCTGACCGGGCGGCCGCATCCTCTTTACGGCGGTTCGCCGGTACTCGGCTTGTTCGGCGCGTAGTCAGCCGCAGCCGGAGTCTGTTATTATTAGCATCATCGTTTCAGAAACTTCGTATTCAGAAGAACGGCAGATGCTCAAGACACCGCTCAATTCGTGGCACCATTCACACAATGGACGCATGGTCGATTTTGCAGGCTGGGAAATGCCGGTGCAGTATTCGTCGATTGTTGAAGAACACAATGCCGTCCGAAACGCCGTGGGGCTGTTCGACATTTCTCACATGGGCCGCCTTCAGTTTTATGGCGAATACAGCGAGGCGTTTCTGAACGGCGTTTTGACGAACGATACGTCAAAGCTGAAAGTCGGTGACGTTCGCTATTCACTGGTCTGCGGGAAGGACGGAGGAATTCTTGACGACGTACTTGTCTACCGCCTTCCGGATCGATGGGAACTTGTGGTGAACGGTGCAAACCGTGACAAGATCGTCGACTGGCTCAAGCATAGTGCTGGTTTCGCTGCGATTCAGTTTAGCGATGTGACGCTGTCCACGGGCATGATTGCCGTTCAGGGACCGCAGGCTCTGGCGTTACTGACGGAAGTCACAAAGCTGGAACTCGCCAGCATGAAATATTACTCAGTCAAAGAGGCCGAATTCCTGGGCACTCGTGGAATTGTTTCCCGAACCGGCTACACCGGCGAGGACGGCTTTGAGCTGGTGGTGCCATCCAATATGACCGAGCAGATCTGGAAGACGCTGATGGACGCGGGCGCTGCTTACGGAATCAGGGCGGCCGGTCTGGGATGCCGTGACACGCTGCGACTGGAAGCCGCCATGCCGCTCTATGGGCATGAGCTCAGTGAAGCCACCGATCCGCTGACAGCCGGTCTGGAGTTTGGTGTCCGGTTCAACAAGCCGGAGTACCCTGGAAAGGCGGCCCTTGAGTCCATTAGGGCTGATGGCTTGAAGATGGCTCGCGTTGGCTTGGTTCTGGAAGGCCGCCGGATTGCCCGCGAGGAATCGCCGATTGAGATCGCTGGCAGCGTGGTGGGAAAAGTGACATCCGGCACATTTTCTCCGACACTGCAGAAAGTGATTGCCATGGCATACGTGCCAGTGTCATCGGCTGCTGTTGGCACGAAGGTCGATGTAAATCTGCGCGGCACACTGGTGCCTGCAGAAGTGGTGGCTCTTCCATTTTATAAACGGAAGCCGTGAAATACGGGCTGAAATCGAGGTTCCGAAGGAAAGCGTTGATCGCTAAAATTCCGAATCCTTGAAATCACATTTCCCTTCCTTCCGTTTCTCAGGTTCCTGACCATGGCCGACCGAGACTTCAGCGCTCATCAACAGAAAGTCATTAAGCGCTACTACGACAACAAAGATCAGATCGACGAGCAGCGACTAAGTGAGCTTGTGACAAATCTGTATCTGGCACCGCCCAAGAAGCAGGCGAAAATGTGGGAATCCGCTGAAGAGCTGATGACTCGCATGAAAATCCCTGCTGCTCGCATTGCGCATGTCATGCAGGTGAAGGATGCCGCTGTCCTGGCCAAGGTCGTGGAAGAACTCGAAAAGGGAATTCTGAAGCGAGGCTGAACCGTTTCCGTTTCCGATCGTCAGGATCGGGCGGATGTCTGTCTCAGGCCGAATACTTCTATGCCTCATCGCCGCCTTACTGTTCTTCAGATTCTGCCTGCGCTGGAATCGGGCGGGACAGAACGAAGCGTCCTTGATATTGCTGAAGGCGTGGTATCAGCTGGCCACAGGTCGCTCGTCATTTCCGCGGGCGGTCAGATGGTCGAACAGCTGACCAATGCTGGAAGCGAGCATATTCAAAGCGGCCTTGGAACGAAATCGCCGCTGACTCTGCGCCATGTGCCGTGGCTGCGGCGATTCATTCGGGAACAGAAAGTGGATGTGATTGATATCCAGTCCCGCATGCCCGGCTGGATCGCCTGGCTGGCCTGGAAGTCACTCCCTGTGGCACAACGTCCGGCATTTATTTCAACGATGAATGGATTGCACTCCCCGAGTTTGTACAGCAGCATCATGTGTCGTGGAGAACACATGATTGTGGTGTCGAATGCGGTGCGCAAGTACGTTTGTAGCCACTATCCGTTTGTGCCGGAAGATCGGCTGCATGTGATTTATCGTGGCGTTGATACAGAAAAATTTCCGCGCGGCTTTTATCCGGATCACGCGTGGATCAGAGACTTCCATCAACAGTTTCCAGGAGCGGCCAGCAGGCCGGTACTCACCCTTGCAGGAAGAATGACGCGTCTGAAAGGGCATGCTGATTTTTTGAAGCTGCTGGTGAAGCTGCGTGAGCGGGGTGTATCTGCGCATGGTCTGATTGTCGGAGCCACAGACCCGAGGAAGGCATCTTACGCCGCTGAAATAAAAGTACAGGTGGCAGAGCTGCAACTGGCCGATCAGATTTCACTGGCCGGACATCGTTCCGATCTGCAACAGATTTATGCCGTCTCGTCGATCGTGCTGTCGTTGTCGTCAAAGCCCGAGTCATTTGGTTTGACCGTTGCGGAAGCACTGTCGATTGGCACGCCGGTCGTTGGCTACAGTCATGGGGGCGTCGCCGAGATTCTGGCCGCCCAGTTTCCGCTGGGGGCGGTTGAACCTGGCAATGTTGAAGAATTGGCAGAACGAGTCGCAGCGATCCTTGCCCTGGATCCTCGTCCGGTCCCCAGTCCTGTTCCATTCGAAAAAAGTGTGATGCAGCAACGAACAATGGATGTTTATCTGGCTGCTGTTCGGGGTGGCTGAGTGGGCCATGCTTTTGCGTCAGTGATGCTCAGTTGTCCTCACTATGACCATCGCTGAACGATTGCCTTTTGCGACGGCGCATCTCAGACTTCACATCTCACGTTTTTACTCGGAGAGACTGCTATGCCGCTGTTGAAATCTGTCGTCGTTTCTGTGGTGTGCCTGCTGACTGTTTGTGCCCATGCGGCAGATCGGCTGCAAGTGGGATTTGCGGAGACGGACATCACTCCGCCCATTGGATTTCCAATGGCTGGCTATTTTCATGAGCGCCTGGCGGAGGGGCAGGTTGATCCACTGAAGGCAAAGTGCATTGTCTTTCGCAGCGAAATACAGCAGGCGGCATTGGTGGTTTGCGATTTGATTGCTGCCTCTGCCGATTTTTCCATTGAAGTGAAGCGGCTGGCGTCTGAGAAGACCGGCATTCCTGCTGCCAATATCATCGTTTCGGCCACGCATTCTCATACCGCGCCCGACTATACCAAATCGATGTATGCGTATTTGCGATCGCCTGCAGGTGCCGCACCCGCCAATGAGACCGCTGAATTTCGCAGCAAGTACATTGCATCGCTGCTGGAGAACACCGTCGCAGCGATCGGAAAAGCCAGCATGAATGCCAAACCGGCGCAGCTGGAATCCGGCTGGGTGGAGCAACAGACACCTGTGGCATTTAATCGCCGCTTCGTGCAGAAAGACGGCAGCGTCAGGACATGGGTCGGCCTTGAACATCCAGGCTCTGTCCGTTCTGCTGGTCCGATTGATCCAGAAATCGGGATGCTGCTGGTGCGTGATGACGATGGTAAGCCTGTTGGACTCGTGAGTAATTTTGCACTGCATCTGGACACACTGAGCGGTCAGAAATGGAGTGCCGACTATCCTTATTACATTGCGCAGTCAGTTCAGAAGGCGCTCGGGCCGGACGTCGTTTCGTTGTTTGGCACCGGCTGCTGCGGCGACATCAATCACGTCAATCCTCGAGGCAAAGACCGCAACAAGACGGACTTCATTGGAAACTCCCTGGGCGAGACCATGACTTCGGGCCTGTCGCATTTGTCAGCGATAGAAGACACTCATCTGGAAGTGCGTTCCGGGATTGTGCAACTGCCGATTCAAGAATCCACAAAGGAAGATGTCGAGAAGGCCGTCAAGACTATGGCGGCCGCCAAGGCCGGCGAAGTCGTGGACTTTACGGACCACGTGACCGCTCACAAAAAATTGTTGATCGATCAGGTTCGCAACAAGCCTCGCTTCGCCTCACCAGAAGACGCGACGCTCGCACTGCTCATGACATCGCACTGGGAAGGAATAGGCGCAACGCTGCCGGCGGAAGTGAATGTGATCACCATCGGAAGTGACCTGGCGATCGTGGCACTTCCCGGCGAGGTTTTCGTGGAACTTGGGCTGGCGATAAAGCGGGGCTCGCCATTTCGGACGACTCTGGTTGTGGAGTTGTCAAATTGTGTCGAAACGTTTTATGTTCCGACACGTGCCGCGTACGCCGGCGGCAGTTATGAAGTCACCAACTCGACACTGTTGCCCGGCGGTGGTGAAATGCTGGTTGAAGAAGCTTTGAAGCAGTTGCGATCTGCCGCCAGTCGGAACTAATGCCTTCAGACTGCGGGCTTTCAAGTTTCTTCGGTGAAATCCGCGAGCTACAATTTCCCCATGAGCCACCGCACCTGCACTCCTGCCCACCTGTCCACATTGTCCCACCGGCACTGTCTTCAGGTTGGCTGCTCCGGGCTGCTGGGGCTTGGGCTGAAATCCCTGGTCCGGCCATCAGTCAGCATTCGTTGAATCAAAGTTTACTGATGGAATCGGCAGATGGATTTTCAGGCGCCGCATTGATGAACGCACCCATTCAAAATCCATAAACAGGGAGTCGTGCTGTGGCCTGTGCTTCGAAGATGGATCGCTCGCAAAGAGCCAACAAACGGGAAGGCGTTGCCGGGCGCCGTTACTCAAGTGGACTCTTCACCAGTCGAGCATGGAATGTCTCCTGGTGGATGTTTGTCAGTGAGATCTCCAGAGCCCGGGTCAAAAAATACTGACAACTGCCTGCGGCTCATCAAAAAAGTGTTCGCTGTTTTCGTGCGTCCTGAACAGCCGCTTCACCGGGCCAGGCGGGCATCTCCGGCAGGGATGGCAGCAGTTTTTTTACGGCCGCATGCATTCGGCGAGCGAACTCGGGTGCGAACTTGTCGTCGGGGGCGTGAGTGAATACGAAAGGCGTCAGGCCTTTTACAATCCAGCCGGCAATGATCGGAGCCCATTCGTCGATCCAGGGTGTTACGTCGTCGAGATTGTTCCTGCCGACAATACGCAGAAACGGATGTTCGCCGGTGACCGTGTGACGGATCGGTGTCTTTGGCTTGCGGGACTGCGATGCTTTCTCAATCTCGTCCGCTGGAGGTTTTGAATACAACGGGCGACTGTCAAACAGGACTTTATCGATTCGCAGTTCCGTCAGCAGCTTATCCAGCCAGCGTTCGACTGGCCCGGCGTCGTACCAATCAAAATGTCTGACCTCAAGTGCCCACGGGAGGTACGTTGGAAGTTCTCGCAGGAATTTCTCCAGCACACTTCGGCTCTCGGGAGAAAAATCGGGCGGCAGCTGTAGAAACGATGGCCCAAGACATCGAGCCACGTCCAGGATATCGGCCACTTCCACAAAGGCCTTCAATTCCTTTTCGGCGTCCCGCAGTCGCTTGTCATGAGAGATCACCCTTGGCACCTTCAGGGAAAACTGAAACCCACGAACCACTGAATCGGCCCATCGCTGAGCTGTCTCAAGGGACGGTAGAGCATAGAACGTGCTGTTGCCCTCAACGGTGCCGAACACGCTGGAATACTGTTTCAGCCAATCGGCTCGGGGAGCCTTTGACGTGTAAAGAGACCCTCGCCAGTGGTCACACGCCCAGACAGGACAGCCAAGAAAAAGTGGGTTTTTAATAGTCATGGGGTCCATTCGCAAATCGGTATGACGTTTCAAGAAGAGTAAGGCCGCCCCGCTGCTGTTTGAAGTATCCGGTCGGTATTCACTGCGCAATTCTGCAGAGATGCCAAATGTGGCGCTGCCTGCCCGGTAGCAATTGCCGAAAAAACCGAGGCAGGTCAGCGGGCGTTGTGCGGGCGGGATCTCGTGCCGATTGCTGCGATCCAATGTGCTACTGCATGGTGGCAGAATTCGATACACTTCTGCGATTGACGGGCATCGTCGGATTTTCACACCAAATCCCATGGCGGGGGCTTATTTATGACAACACGAATTCTGAGTATTTCCGGACTGCGGGGCATCATTGGAGATGGGCTTGATCCTGTCTATGTTTCGCGATTTGCTGCAGCGCTAGGCACCATCTTTTGTGGAGGCAAAGTGGTTGTCGCTCGTGATGGCCGATCCACCGGTCCGATGATTCATCATTCTGTCATTTCAGGACTGATGGCCACGGGCTGCGAAGTGCTCGATGCGGATATCTGCACCACTCCGACCTGCGGAGTGCTCGTCAAGCATTTCGGAGCCGCCGGTGGTTTGCAAATCACGGCCAGCCATAATCCGATCGAATGGAACGGTCTGAAACCCTTCGCGCCGGATGGTTCTGTCTTCAACAAAGAACTTGGTCAGCAGCTCATCAGCATTCTGGAAACGGATGCAATCATCTGGAAAGACTGGTCGGGCATCGGCAAGGTGACGAAGATTGACGACCCGTCAAAGCCGCACATCAACAAGGTTCTGTCGCTGGTCGATGTGGAAGCCATTCGAAAGAAAAAGTACCGAGTGGTGCTCGACTGCAATCACGGCTCAGGAGCAATCTGCGGGCCTCGACTGCTGGAAGCACTCGGATGCGAAGTGATTGTTCTGGGCGGAACTCCAGACGGTCGGTTCGAACACATTCCGGAACCGACCGAAAAGAATCTTGGCAATCTCTGCAAAGCCGTTGTGCAGCATAAAGCACACGCCGGATTCGCGCAGGACCCTGATGCAGACAGAATGGCCATCGTCGATAATGACGGTCGCTACATCGGCGAAGAGCTGACTCTTGCCCTTGCCGCCGACTACGTGCTCGAACGACGCAAGGGACCATTCGTGGTGAATGGTTCCACCAGTCGAGTCACGGCCGACATCGCCGCGAAGCACGGTTGTCAGTTTCATCGCAGTTATGTTGGTGAAGCTCATGTGTGTGCAAAAATGCGAGCCGTTCAGGCGGTGCTTGGCGGCGAAGGCAACGGCGGTGTGATTGAACCAGCCGTGGGTTATGTTCGCGACAGTCTCGTTTCGATGGCGTACGTTTTGGCTGGCATGACGGACAAAAAGAAGACGCTTGCCAAGTGGGCCGATTCTCTTCCGTTCTATACCATCGTGAAGGACAAGATCACCTGCCCGGCGAACGCTGTTCCCGCGGCGTGTGACGCTCTTCGAAAGGCATTCCCCGACGCGGAAGCCCGCGACGGCGACGGCCTGCGACTGGACTGGAAAGATCGCTGGGTTCAGGTCCGCGCCAGCAACACCGAACCCATCATCCGCATCATCGCCGAAGCCCCGGAAACCAAAGATGCCGTGAAACTGATCGATGAATCAATGAAAGTCGTGGGAGAAGCGGTGAAGTCGTTTGTTAAGTAGCCCAAAAAACGTTCGCACGGGAGAACGATTCTACGTAAATCAGGTCATTCAGGCGAACGGCAGCGCAGCAGCCCGCCGTTGAAAAGCCGCGCGAGCAACGTTTCGTACTACACGCACTCGCGTAAGATTTGTTCGAAATCGCCGGAAGTTATGGCAAGACGTGGCTCAAATGAAACAACATAAATGCGACACGGAGGGCTGACGCCCAGCCGCTCGCCTTGGGAGAGGAAAGAACAATGCACAATGACAAATACGTCGAACGATTCGTCAATCTGCTCGATCCGAAGAACAATACGATTTTCGACATGACGGTCGAAGAGGCGATTGCTCGGCTGGGGTCGGGGGACCCGGTGAAGGTGCGGGAGATCGATGGGCAGTTTGCCTTGGTGCATCAGAACGGGCACATCATCCGGATGGCTCGATCGATTGGTCGACCGATGCGGTACTTCCTGGCCAAGCAGGTGGCCGGTCCGTGTCTGATCGTTGCTGAACGCATTGATGAGATCGCCAACTGGCTGAAGCAGGAAGGGCTGGCCGAGCAGTTTCATCCGTCTTACACGCGCATGGTTCCGGCTCATCATATTCAGGAGCTGGCTCTGATTGGTTGCCCGGATCCGAGTCCCGGCTGCGTGCGATTCTTCACGCCGGAACGCAACAGGCTCAGCACGAATCTGGATGAAATCGGGTACGCGTACATCTCCGCGATGCAGCAGGAAATCTATCGCTGGCTGGATCAGATTCCGAGTCGCGAACCCATCGGTGTCCTGTTCAGCGGCGGCATCGACAGCGGCGCGGTGTTTCTGGCGATCTACGATGCTTTGCGGAAGCGAGGAGAATCGCCCGGCCGACTGAAAGCGTTCACGTTGTCGCTGGATGCGAAAGGTCAGGACGCGGCTCAGGCTCATGAATTCCTTTCGGCGATGGACCTTGGGCTGTTTCTGGAAGTGATCGATGTTCCCGCGTCAGCGGTCGATTATCGCGAAGCCGTGAAGGTGATTGAAGACTACAAGCCGCTGGATGTGCAGTCTGCGGCGATGGGGCTGGCTCTGTGTCGCGAGATCCGAAGTCGCTACCCAGAATGGATCTATCTTGCTGACGGCGATGGTGGCGATGAGAACCTGAAGGACTATCCGATCGAAGAAAACAGCGAACTGACAATTCGCAGTGTGCTGAACAATTCGCTGTTGTATCACGAAGGCTGGGGCGTCAATGCGGTGAAGCATTCGCTGACCTACAGTGGCGGTCAAAGTCGCGGCCACGTGCGATCGTGGGCTCCTGCGGTGATGCTGGGCTTCCGCGGATTCAGTCCGTTCGCGTTGCCCAATGTGATCGAAGTCTCTGAAGGCATTCCATTCATCGAGCTAACCGACTGGGATCATGGCAAGCTGTACGAGCTGAAGGGCGAAGTTGTTCGACGCGGCATCGAACAGATCACCGGGCACACGATGCCAATCTTCGAAAAACGCCGCTTCCAGCGCGGGGCGGCGGAAGATTCGACATTCGACTCGATCTTCCCCAAAAACGAACTGCCTTATCGTCAGGCGTTTGCAGAGTTGTATTCGAGATAGCGGCGGGTCGGGTAAGGATCTTTGGTTGCGTTCAGCCGGAACGGAGTTATCGGCATCGAATATTCCGATGAGCAATCTCCAGGAATCGACTGATCTGCCTTCGGTCGTCAGGCGTTTTGAGTTCTGTGCCAGCATTTTCCAATCGGCACGCGACTTGCATTGAACAGTCGATGCAACCACGCTGCCGAAACAGCAGCGGACGAATCGATCCAACGACGAGAATAGGAGTACAGACATGTACGGCTTTTTCGATATGACATACATTTTGATGGTGCTGCTGCCCGGACTGGTTCTGTCCGGCCTGGCCAGTCTCATGGTCAAATCATCATTCGCCAAGTATTCCAAGGTGGGAACTCGCCGAGGCTACACGGGAGCTCAGGCAGCCAAAATTCTGCTCGAAGGTGCCGGAATTACAGATGTGCGGATTGAGCCCACAAATGGATTCCTGAGCGACCATTACAACCCCACAACCAAGACGTTGGCGTTGTCCGAGCAGGTCTATGGCAGCAATTCGGTCGCAGCGATCGGTGTCGCGTGCCATGAAGCGGGCCACGCGATCCAGCATGCTCGATCGTATGCTCCGCTTTGGATGCGATCTGCCCTCGTTCCGATTGTCGGTTTTGGTTCCAATGCCGCAAATATCCTGTTGATGATGGGATTCATTTTCAGTCTCAAGCCGCTAATGTTTCTGGGCATCATCGCGTTTAGCACAATCGTGCTGTTTCAGCTGATCACACTGCCTGTGGAATTTGATGCCAGTGCGAGAGCGAAGCGACTTTGTGTCGAGAGTGGCATTATCAGCGAAGATGAACGAGCTGGTGTCAGCCGCGTTTTGAACGCCGCCGCATTGACGTACGTTGCAGCCTTTGTCAGCAGCCTGCTGACGCTGCTTTATTATCTCTATCGATCTGGCTTGCTGGGCGGACGTCGAGAAAACTAGCACATCACCATTCAGAGTTCCTGAATGTCCGTCGCCATCCTTTTCATGATGACCGTTTGTCCCATTCGGCGATGGAGCCGCACGTTTTCTCCTGCTTGACCAAAACCGCCGTCGATGCAGCTTGCGGCCAGTCTCTTGCCATCAAGCTCGATGTATCCAAACGGCTTTAACGGGGAAACAACGACAGCGACGGCCTGTTCTTCCAACTGTTTATTGTCGATCAGAGAGAGTCAACGCGGAGGGTCTCCGGCACCAGGAATCTTCTTGTTCAAACATGTCAGAATGTCGAGAGACTTCACCAGACCCGGCTCAGATCCACGAGTGCCGTTCCAAACGCAGCCTGCCAGGAAATTGTGCTGGTATAAATTTCTGCCGGACTGAATCGCCCGTCTGGTGTGAGGAGAAATCTCAGGACATTTTCTTCATCTGGATCAACAATCCAGAACTCCGGGATTCTGAACTGCTCGTACAGCCGCATTTTCAAATCGAGATCGTGCGCACGATTTGAAGGCGACAGGATTTCGATCACCAGATCCGGGATGCCTTTGATTTTTGTTACAGTGATAATGCGGTTCTCTTTAAGCACGACGACGAGATCGGGCTGGACCACATCGGATTCGCTTAGCTGCAGGTCGATGGGCGCATCAATCACCTCACCATGCCCTTGAAGTTCAATCTGTTCAAACAGCTGAAACTGAATGTGGCGTGAGATGGACTGATGGCGAGGATTGGGAGCCGCATTCATGGAGTGACGTCCATCAAGGATTTCGTGGCGATTGCCATCGGCTGGGAAGAGGACGTACTCCTGATAGGTCAGTTTGACGGGCGATTTGGGAATCTTTTCGGGTGAGACAGACATGAAAGACTCCTCAGTCGACCTTAATCTTGATTTCGGGCTTATCGTTCATGCGGTAAAGCGGCAGGAAGCGATAATAAACCTCCAGCGTCAGCGTCGCCAGCGCTGTTGAGTAAAGTCGTCCTCCATAGCGGCCCCATTCATCATTGGGATCCCACGTTCCGGCGTTCTTCCCGGTTTTGATTTGCTCGGCGATCAGGACTTCGCGAACGACCGAATTCCAGTCCTGCCAGGCTCGACCACCGTTCTGATACATGGCCAAAGTCCCGTAGTACCAATAATAATAGTTGAGCTCTGACAGACGCGGCGTGTTTCGCATCAGATAGGCCACCGATTCACGGCTGGATGCCGAATCCTGCGGATAGCCAAGCATCTGCTGACAAAAGAGGGCCTCCGCCGTCATCATTGGAGTGACGGGCTCGGTGTCCTGGCCGCCCTTTGCCACGTTGCGACGATATCCAAAGAGCCCGCCATCTTTTCCCTGTCGCACGCTGTTAAGAAACTCGTTCATTCGCATTCGCACTTTTGCAGGGACAAACACGCCCGCAATTTCTGCGCTCTTCAGGGACATCATCTGCCACCCGAACATGCTGACATCGCCCTCCTGAAGTTGCCGGTAACGCCAGCCGCCGCTTTTGGGATCCTGCTGTCCAATCGTAAATGAGACGGCTCTGGACAGTGCTGAACGAAGTCGAAGGTCATCCACGCGACGCAAGGAGCTGGCGATCCTGTCAGCTTCCATCTGACGGCGGATTGCGCTGGCTGCCAGAAGCACAATTCCCTGTTGAGACGTCGTTGTGCCGACGGCCATTGCTGACGCAGCCGCGAAAACGTCGCCTGGTGTTTTCACAAGCATCGGATTGATGATCGGATCCAGGATGGTGTCCTGCTGCATTCCGTA
>JBDNHX010000340.1:0-12670 GCA_041688565.1 Planctomycetaceae bacterium
CACTAGCGCTTTGTCGAAAGGCATACTGGTATCCAGGGGGACGTAGTCGGCGCCGATTGACTGACAGACGGTGCGGAACCGTTCCCGCAGTTCATGCAAAGCCGCCAGGTAGTCGGATCGAATGCCGGCTGCGTCGACGATTTCGTGGTCCTCAGATTCTGGTTCCAGCAGATCAACGCTGCCGGTGAACGGACATGTCACCTCGGATTCCTCGAGAATGTGAAAGACGATCAAATCGTGGCCTCGAAATCGCAGCATACGAAGGGCATCAAGGATCTCGTCAGGATCGGCCAGCAGATCGGACATCAGCATCATCAGGCTGCGATGCTTGATCATAGAACAGACTCGCCGCAGATTTCCGGCGATGTTTGTGTTTCCAGTCGGCTTGCATCGCTGCAGCACGGACAAAATGTCTCCGAACTGAGTCCTGCGGCTGCGAGCGGGAAGGCTGGCCCTCAGGTCGTCGTCAAAGGTCATCAAACCGACGGGGTCCTGTTGATGGACCATCAAATAACTGATGGCAGCAGCCAGGCAAATGGCGTAATCGAATTTTGTGAGTTCCTGTCGATACGTGTAGCCCATGCTGCGTGACAGGTCCATCAGGAGAAAACCGGTGATATTGGTTTCTGCCTGATAACGCTTGATGTAGATACGATCGGTGCGAGCAAAAACCTGCCAGTCGATATCTTTCGGATCATCCCCCGGTTCGTAGCGGCGGTGTTCGCTGAACTCAACGCTGAACCCCTGAAACGGGCTCTTATGCAGCCCTGCCAGCAGTCCCTCGACGATGAACTTCGCGCGAAGATCCAGGCGAGCAATGCTCTGAATCACGGCGGGCTTAAGATACTGTTCAGCGGATGACATATCGTAAGACTCATCAGAAAACGCTAACCGCCAGCCGCGACTTCGTTCAGTACCTGTTCGGCGACGAAAATCGGAAGAGGCGGCTGATGATGAACGGCGACAGCAATCGCATCGCTAGGGCGGCAGTCAATGTTATGCACAACGGTTCCGACGCGAATCTTCAGGGACGCGTAGTAGGTGTGCTCTTTCATTTCTGTGATCACAACTTCTTCGAATTCTCCGCCCAGCGCTTCGACGGTATTCTTCAGCAGTTGGTGTGTCATCGGGCGAAATGGAGGTTCTTCCAGCAGTCGCCGATTGATGATCTGCACTTCGAACTGGCCGATCAGAATCGGAAAGGTTCTCGTTCCGCCGACCTCGCGCAGGTAAATCGCCTGCTGATCGTTCAGCTCAGAAACGATGACTCGACTTAGTTCCATCTGAACAGCCACTGAAACTCACTCCTGACGTAAACCAAAACTTTCGGCCAACCACGCATTGAAGAACGCTCGGCCGGATCCGAGCATAAGCCCATACAGGCCGAGGCGTTCTCTCACGAACGCCCCGGAATTCACCCGCATTTCGGCGCCGTATTATGGCAGACGACGAACTTTCAGATTTCGGAAGTACACCTTGCTTTTTGGATCATGAGCCTGAAGTGCAAAAGACCCTTCGCCGAGGCGGCGTTCGAAATCGTCGGAGAATGCTTCCTTGCCTTCCGGCTCGGTGTAGTCCACGGTGGTCTTATCATTCACCATGATCGTGACGTGCTTGCCTTCAACCTTGATGTAAGTCTTGTACCATTCGTTGTCCTTCAGGCCTGGATTGTCGACGTCGACCACTCCATAAAGGCTTCCGGATTTCTTTGGGTCACCGTGAGTCACGTTGACCTGGCACTCCATGCCGAACTTCGGCCAGCCGATTTCCTGATACTTGCTGTGGAAGTAGATCCCGGCATTGCTGCCTGGCGTCGTCATGACTTCGCACTCGAATTCGAAGTTCTTGAATGGCTTTTCCTGAGCGGTGTAAAACAGATGGCTGCGGTCGCCGACGCAGACGAGCTTTCCGTCTTCGATCTTCCACGAATCCTTGTTCTCACTGGCTTTCCAGCCGTCGAAGGTGGTCCCGTTCCACATGTTGACCCATTCGGACGATTTTTCGTCTGCGTGGGACATGGTTGTGAACAGGCAAACCGCAAGTGCCAGCAGTGTGAAGCGAGTCATTCAGTTGAGTTCCTATGATCGAGGTGAGGCTGTGTCAGGACGGCCAGGGCGGAAGCCGTTCGTGCCGTCTTCTGGCGGGCATCAGTATGCCGATGCCCGTCATGCGTGGATGATCAGCCTGCAGATTACCGCATATTGCCTGTGGATTCCACACACTGCATCTGTGTGCAGCCTTCCTGTGTTGTGGTCCGCTGCCCGCCTGACTACTATCATATGCGGCGACGATGCGGCAGCCGCACATTCGTAGAAATTACGCATGCCTGTTCTCTGGTTTATCCGCAGGAATGACCAGAGACGGGATGGCCGGACGAAATTCGGAAAACTCGGTTGCGTGAACCTGGCTGCTCGATTGTCGCTCGTATCAGAATTAGTCGTGAACGTCGTGCGTCTGTTCCCGTGTGAATGACGTTATTGAAGATCGTGAGGCCATCATGCTGAACTTTGTTGGAAGCGGAAGTGCACATACCTGCGACGGGACGACTCGCCGCGATTTCCTGCAGGTCGGTTCGCTGGGCGTCGCCGGTCTTTCGCTGGCTCAGTATATTGAAGCCAAAGAACTCGGTCAGGTGGCGGACGGTCATGATGAACGATCCTGCATCATGATCTTCAATCTGGGTGCCCCGAGCCAGCTTGATACCTTCGACATGAAACCAGACGCACCTCTGGAAGTGCGCGGCCCGTTTAAACCGATATCCACAAGTTGCGGAAACTTTCAGCTTTCTGAAATTCTGCCGAAGCACGCGACAATTTCTGAACACATTGCTTTAGTCAGAAGCTGTCATCATACCGGCGCGGCGGTACACGACGCCGGCTGGCAGATGATGCAGACCGGTCGCCAGTTTGCCGGCGGAGTGAACTCGCCGCATGCAGGATCCGTTGTCAGCTATCTCAAGGGACGCCGGACCGACCTGCCGCCGTTTGTGGTTCTTCCGGAGACCATGGGGCGCGGTGGTGGAAATCTGCCCAACGGCCAGGCGGGCGGTTTTCTTGGCAAGGCGCATGATCCGTTTGCGTTGATGGCTGACCCGTCCAAGCCGGATTTCAAAGTGCCCGACTTGCTTCCGCCGGAGAATCTGGGTGAGGTCCGGATCGCTCGCCGCCGCAAACTGCGTGATCTTGTCGACGCGACGGTCAAAGATTTCGAATCGACCGAAAACGCGACGATGATGGGCAAGAATTTTGAAGCCGCCTATCGACTCATGACCAGTCCTCAGGCTCGTGAAGCATTCGATCTTTCGAAGGAACCTCAGTCAGTCCGCGAACGTTACGGCATGAACCGTTTTGGACAATGCTGCCTGCTGTCGCGTCGACTGGTCGAGGCCGGTGTTCGCTTTGTGACGATCAATACTTTTCTGACAGTCTTCGATGAAATCACATGGGACATTCATGGTTCCAAGCCGTTCACATCCATCGAAGGGATGCGCGACATCGTGGCTCCGATGTACGACCAAGGCTATTCGGCTTTGATTGAAGACCTGCATCAACGCGGACTGCTCGGAAATACGATGGTCGTGAATCTGGCGGAGTTTGGGCGGACTCCGAAGGTGAATCCCGCCGGTGGCCGCGACCATTGGCCTCAATGCTTCACGGTTGGCTTTGCAGGGGGCGGCGTCAAGGGTGGTCAGACGGTTGGGGCCAGCGATCCGATCGGCGGAGTTCCTGCCGACCGACCCGTTCAGCCTGGCGACGTGATCGCGACGATCTTCCACAGCATGGGGCTGAAGATAGATTCTCACCTGCCGGGTCCGGCCGGTCGTCCGTTTCCGCTCGTCGACTTCGGCTACCGCGAAATCCACGAGCTGTTTTAGCCGCGTTTTGAGGAATTTGCCTGGTCGCGCCGTCCCGCGTCGAACATATCAAACCCATCCCCTGAGGTTGGCGGGTGTTGATTTAGTAAGCCGCAAAGCGCTAGCTGCGGGTGTGTATCTTAAAAACACAAGGAAATCACCCGCGGCTAGCGCCTCGCGGCTCAGGTTGTGACTAAATCAACACCCCCTTCGGGCGTTTAACGGCGGTGGCGCTGCGGACTGTTCAGGAGTATCGTAAAAATCGGGTTGAGTTTTGAGGAACTCCCTGAAGGCCGATTATTGACACCACAATGGTGTTCTGGCACGCTAGAATTGAGTAGAACTCTTCGCACTGGTACGAATCAACTTCGTGCCATCCCGCCGATATTGCCCACCGCTGACATTTTGCCCACCGCCGATGCCCACCGACCTTGACGAAATACAACGGAGCGCTTCCATGAATGCGAACAAGCCACTTCCCTTTATCACACGTTATCGCCTCGCTCTGATTGTGCTCGCCACCACCGTTGTCAGCTCCAGCAGTCGAGCCGCGGAGGAGCTCACGTTTGAACGTGATATACGACCGATTTTTCGAGCCCACTGTCTGGACTGCCATGGAGCGGTTGAAGAAATTCAGGGCGGACTGGATCTGCGTCAGGTCCGGCTGATGCAAAAGGGCGGTGAGTCCGGCACAGCGCTGATCCCCGGTGATCCGCACATGAGTCTGCTCGTGGATCGCATTCGTTCCAAAGAAATGCCACCCGGTGAAATCAAGGTCACTGACAAGGAACTCGAAACACTGACTCAGTGGATTTCGGCAGGCGCCAAAACAGCCCGACCAGAACCTGACAACATTCCGCCGGGATTGGGGATCACTCCGGAAGAGCGTTCGTTCTGGTCACTGCAGCCGATTCGGCGTTCACCCGAGCCCGCTGTTCGCGCCGACCAGCAGTCTCGGATTCGTTCGGCGATCGATTCGTTCCTGCTGGCCAACATGCCGGAGGGGCTCAACTTTGCGGACGATGCGGATCGACACGCGTTGATTCTGCGAGCCCACTTTGATTTGACGGGTCTGCCGCCGTCGGCCGAGCAACTTCAGCAATGGTTAAACGAACCGTCTGAAGACTGGTACGTGCGCCTGATCGATTCTCTTCTGGCATCGCCCCAATATGGTGAACGCTGGGGCCGGCATTGGCTGGATGTCGCGGGCTACGCTGATTCCGACGGCTACACGGTGCAGGATAAGGAACGCCAATGGGCCTGGAAGTATCGCGATTATGTGATCCGTGCATTCAATTCCGACAAGCCGTTTGATCGCTTCATTGTCGAACAAATGGCGGGCGACGAACTTGCTGGACCGCAGCAGGGGGATCTAACGCCCGAGCAGATTGAACTGCTTTCGGCCACCGGGTATCTGCGAATGGCGGCCGACGGAACGGATAGCGGTGAAGACAACCCAACGGCCCGCAATCAGGTGATTGGCGATACGATTAAAATCGTCAGCACATCATTGCTTGGTCTGAGCGTCGGCTGTGCGCAGTGTCACGATCATCGTTACGATCCGATTCCGCAGACGGACTATTATGCGATGCGAGCGGTCTTTGCTCCGGCACTGGACTGGCAGCAGTGGAAGTTTTCTTCGCAGCGGCTGGTGTCGCTCTACACGGAAGCAGACAAAAAGAAAGCGGCCGAAGTCAGCGCCGAGGCGGCAGTCATCAGCGGCGAACGTGCGGCCAAACAGACCGAGTACATGGCTCAGGCTCTGGATAAGGAATTGATGAAGTATGAGGAGCCGCTGCGAGCTCAGTTGCGCACTGCCTACGAGACCGCGGCCGACAAACGGACTCCCGAGCAAACGGATTTGCTGAACAAGAACCCGAGCGTCAATATTTCGCCGGGCGTGTTGTATCAGTACCTGCCGGAAGCGGCGGAAGATCTGAAAAAGTATGACGCGCGGATCGCGGAAGTGAATGCAAAACGTCCGGCGGAAGAATTCGTGTCGGTGTTGACGGAGCCTGCCGGTCATCTGCCGGAAACGAACCTCTTTTATCGAGGCGAGTTTCTGCAGCCCAAGGGCGTCATTCAGCCGGCAACATTGACGGCGGCGTGCCCTGAGGACGCGCGTGTCGAGATTCCGGCTGATGATCCCGCGTTGCCAACGTCCGGTCGCCGCCTTGCGTACGCGAAGTGGCTGACGAGCCGTGAAAATCCGCTGGTCGCACGAGTCCTTGTGAACCGCATCTGGCTGCATCATTTCGGACGTGGCCTGGTTCCGACACCTGCCGATTTCGGTCGGCTCGGTGCTGCTCCAACGCATCCGGAACTGCTCGACTGGCTGGCCGATGAGTTCATGCAGAATGGCTGGAGCGTTAAACATCTGCATCGGGTGATCATGTCGTCGACAGCGTGGCGACAATCGTCACGTCGAGTGGCGATGCATGATTCGCTGGATCCGGACAATCGATTCTATTCGCGACAGAGCATCATTCGTCTGGATGCTGAACTGGTGCGAGACCGTATGCTGGCCGTGACAGGTCGCTTGAATGCTCAGCAGTTTGGTGCTCCTGCCGCCGTGCTGGAAGACGATGCCGGACAAGTGATTATCGATGACAAGGAGACTCGTCGTTCGCTGTACATCAAGGTACGCCGATCGCAGCCCGTCGCTATGCTGCAGGCGTTTGATGCACCGGTGATGGAAATCAACTGTGAACGTCGGCCGGTTTCCACCGTGGCAACACAATCGTTGATGATGATGAACTCGGCCACAATTCTGAACCACGCGTTGGCGCTCGCCGATCGATGTCGCACTGAAGCGACCGCGATGCCGGAAGACCAGCTCGCTCTGCTGCCCGGACTGCCCGCTCCGCCGAACGAATCCTGGCAGTATGGTTTCGGAGCGTTCAACGACACCGCGAAGCAGCTCGAATCATTCACGCCATTGGCTCACTTCACTGGTACGCAGTGGCAGGCCAGTGCAACGCTGCCGGACCCAGGCCTGGGCTACGTTCTGCTGCATGCCAACGGCGGTCATCCGGATCAGCCGGGTCGGGCTGTCATTCGACGCTGGGTGGCACCGAAGTCCGGAACACTGACGATCAGTGGCAAGCTTCAGCATGGCAGTGAAAACGGTGATGGCGTGCGAGCTCGCGTGATCAGCAGTCGAGCTGTATTGAACGGCAATGGACTGCTGGGAGAATGGACCAGTCTCAACGCGCCGGTCGAATCGACTGTTGGTGCGACGCAGGTGGAAGCTGGCGATACGATCGACTTTATGGTCGATTGCATTACGAATCACACGTCCGATTCGTTCCAGTGGCCGGTGACGATTGCCTTCACATCGGCCGACGGAACAGCTCAGTCACTTAGCTCCGCGTCACAGTTCCGCGGTCCGAATGAGCCTCATGGTCTGCTCGTCGGTCAGGTGGTTCATGCCTGGCAACTGGCTTACTCGCGGAAGCCCGAGCCGGAGGAACTGGTTGGAGCGATGGCTTTTATGGCCGATCAGATCGGTTACCTTCAGGCTCACCGCGAACAACTGCCGGCTGATGTCAGTGAAACGCGTCAGGCTCTGACAGATCTCTGCCAGGCACTTCTGACGTCCAATGAATTCCTGTATGTCAAATAAGCAAACGGCAAAACGAAAGTCAGGCGATCATACCTGTGAAAGCACGAGACCCTGAACCGTTGTTTCGATAATCCGTTGGTCGGGTCGTTGGTGACTTCGCAACAGAATCTGCACCTGACCTGCCAATAATCTTCCTCCACGACCTTGTTCAGGAAACCATGCCTCATGAACACTCCCTTTCCGTTCTCACGTCGATCGTTTCTGCAGCAAAACGCCATGGGAATTGGTTCCGTTGCGCTGGCGTGGATGATGCAGCAGGAAGCCGCGAAAGCGATTCCACCGGTCATCAAGCAGAAGCCGGTGACTGATCTGAAGCCTCGCCAGCCACAGGCGCAGCCTCAGGCGCGGGCGATGATTTCGATGTTTCAGCATGGCGGTCCATCGCACATGGATCTGACCGATCCGAAGCCCGAGCTCACAAAGTTCGACGGCACGGACTATACTGAGGATGTTCAGTTCAGCTTCGTGAATCAGGCCAGCAAGAAGCTCCTGGGCAGTCCATTTAAGTTTCAAAAGCACGGACAGTGCGGCACCGAGATTTCCGAACTGCTGCCTCATACGGCTGGTATCGTGGACGATATCTGCCTGATTCGCAGCATGCATACGGGAGCCAACGGGCACGAAGTCAGCATCCGCTATTTCCATGGCGGAATTCCGGGCGTACTTGGCCGGCCTCATCTGGCCTCGTGGCTGTTGTACGCGCTGGGCTCGGAGACGCAGGACCTGCCCGCATATATGGTTCTGACAGATCCGGGCGGACATCCGGTCGATGGAGTCAACAACTGGTCGAACGGTTTTATGCCGCCATTGTTTCAGGGCACTGTGCTTCGGCCCAAGGAACCGCGGATTCTGAACCTTGCGGCGCCGACGCATCTGAAAGGCGCGTTGCAGGAACAGAATTTGGCCTTCCTGCAGAAGCTGAATGCAAGGCATCTTCAGCAAACCGGTGGCGACTCGGATCTGGAAGCGCGCATCGCCAGTTACGAACTGGCGGCTCGGATGCAGACAGCGGCCACCGATGCTCTGGACATCAGTCAGGAGACGCAGGCCACGCAGAACATGTATGGTCTCGATAACGAAACGACTCGCGAATACGGCACTCGCTGCCTGATCGCTCGTCGTCTGGTTGAACGCGGTGTTCGCTTTGTGCAGCTGTTTCTCGGCGGTCAGCCGTGGGACAATCACGGCAGCATTCGGTCGGCGCTTCCAGCGGTTTGCAAACAAGTCGACAAGCCGGGTGCGGCATTGGTGACGGACCTGAAACAACGCGGGCTGCTGGATTCCACTATCGTTCACTGGGGTGGTGAAATTGGACGACTGCCGGTGACTCAAGTGATGGGCGATCCTGCTGCGGCCGGGCGAGATCATAACGGCCAGGGCTTCAGTATCTGGATGGCTGGCGGCGGGATCAAAGGCGGGATGGCGTATGGCGCGACCGATGAGTTCGGCCACAAGGCCGTGGAAAATATTGTGACGCCAAACGACTATCAGGCCACTCTGATGTCGCTCTTCGGATTGAATCATTCCGAAGTTGTTTATCACCACAATGGTCAGCCGCAGATCATTACAGCCAATCGACCGGCCAAAGTGGTGACCGACATTCTGAAATCCGCACCAGCCACCACGTAATCACATGTACTCAGGCGCTGATCGCATCAGGATGACAAACGCCACGTCAGGTGGATGTACTCCGCAGGCAACGACTTGGCTGTTGGTGCGTGTCTTCTGAGAGCGAAACGGGGCTGGCGATGCAACAAAGTCGGCGGAACACTGGCAAATCTTTGCTCGACGCCTAATGATACGAGGCAGCAACCGATCGTGAATCGATCGCGTGCGACGATTGATCTGATCTGGATCGATGGTCTTCCTGCAAATTTCCCGCCTGCTATGCCGCTCTGGAGTGCCCCTTGTGACACGGTCACCCTTCTTGTTGTTGTTGCTGATGTTCCTCTCGACCGTTGTCTCATCGAAGCCCGGCCGTGCTGAGGACTGGCCGTGGTTTCTGGGCCCGAAGCATACGGGCGAATCCGGTGAGTCCAATCTGAACCTGGACTGGACAATGAATCCGCCTCCAACAGTGTGGAAGCAGCCCATCGGCACGGGGTACAGTGCGCCATCGGTGCTCGGTGACATTCTTGTGGTGCATCATCGTCTGCAGGATCAGGAAGTGGTCTCCTGCCGCAACGTGAAAGACGGGATGGAAATCTGGCAGTACGCTTATCCGTCAACGTTTGAAGATCCGTATGGTTACAACAACGGGCCGCGCTGCTCACCCATTCTGACGACTGAAAAATGCTACACCCTCGGAGCCGAAGGCCTGCTGGTCTGTGTTTCTCTGATTGACGGAAAGCTGATCTGGCAGAAAGATCTTCGCAAAGAGTTCTCGTTGCCGGAATGGTTCTTTGGAGTCGGCTGTTCGCCCATTCTGGACGGTGAGCGTTTGATTGTGCTGGTCGGCGGTCAGCCAAATTCCGGCGTGGTGGCGTTTAATGCAAACAATGGCGAAATCCTGTGGCAGGCCGTTGGAAAGCAGACATGGGATGGAACGAAGACCGACGAAGGCGACACGTACAAATGGACGGGCGACGAAATGGTCGTCAGTTACTCGTCGCCTGTGATTCAGGAGATCCATGGGAAAAGCCACTTGCTGTGCCTGATGCGTCAGGGGCTGGTGTCGCTGGACCCGGCTGATGGCAGCCTGAATTTTTCCTACTGGTTTCGGGCTCGCGTACACGACTCGGTCAATGCGGCACGGCCCATTGTCATCGATGACAAAATCTTTCTCTCTGCCGCCTATCAGGTGGGCTCGGCCCTGCTGAAAGTGGAGCCCGACGGGAAGTCAATTACGGAAGTCTGGCGAGACCGAAGAAACATGCTGGCGCACTGGTCAACTCCAATTCACGTTGACGGTTATCTGTACGGCTTCAGCGGGCGTCATGAAAACGAAGGTGAACTGAGATGTGTCCGAGTGACCGACGGCAAGGTGAACTGGTCGAGCACCGGTTTTGATGGCGATCTGTCTCAGCTGGCTCGCGATCGTTCCACCGGCAATATTGTGGATGCAAAGACGGGAAAGGTGATTCCTTATCCGTTCTTTGGTCGCGGCTCACAAATTCGTGTTGGCAATCGATTCATCGTGCTGGGCGAACGCGGGACAATTTCTGTAGTGGATGTCGACAAGGAAAAGTTCGTCGAGCGAGGACGATTCTCCATGAACGAAATTGATTACCCAGCCTGGGCCGCTCCTGTGCTGGCCAACGGCCGCATGTATCTTCGCAGCGAAAAGTGGCTGGTGGCCGTGGACCTGACCGCAAAGTAGAGCGCGGCTGGGGTGCGCGAGAAACAGCAATCCGTCGGAAAGTGTTATGGGCAACATTTGATCTCGCCCCGTGCCAGCTCGCCTGGCAGGAGCGCAAGATTTGGAATTAGCCAACTTGAACGAACGCAAGGCTGCCCCAGTTGGCTCGCCAAACCGGAACGGAAAGTTTAGCACGATGAAATACGAAATTTTCGTTTAACGGCGAGCCGGAGGCGCAGGCGAAATCGGGCGACGACGCCTGCGGCTTGCCGTTAAACAATTAAATCGACAACCCGCAAGCCGGCAAACGAGCTGCAAACGCTGAAACCCCGCATCTGGCCTGTCGGCCATCTTCTCCCCTTCGAGGGGAGAAGGCCGCGCAAGAAAAAAGGCCGATCGAATCACTTGGATCCGTCGGCCCTTTTTTCAGTAAGCGAGGTTTCTCAGGCACTCGCCCAAATTTGCTGGCTCGTTTCTCAGGCGAGCCACCGTCTCTCTCTCATAATCACGCGGCTTTCTCAAGGCCACGTTTTGGGCTCAAGGATCTCACTCCGAGCCCACGTCTCTCTCGAAAGAATGTATAAGCAGCCCTCGTGCCAAAACGTCGCGACCGAGGCCAATTGACTTAGCGATGGGGCTGTTGTCGTGCTGTAAACCCTTTGATGTTAAAGCTTTACTGGTAATCGTTGATGATGAGGCAGTTTTCTGACGTCATCGCCGCGGCGGGCCAATCGGCAGTTTTTGCAGTTCTTACAACGATCGCCGGTTGCAAGACTTACAAAGTCACCGCTGGGAGAGCAAAAAGTTCATTCCCCCGCCGCCCGCCACTCCGGATCGTCACGGTAGCGTTGTCCTTTCCACGGATCGCCGACGTTGTGATAGCCCGCTTGTTCCCAGTACCCCGGCACATTTTGTTCGGTCAGCTCAATTCTGTTCACCCATTTCGCACTCTTCCAGGCGAACAGTTTAGGAACGACCAGACGAACAGGGCCTCCGTGATCGGCGTCAATCGGCAAGCCATCATGCGTGTCGGCAAGCAGAACGTCAGCATCCATCAAAGCGTCCAGAGGAACGTTCGTTGTCCAGCCGTTGTCAAAGCCACCGATGATGGCAAACCGGGCAGACTGCTGAGCTTCAGCATGATGCAGCAGTTCGCGAAGTGAGACACCTTCCCACAGATTTCCCAGCCGTGACCAGGTCGTCACACAATGGAAGTCGGCAAAGACTTTGATTCTGGGCAGACTGCGAAATTCAGCGAGAGAAAACAGCAGCGGGGTCTTCACCAGACCGTGGATTTTTAGACTCCACTGTTCCAAATCGACAGCCGGCACCGTCGTCGCATGGAGAACCGGCCATTTTCGAGTTCGATGCTGGCCCGCTGGCAGTCGCTCAGAACGCTGGGTGTCGTCGGAAACAATCACATCCGGCGGCAAGGAATCCGGAATCGGTTCATCCGCTGGCTGATATTTGGGATCTGAAAAAGGACTATAAAGAGACAAGAGCGCTCTCCCTGCTGAAGGTGTTGAGGCCTTATCGCTGCAGGCCCATCAGATAGCTGAGATTTGTTGCGGACGGAGGACCAAAGCGCGGCTCCAGCGACAAACCGACTCCGACGTTACCTTTGCTGAAATCGAAGCCCAGGCCAAAGTGTAAAATCCAGTCGAGCCCGACGCGAGAGACCGTGACGGACGAACCGCGTGATTCACCGGCAGCGACGTCGAAGGCGTAAGCGGCGGTTGAAATCCACTTGGGGCTCATCTGATAACTGTAGCTGCCGATAATCGTCTGGCTCTCAAAGTAGTCCGTTGCCGTGACGTCACGATAACCCAGATACACGCTGCCCCGCAGACTTCGCTGACTGAGAATACCAACGCTCCAGATGTTTTGAGCATGG
>JBDNHX010000341.1:0-10764 GCA_041688565.1 Planctomycetaceae bacterium
CGGCATTGGCGGTTCGTACATGGGTATGCGTGCCATGTTTGAAGCCCTGCGAAGTCCCTATCACAACGAACAGTCCCGAAAGACGCGATGTGGTGTGCCTCGCTTGTATTTTGAAGGCTGGAATGTGGATTCCGATCAGCAGCAGGTGCTGTTGAATCTGCTGGATCAGCGCGCCGAGCAGCATCCGAATTCTGTCGACGGTAAAACCGCTGTGATTGTGATCAGCAAGTCCGGCGGGACTCTGGAATGCGCGGTCGCGTTTCGCACCTTTCGTGAACTGATCGAACGCCGGTTCCCCAAAGACGCGCAACAGTTGATCGTTCCGGTGACGGGTGATTCGGGTCGTCTGCGAGATCTGTCCAACGCCGCGGGCTACGAAGACACGTTTTCCATCCCCGATGGCATCGGTGGACGCTTTTCAATTCTGACGTCTGTGGGTTTGTTGCCGGCGGCGGCAAATGGCATGGACATTCGGGCTCTGCTACGGGGTGCGGCCGATATGACCGAGCATTTTCGAAATGCTCCTTTCGCCAGCAACGTTGTGCTGCAGTATGTCGCAGTCAGTCACGCGTTTGAAATTGATCTGGGAATGACGACTCGAATTCTGTCAACCTGGGGCAGCCAGCTGGAAGCTGTGGGCCTGTGGTACGATCAGCTCCTCAGCGAAAGTCTCGGCAAGCACGAACGCGGCGCGACTCCGCTGACCGTTGTGAATACTCGTGACCTGCATAGTCGGGGCCAGCAGCATCAGGAAGGTCGTCGCGACAAATTGATCACCAATCTGCTTCCCGGCCGACCTCAGAAGCCGCCTATCACAGTCCCGAAGCACGACCTGGACCAGGATCAGTTGAACCAGCTGGCCGGTGTCGCCATGCCCCGCATTCTGCAGGCCGCAATCGACGGAACCAACAAAGCCTATGCGGACGAAAGGCGTCCGACGGCCGATCTTGTGATGCCAACGATCAACGAGTACTCGTTGGGGCAGTTATTCCAGATGCTGATGCTGGCGACGGTCGTCGAAGGGCGGCTGGTTGGCACAAATCCGTACGGCCAGCCTGGTGTGGAAGCCTACAAGAAAAACATGCAGGCCAATCTGGGTATCAAGTGACCGAAGCCGGTGCATGGAAACACTCAATGCAGCTACACGGGCTGTGTGTTTACCCACAAAAGAACCAATATCGCATTCAGGCCAACCTCGCCGCTGTCCTGCGTCAGATGATAAAAGGCTCGATCGTCGGATTCGATGAGCTGAATCATACGGCCTTTCCGGGCGAAACAACGGCGGTGCGGGGGGGTGCCTGGTCTGGCCAGCGTGCGAATGCGTCACAGCCCGTGGAGCGGCGACGGATCGTATTTGGTGGTCGAATAATTCATCGCAATCTGGGAACACGAGGACCTGTTCCATTTGCCGCTCGACACGCTGGCGAGTTTTGCCTGCCGGGAACTCAGCCGACACTTCGTCACTCGCAATGACTACGGCCTTTTTGAATTCGCCGCCTACATCTATCACCAGCCAGCAACCAGCATCTTTTGATCGCCCGCTCCGTTGCCGATCGGCTCGCCTGCGGACGCAGATGCAACTCGTGGTGCGACCTGCTATGGTTCGTAACCATGCGCGTGGACTCGAACTGCCCGTCGTGCGGTTGAGTTCCCGCTTTCGCAACCTGTGTCCCATCACGGAAATCGCTGTCCCATGAATGCCCCACGAATTTTGAGCCACTCGGATTTGCTGCAGCTGAAACGATGGAACACACCCACAATTTATAACGGGTGGGAACAGATCACCAAACGGGACCACTGTGCAGACGCCGTGAACCTGGAAGAGAGCCGCGACTTCATGCCGCAGATGGGTCCGATGGTCGGATACGCTGTCACTCTGAAGGTGGAGCCCAGCAATGGGGCTCATCGCAAGTCAAAGCCAAACGCAAATGCCGAGTATCGGCAGTATCTGGCCAGCGTGCCTGGGCCAAAGATTGTTGTGGTGCAGGATATGGATAAACCGCGAGTCATCGGTTCTTTCTGGGGCGAAGTGAATGCCAATATCCACAAGGCCCTGGGCTGCGTGGGCACCATCACGGACGGTGCCATTCGCGACGTGGATGAAATGACAAACGCCGGCCTGAAAGTCATCGCTCGCAGACTGTGCGTCGGGCACGCGGCCGTTCAGGCTGTCGAATTCAATTGTGATGTGGAAGTCTTCGGACGCAAGGTTTCCCCGGGCGATTTGATCCATGCGGACAAGCACGGTTTCATCGTCATCACGCCGGAAGAACAAGGCGGCATCCTTGAAGCCGCACGCTTCATGGACACCAACGAATGTGAAACCGTTATCGATGCGGCTCGCAATTCGGCCGGATTGACCAACGAAGAAATTCTTGCGAAACTCGCCGCCGCCTCGCGCCAGTTCGCTCAAAACGCCCGCGACAAGTTCCAGCGTGGCGGTGAATGGTAGTCGAGAATCGCCATGGAAGTACGTGGATCTGCCGTCGCACAATTTTTCTCCGACAGACTGCCGACGAAGCGGCGTAAGGATCGCTCGATGAATAAGTAGGACAGGCTTCCAGCCTGTCTTCTGCAAACAGACAGGCTGGAAGCCTTTCCTACGATCCCGCAAACGCCAGTTATTTCCCGAGCGACCTAAGTTGATGCGATCCGACCGGGACGATTCACAGAGTGAAACTGATTCCATGTCCGACAATCTGAATCCGTCTGATCTGAAAGCGTCGAGCTCCAGCGACGCTGATTCCTGCAGGAGCATTCCATCGCAGACGCGAGCATTGTACGTCCATGTTCCGTTCTGCCTGCATCATTGTGGGTATTGCGATTTTACGCTGGTGGCGAATCGCGACCATTTGATTCCCGAATACCTGCGGTTGCTCGCTAAGGAATTCGAATACCGTTGCGGTGCGAACGCGGCTCCTCAGCCGGTTGATACGATTTTCATCGGCGGCGGAACGCCTACGCATCTTTCGCCGTCGGATCTGCAGGCGCTGTTTGATGTGATCGCTCGCTGGTTTCGATTAAATCCTGAGGGCGAGTTTTCCATTGAGGCCAATCCGGATGGGCTTTGTGATGATCGGCTGCAGGTGCTTCGGAAGAACGGAATCAATCGGCTGAGTCTTGGTGTTCAGTCATTTGATGATTCTGTTTTGCGAACTCTGGAACGCAAGCACTCGGCGGATGAGGCCACTCAAACAATTGTGCGTGCCGGTCAGTACATTCCGAATGTCAGTGTGGATCTGATTTTTGGTGTTCCCGGCCAGACGCTCGATTCGTGGCAACAGACGATTGCTCATCTGATTGCGTTGCCAGTGAAGCACATTTCCACGTACGGTCTGACTTTCGAGCAGGGCACGCCGTTCTTTCGACGTGAACGTACCGGCGTGCTGAAGCGTCTGCCGGATGAACTGGAAGCCCGAATGTATGTTGTCAGCATCGACACATTGATGCTGGCCGGTTTTGAACACTATGAAGTTTCGAACTTTGCCCGGCCCGGGTTTCAGTGTCGCCACAATAACGTCTATTGGAATGCCGACGAATACTTCGCCTTCGGTCCAGGTGCCGCGAGATATCTCGATGGCATCCGGAGCACAAATTGTCGCAGCGTCGTTCGCTGGCTGAATTCATGGAAGGCGGGCGAACCTTGTGAGGAAGATCGGGAGGAACTGTCGAAGGAAGACAAAGCTCGCGAAGCCATTATGCTGTCTCTGCGTCGTATGCGCGGCCTGCATATTCCTGCCTTTGAATCCCGTTTTGGCGTATCGCTGCGTTCACTCGCCGCCGAAGCAATGGACGAGCACATAACCGCCGGCCTGATGGAACACTCCGGCGACTTCCTGAAACTCACCCGCAGCGGCCTGCTCATTGCTGACAGCGTGGTCGCCGATTTTCTCTGACATCCAAAATCGTTCTTGGCTCCTGCGAACAAAACCACGGATGAAGACCAGATCGGCCAGCAAAATGGTGAGTGCAGGTTTAGTCACGAGATCCATCGCTGCGTTTATCAACCCCCCGCAAAAGCCCGAACGACGCTAAACCCGACTCCTCAAGGGAGATTTATACGATTCGCATGTACAGTGATTTGGCGTTTGGCGGGGAATTGTTGGGAAATCTGACGCCGGACCGCAGTTGGCTCGAATGCAGCGGCATCTGAGTTTTATCATGTGTTTACTGCCGCTGATGGCGCATGGAGGCTGCGGCAGAATCTTTGACGAATGAAATTGCACCGAAAGTAATGAAACATGGGTAAGCCTACTGGCTTTAAGGAGTTCAAGCGACAGGTTCCAAAGGATCGCGCGCCGCTGCTGCGCATTCTGGACTGGAACGAGTTTCATGATCATATGCCCGAGTCTGAACTGAAGACTCAGGGTGCTCGTTGTATGGACTGTGGCGTTCCGTTTTGCCACACGGGTGACCTGATGGCTAATATGGCATCGGGATGTCCGATCAACAATTTAATCCCCGAATGGAACGATCTGGTTTATCAGGGGCGATGGCGCGACGCGCTCGATCGTTTGCATCGGACGAATAACTTTCCTGAGTTCACCGGGCGTGTTTGTCCGGCGCCGTGTGAAGGTTCGTGCTGCCTGAGCGTGATCGAACCAGCGGTTACGATCAAGAATATTGAGTGTGCGATCATTGATCACGCATTCGAAATGGGCTGGGTCACACCTCAGCCGCCGCAGGTTCGGACAGGCCGCAAGGTGGCTGTTGTGGGTTCCGGTCCCGCCGGACTCGCCGCTGCGGCTCAGTTGAACAAAGCAGGCCACTGGGTCACTGTCTACGAACGCGATGACCGGGTCGGCGGGCTAATGATGTACGGAATTCCCAACATGAAGCTGGATAAGCATGACGTTGTGGACCGCCGAGTCCGGATCATGGAGCAGGAAGGCATCACGTTCTTCACCAGCACTGCTGTCGGCAAGGACGTTCCTGCATCTCAGTTGCTGGAGGACTTCGACGCCGTTGTTCTGGCCACTGGATCGACTCGCCCACGTGACCTGCCGATCCCCGGCCGCCAGTTGAAGGGCGTGCATTATGCGATGGATTTCCTTCGCACGAACACACGCAGTCTGCTGGACAGTGCGCTGGCCGACGGCGACTACATCAGCGCGAAGGATAAGCACGTGGTCGTCATCGGCGGCGGTGACACAGGCAACGACTGTCTGGGAACATCCGTGCGTCATGGCTGCAAGTCGATCGTGAACTTTGAAATTGTCGAAAAGCCGCCTCTGCAGCGATCTTCAAACAATCCGTGGCCACAGTGGCCTCGAGTCTTCCGGGTGGATTACGGTCATGAAGAAGCAGCGGCAAAGTTTGGCGACGATCCACGTGCTTTCAGCATTCAGACGGCCGAGTTTGTGGATGACGGGTTTGGCAACGTCAAAGCCGTGAAGACAATCGAAGTGGACTGGCAGGTCATGACCGAAGGTGGTCCACCGTTCGTGCCGATCCCAGGCACTGAAAAGGAATATCCGGCCGATCTGATTTTCCTGGCTCTTGGCTTTTTAGGCCCCGAGCATCCAGTGGCCGATCAGTTGGGAGTGAAGATCAAGGAAGGCCGCGGCGGAATGAGCTGGTTCGATGCGGAGCATGAAAAGTACACGACCAGCAATGAGAAGGTCTTCGTTGCCGGTGACTGCCGCCGTGGTCAGAGTCTTGTCGTGTGGGCCATCAACGAAGGCCGCGGGGTTGCTCGCGAAGTCGATCGCTTCCTGATGGGCACGAGCGATCTTCCATAATCGCCGACTTTCGAGCTTTGCCAGGTTTTGTTGTTGTGCTTCCGCCCCGTGCCGGCATTAAATCAACACTCAGCAAGCCGACAAGGGGCGAAAAAAAATATCCCGACCGAAAGCCGTGGCGGCTTCCGCTACGGTCGATGGAGATCATAGCTTGAGAAAGATTCGCTGGCGATAAAGCCACAGCAGGAACAGCCAGTAAAGCGCGAATACAGTCGCTGGAAGGGTGATGGTTCCGTACCACAGCGGGTCCAGAGCTTTCGGCCCGAAGACGTTTTCAATGATTCCGGCGAGGTGGACCCTGACAACGCTCGTCTGCATCCAGCCGGACAGCGTCTGACTGAGGAGATAAATCAAGATCGAATTCGTCCCAACGACGACCAGCGGAAACGCCACGAGCCGAAGCGGAGCGATATCAAACACCAGATAGAACAAGGCCAGCATCCCAATCACGTAGCCGCCGCTGAACAGAACCCAGCTGGGCGTCCAGATTCTTTTCACCACCGGACACGCAGTAAAGTCGGCCGCGATTCCCAGTCCCAGACAAACGGTCGCAGCGACAATCAAAAGACCCAGCTTCGCCCATTGCGATTTGTCTTTGTCCATCAGCAGTTTTCCGCACAAAATTCCCAGCAACATTGTCCCAATCGATGGCACAAAATTCAGCGTGGTGTAACCGCCGGAGTTCGGCTCGTAAGCCTCCGTACTCGAAAAGAACCATTGCCGAATCCAACTCGGTTTCGCCGGTTGTTCTACTGCCGGTTCTTCTACCGGGGCTTCTGGTTCCACGTCCGCCGGCGGATCGGGTTTGATCGCGGGTTCGGGAGTTGTGTCAGTCACTGCAGCAGTCTCCAACGCTAGAGCTTCGGCGGCATTGCTTTCGGGCGCAGCGTCGCCGGATTTCTCCGCGGACGGCTCGTCAATGGCAGGCTTCTCACCAGGGTCCGCATTCGTCTCCTCCGACGTTTCACTTTTCGAAAGTGCCTCGGGTTCTGCTTTCGCGTCGGCCGAATTCTGCTGCGTCAGAGAAATAAAACGGGCCTCATACACTCCATCAGTCGCCGCCTGTGGTTTCGGCTCGGACTCAGGCGCAGACTCCGGCTCCGGCGCGGGAATGGATCTCAATCGCGGCAGCAGCCATGCGTCAACGAAGTAAGCCGCATTGGCATTTTTGGACCAGGCAGCGAACTTGTCCTTGAAGATTTCGCCCTTCTCTTCAGACGCCTTCACAGCTGCATAATCATAGTCGGCTGGCGGCGGTGTCATGGCGAACCAGCCCCAGTAGCCGAACAGGATCATCATCAATGCCACGATCTGAAACGTCCATCGCATGTGCAGCAGCAGCCAGGCAAAGAAATAGCCGAGCCCGATCTGGCAGAGCACATTGGGGAAGACCCAGTGAGTCCGTTCGTGCCCGACCGACGACAAAAACACGCCCAGCAGGACAAGCATCACAGACCGCGTGATCGCATGAAAGCCCCTCGAAAACATGCCGTCGCCCTCGGCCTCGCGTCGCGCATTGGAAAACGGCATGGCGGCACCGACCATAAACATAAAGGCCGGCTGAATCAGATCCCAAAACGAAACCTTAAAAATATCAAACGAACTTATCCAGTCCGGGTGATTGAAGTGCTGACCAATCCTCAGCCACAGCTCGCGATTGTGGGTTTGCCAGACGGGAGAGCTCTCATCAACCCGAGAAAACGCAAGCAGCCCGAATCCACCGGCGGCCAGCATGGTCATGATGAACCCCCGGAAAGCATCCAAAGACACCAGCCGCGCCGGTTTGTCAGATGCCGATCTGGATCGTAGTCGTTTTTGCCGATCCTGACCGCCGCGACTTACATCTGCCATGGAAGTGACCGTTGACTGAGCTGGTGAATTTCGGTTCAAGGGAACGGCAGCGACAGGCTCCGCGCCACCCGCTGAAGGACTTCCGGGCGATGTTCTGCCGGGCGAAGGACTGGCTGGCGGCGGGCTGAGTGGCGTGGGATTGGGCTTTGGAGCCACGGCGGATTGAGGCGGAGCCAATGCCGGATTGGCGGGACTGGCCGGGGTGTCGGGACCGGCCGGGGTTAATGGCTTCTGAGGATAAGGTTTGCCAGCCATGATTGTCTCCGTTAGATTCGGCGAATTTCACGGAGTGTATGATGGTCGCGTACCTTGTGCTAATCCACATTGGGCGTTCAACAATTCGCGCATGGCCGACCGTTGAATTCCGGCCGGGAATGCCGCGCTGGGAATGTCGCCCCGATTAACGGCGTTCTTCTTCCAGAATACACATGGCCGCATTTCGTCCCGGGATGCCGCTGACCGCACCGCCACGCAGCGCCGATGATCCGGCTCGATAAACTCGCACATGCGGAGTTTCAACGCCCCACTTTCCCACTTCACTCGGATCGTCGGTAAAGAACCATGACAGACTGTTGTGAAATATGTTTCCCAGATCGAGATCCACATCCTTTTCCAGATCCTGCGGCGTCTTAATCTCCATGCAGGGACGACCATCTCGATCGATCGCCAGGCAGTCTTCGAAGGACTCATCGCAAATGCGATTCAGGCCTTCAAGATACAACTGTTTGACTCGATCTCGTCGCGCATCGTGATCGGTCTCAAACAACCGATACGGCATATCAAGCCCGAACAGTGTCAGCGTATGAAACCCGGCCGCTCGCAGCTCTGGCGACAGGATGGAATCGTCAGTCAGCGTATGACAATACATTTCTCCCGGCGCAGGGTTTGGCAATTCGCGACGTGCCGCCTGCTCATACGAGGCCTGCATCTGCTGATAACTTTCATCGATATGAAGCGAGCCCGCAAACGCTTCTTCTGATGTGACCCCTTCCGCCTTCACTTTCGGCAATCGTCGCAGCAACATGTTAATTTTAACGACCGAACCTTCATCGGAAGCCAGCGGAGTCCACAATTCGCCCAGCAACTTCGCGAACGTCCGTGGCCCCGCGTTGACAAGAACTCGAGATGCATTGACCTCGTGATCACCATCGAGATCATGAAAACACACGGTATGATGGGGCTCGGCGGTTTGAATTCGATCGGCCGGTGAGTCCGTTCGAAATGTAACACCCAATGACTGGCAGCGAGCGACCAGGGCTTCCACAAGGGCTTTCATTCCGCCAGCCGGGACTCGCCATTCGCCCGTGCCGTTGCCAATGACGTGATAAAGAAAGCAGCGATTCTGAAGCAGAGACGCATCATGTGGATGACTGAAAACTCCGATCTTCCCGTCCGTCATTAACAGGCCGCGCAGGACATCATGCTGAGCATATCGCTCGATCGCTTCACCGAGCGGCCGTTCGACGAACGCTGTCCAGGCTTCACGCTGAGATTCATTCGTCAGCGATGCTTTGAAATCAGCCCGAGATCGTAACGGCTTGAGTAACGACGGCCAGGCAATGTCGGCGAAAGATTTCTGCAGATCCATCAGTCGCTGATAGTCGTGCCAGGCGGCATCGCTTCCGGTCAGCTGTCGCATAGAATCGCGCGACCGGCTTTCATCCACGTTGGACAACACCAAGCCTCGCTCCACACCGGCCGAATCTCGATAAGGAGTGAACGACGCTGTCCGCCGGCGGATTGTGTTAAATGTCAGGTCCAGTTCCTCGACAATCTGCGCGGGCAGCAGGGAAACCAGATACGCATATCGCGACAGCTGAGCGTCATAGTCGGGGAACACCCGCTGCGAAGCTGTTGCACCGCCCAGATAATCGTTGCGTTCGAGAACCAGCACGGACTGGCCGGCCATCGCCAGATAAGCGGCCGCAACCAGTCCATTGTGCCCGCTGCCGATGATGACGGCGTCGTAATGAGTCGCCAGTTTTTCGCGTGTCGCCATGTCTGCCCAATGGAAAGTTTTCGCCAGCCATCGAATTATTTTTAGAATACTCTATACCCTTTTGGGGTCTGCCGTGTCTCTGCCAAACGAACGGGCAGCAGAATTCAACGGAATCTGATGCGTTGAAAGGAACCGGCAACGCTATTCGGAGACTGTAAAATTCAGAATGCGCGCGGCTGTCCCTTTGCTTTTTTCGTGGTGAGTTTTTGCCAGGCGAACCTTCACTTCGTGGTTCCCGGCTGACAGCCCGGTTGCGAACATCACCGTTCGAGGATAATGCAGGCCACCGCTGTAGGCATGATAAAGTTCTACCGTGTTCCACGAACCGTCGTCGATCTGCACGTCCAGCTGACCGGAATCCGGGCCGGCCAAAACATAGGCTCCCACCGCCTGCCCCGAGAACTGGAAGGACAGCGTGGACTCGGGCTGTGTGCAGTGAAAAATAGCTTCACCCGCAAATCGCTCGCGCTGGCTGCCGTCGATGGACTTCCATTCGGGAATTCCATGCTGCCAGCCGTCGCCCGGATGAATGGACTCAGCCGGTACAAATTTTCCATGATCAAAGCATGTCGCGATCAAGGGCTCTGCTGGTTCCAAATGAGCCCCAACAGATTCTGCAGATGCAGCGGCCACACTCCAGCCAGCAGACAGCACTTCTGCAACAAGATCTGCGGCCATCTGATTGCCCAGCGGTCCTGGATGAGTTCCCCCGAAGGTTTCCCAGGTTATCGAGCCGGCGGCGATTCGATCGGCCAGTTCCGCCGGCAGATCAATGGAGCTGATATCATAATGGCGTGCGACCCGTTCATGTTGAGCAACGCTGAGTGGCGTGTTGCCCGACTGAGCTGTCGCAAGCATCTCAGGATTCACAAAATCAATCATGACTATGTCCGACCTTGAGTTATACCGGCGAACATGGCGAATGATTCCTTCCATGCCACGCAGACAGTCGTCAGCTGAATGGTGAGCATCCTGATCGTCGTTGACGGCGAATTCCACCAGCAGCAAATCGACCGGCCCGTGATTCAGCACATCGCGTTCAAGCCGAAAGGCACCTGTGTGAGAACACGTCGAAGCGATGCCCGCGTTCGTGAACGTAAACTGCGTTTCCGGAAATCGCTTCTTCAACCATTCTACAACGCGCGGCCGATAGCCTTCCATCTCGGTGATGGA
>JBDNHX010000342.1:0-4106 GCA_041688565.1 Planctomycetaceae bacterium
CTCCGTGGTAAAAAACAAATCACAATGTTCACCACGAAGAACACTCAGTTCAACGAGGCAAACGCACCTGAAGTCAATCTTGATGTTCAGCTTGCTTTCATTCGTGTCATGCGTGGTTTAAAAATTCAATCGCAGTCTTCACCACGGAGAACACGGAGTTCACTGAGAAATTCACGATGAGCCAGGCACGAAGCACCAAGCACACTTTTGGTTCCAACTGAGCACGATGAACCATGCACCAACTTGTTGCGTTTGTGCCTTCTCCGTGAACTCCGTGCCCTCCGTGGTAAAAAACAAATCACAATGTTCACCACGACGAACACTGAGTTCACCGAGGCAAACGCACCCGAAATGAATCTTAATGTTCCGCTTGTTTTCATTCGTGTGATTCGTGCCATTCGTGGTTAAACAATTCAATCGCAGTCTTCACCACGGAGAACACGGAGTTCACGGAGGAAGCCGCGATGCACCAAGCACCAAGCACTGCTCTCCTCCCTCTGCCCTCTGCCAACTGCCAACTGCCAACTGCCAACTAATTTTATGCCCATCGCTATCAAAATTGAAAACGTCTCCAAACTCTACCGCCTTGGTCGAGTCGGAACCGGTACGCTTTCGCACGACCTCAACCGCTGGTGGCACATCGCCGAAGCAAATGCTGTTCACTCAAAATTAGGGAGGTATCGCCGTGAGAACTGCTGAAGTCACGACAACGGGTCAAGTACAATCCATTGTGCTGCCCGAAGACTGTCATATTGAGAGCGCTGAGGTTTTCGTGAAACGACTCGGGCGATCGTTGTTGTTGATTCCACGCGACGTTGATCCTTGGCAACTATTCACTGAAAGTTTAGGTCAATTTACCGATGACTTCATGGAGGATCGCGGCCAGCCAATGGATGCGGAACGGAGGCCTGGGTTGGAGTGAAGGCCAGCTTGTCACAAACAACACCCGCGAGTTCTCACGGGTGCCCGGTCTGAGACTGGAAGACTGGTCAAAATAGTCAGCCATAGGGAAATGCGAAGCCGTTAACCAACAGTGTTGTCCTTCCAACAAACAATTGAAAACTAAGCACCAAGCTCTCTATCCACTCGACTCTTCCGTCTCCCTCGCCGCTCGTTTCTCGTTTCTCGAAGCTTAAATCAATGTCCTTTGAAGACCTCGATGTCTGGAAACGCTCCGCTCGACTATCAGCGACGCTCTATCAGCAAACAAAAGACCTGCGTGACTTCGGCTTTCGAGATCAGTTGACACGAAGCGGCTTGTCAATTCCTTCGAACATTGCTGAGGGATACGAACGCGACAGCGACGCAGAGATTGCTCGGTTTCTGACATATTCAAAAGGTTCCGCCGGCGAACTGAGAACACAAATACTGATCGGGATCGAAGCCGGTTACCTGAACAAAGAACTCGCCCTCGTATGGGCCGACGAAGCCAAACAACTCGGCCGAATGCTCGGTGCACTCATCCAAAGACACAGAAATAAATAGCGGCGAGAAACGAGAAACGAGATGCGAGAAACGCCCCCTTTGCGATTCTCTCGCTTCTCGCCACTCGACTCTTCTGTCCCCCCTCGCCACTCGCCTCTCGCCACTCGCCTCTAAAAACATGACCACAGCAATTCGAATTGAGAATGTTTCTAAGTTGTACCGCCTCGGCACGGTCGGCACCGGTACAATTTCACACGATCTAAATCGCTGGTGGCACAGGATCCGAGGCAAAGAAGATCCATATGAGAAAGTCGGCCAGGTCAACGACCGCACACAGTCTTCAACGAAGAACCAGGAACCAGGCACTAAGAACGGCTCAGCCCCCGACTACGTTTGGGCGTTGCGCGACATCAACCTCGAAGTTCAACAAGGCGAAGTCGTCGGCATCATCGGCCGCAACGGGGCAGGGAAGAGCACTCTCTTGAAACTGCTCTCACGAGTCACTGCACCAACCGGTGGATCAATCAAGGCAAAAGGAAGAATCGCCAGCCTGCTGGAAGTTGGCACAGGCTTCCATGGGGATTTAACGGGGCGTGAAAATATCTACCTCAATGGTGCAATTTTGGGGATGAAGAAGCAGGAGATCACGAAACAACTCGACGCCATCATCGACTTTAGTGGGTGCGATAAGTACATCGACACGCCCGTTAAGCGGTATAGCAGCGGCATGTACGTGCGTCTGGCATTCGCAGTGGCGGCACACCTTGATCCGGCAATCATGATTATTGATGAGGTTCTGGCGGTCGGCGATGGCGACTTCCAGAAGAAGTGCCTCGGCAAAATGCGAAACATGCACAACGAGGGTCGAACTGTCATCATCGTGAGTCACCAGATGAGCATGATTACATCGCTATGCGACCGTGGGATGGTGATGAACAACGGTATGGTGAGCTTTGACGGATCCGCCAGCGAAGCAGTGCTCCGGCATCAACCATCGAACGGAACGGGGGGGCGAGCGGTTTTCGATGCCAGTTTACTTGACCGCAGGATTGGCGACGAACGCTCGCAACTTCACAAAGCATGGACAGAATCGGTTTCCGGCGAGGTGCAGCAGTGCTTTGACATGGACGACTCGATTGTTATCAAAATGGAATACTCCGTCTCTCGTCTTGCCGCACGGCTCTACTACCCAAACTTTCACATCATGGACGAATTGGGCAACTATGTCTTCGTAACAGCGGCAACCGTGCGAGACCAAACGGCCGCCACGAATGCTGAAGGTCGCTGGATTGCGACATGCACCTTACCCGGGAATCTGCTCAACTCGGGGACCTTCTACATCGGCGTCGCCGTGACGGGTATGGACCCTGGTGTCGAAGTGGCTTTTTGGGAACGCGATGCTCTCGCAGTTCAGGTGACCGAAGACGTTGAGCAGACGCTTGACGGTGCACGCAATGGCTACGCCGGGCACGTACCGGGACCCATTCGCCCCCATTTGCCATGGACTGTTGAACGATGCAGCCTTACGGTATGACTTGCAAAATTAAGGCCGTCATTCTGGCTGGCGGCATGGGAACTCGCATCAGCGAAGAATCCCACCTGCGGCCCAAACCGATGATCGAAATCGGTGGCAAGCCCATTTTGTGGCACATCATGAAGATGTATTCCCAACATGGAATCAACGACTTCGTGATCTGCCTTGGTTATAAAGGCTACGTGATTAAAGAATATTTTGCGAATTACTTTCTGCACATGTCGGACGTGACGTTCGACATGGCTCGCAACCAAATGGAAGTTCACCATCGCAACGCCGAACCATGGACTGTGACGCTGGTCGATACTGGGGAATCAACGCTGACGGGCGGTCGACTGAAACGGGTACAGCAGTTTGTCGGCGAAAGCACTTTTTGTTTGACATACGGTGATGGAGTTTCAGACGTTCGCATTGATCAGCTAATCGCTCAACACCAGCAACAGCGGCCAATCGCAACTGTCACAGCAATCCAGCCGCCGGGTCGCTACGGAGCATTGAATCTGGATGGCGCAGCCGTCAGCAGCTTTCAGGAAAAACCAGCTGGCGATGGAGCATGGATTAACGGCGGTTTCTTCGTACTGGAGCCACAGGTGTTTGATTACATTGACGGAGACATGACCAGTTTCGAAGGTGAGCCGCTGCAAAGACTGGCACGCGAAGGTCAACTGAACGCTTACCAGCACAGCGGCTTCTGGCAGGCAATGGACACGCTCCGCGACAAAAATCATCTGGAAGAACTCTGGAAGACCGGCAAAGCCCCCTGGAAGTCCTGGTCCTGACCTCGTGCCGTAGTTGATATGCTGTTTGTTGACTCGCTTCTCGCAACTCGTCTCTCGAAACTTCTTATCTTGTTCTCACAAACTTACTCCAATCGCCGCGTCCTGATCACCGGCCACACTGGTTTTAAAGGCAGCTGGTTGGCACTTTGGCTAACTGAACTGCAGGCTGTCGTCACAGGTTTGGCGTTAGCTCCTGCTACGCAGCCAAATCACTGGGATTTGTTGGACCTGCAGATCCAAGATATTCGAGGCGATATTCGAGATACTTCGACTGTCCGTCAGGCTTTCGATGCCTCACGTCCGGAAATTGTCTTCCATCTGGCAGCTCAACCACTTGTTCGACGTTCGTATCGTGAACCGCTCGAAAC
>JBDNHX010000343.1:0-16507 GCA_041688565.1 Planctomycetaceae bacterium
ATTTTTCCGTCACCCAGCACGTCAATAAACCGGGGGCTGTAGTTGCGAATTCCGATCGCCGCAAGAGCTGTCATTTGCTCCAGAGCGGTACGACGATTGGCAGCTTCGTCAGCAAAAGCACTGATAATTACAGATGGCTTCGCGGCCATAGGGACCTCAACAAAAGATGATTCCAGGGACTCGGTGCGGTCGACATTGTCATGCGACCGCGCCATCCTGACAAGTGAACCGGGAAAAGCCGACCGGATGATTACGCCATTCTTTGAATCGAAGATTGTCGCCGGCCCGATAATGCGAACCTGGGTGATTAAAATGGACCTGCCTGTTTAATAGAGCCGGCTGTTTCAAACGCAGGAGTTGGATTCCTTATGACATTAGAGAACGCCGACGAGCCTTCGCCGCACGAACTTCCTCACACCGGGGTGCTGCTCGGGATTGACTACGGCACCAAACGTGTCGGTGTGGCGGTCTGCGATCGCGATCAGAAATTTTCAAGCCCCCTGTACAACTATCAACGGCAGGGAGTTCAGCCGGACACGCGTTTTTTTCGGAACGTGGTCGCCGAGTATCGACCGGTGGGAATGGTCATCGGACTACCGATTCATCTGAGCGGCGATGAAAGTGAGAAGTCCCGCGAGGCTCGGCGATTCGCGATCTGGCTGTCGCAGTGCACCGGACTGCCGTTCAGTTTTCAGGATGAACGGTTTTCCTCGTTTCAGGCCGAACAACTGATGACCGCCGCAGCATTGACGAAGAAACAGCGCAAGGACCGCATCGATAAGCTGGCCGCGCAGATTCTTCTGCAGACGTTTCTCGAATCGCGGAGCACCCTTCGCACAAAGTCAGCCGCCCCGCCTGATGCGGCAGAAGTTTTAGAGGACGGCGATCGTGGAGATCCAGCCGCAAATGGAATTGCAGCCTCGGAATAGGATGACGCGGAGCGATAATGAGATTTCAGATCGGAAATCGGAAATCGGAAATCTCGGTGCTGTTGGGTGTAGCGGTGGCTTCTGGGAGCCCGCTACGAGGGTATTTCGTCGCGGTACCGATCCATCAACAGCGTCGCGAACACAATGGCGGCGGTTTCAATTCGCAGAATTGTGCCGGGCCATGAGATGGAACGCAGGCCAGCGGACGCCGCCAGTTTGACCTCGTTATCGGTGAAACCACCTTCTGGTCCAATCAGCAGGCTCACATGTCCCGCCGCGAGCTTATCCGAGGGGCTGGCGGGCGAATCAACGGCAAGTGTCTCCAGGCCGGGATGGGCAAGGAACGAGGTCTGACATCGCGATTCGTTTGCCATTTGCTCGAGGACGGCCGGGTAAGTTTGCAGCGGCAGAAGTTCCATCAGAAACGGCCGTCGACACTGTTTGCAGGCCGCAACGACGTTCGCCTTCAGCTTATCCACGCGAGTCTCACCGGGCGTGACAATAGTTCGCTGTGTGTTCAGCAGAACCATCCGGTCCACACCGATCTCCGTCAGTTTTTCAACGACCCATTTCAGGCGGTCAGCCTTTGGTGGCGACACGATCACTGTCAGTGACGACGTGGATGATCGCGCATGTGTTTTGCGTCCCAGAATGCGACAGGTCACGTCACGCCGAGTCGTGGATGTCACCACAGCTTCGGCGTTCGTTCCCTTGCCATCAAACAGGATTAGCTCCGCACCGGTGCCGAGTCTCAGCACATTCAGAAGGTGATGAGCTTCGGTATCTCCGACGACCGCGGAGGCAGAGTTAAGATCTTCACAATACGCCCAGTGTGTCATTCGTTATGCCTCAGACGCTGGTGGTCCACCAGTCGGACGCATCCCAGCCGGACATCACCGCGTCGAACATGGCCGCCATTCCTGACGCATCAGCGGATTCGTCAGGATGAATGTTCTCGGCCGCAGGTAGTGTTGAGGCGGCGGCCGATGTTACGGTCACCGCAGCCCGTTCAGCCTTAACTGCGACTTTCGATGCCGCCACCGTCAGCGTCTTTGTGCCAGGCATCGCCATGACTTCCGTCAGAGCGGACGCAAGGAGGTCGCTGTCAGGTGCAGGCAATGCGGATTTTTCACGGTCCGAGCTGCTGACGGAAAACTCCACGGCAGTGCCCCAGTTCGACAGGTAACCTGCGGAGCTAACAGCACGCACCCATACGCGGTAGCGACCTGCCGGCAGTGCTGTGGTGACCGTGTAATCTGTGCCGACGATTCTTGCCGTTGTTAGCGTGACTCTGTTCGTATTCAGATTGAAGATCTGCACGATGTAGGAACTGGCCCCGTTGACCGCACTCCACGAGATCGGCGGCTTGTTGCCCGTCACGATGTTGTTCACTGGAGAAGTGACGGTCGGAGTAGCACCGGCAATCACAGTCACCGAGTCGCTCCAGCCGGTGATCTCACCCAGCTGACTGATCGCTCGAACCGTCGTTTCGTACTTCCCGAGCGGCAGGTTTGTCGAAGGCGTGAAGGTCGTTCCGGTGATCTGGCTGTTTTTGATCACGTAAACGTCTGTGTCTACGTTCTGAATCCAGATCTCGTAACGCTCGGTGCCCGAAATTCCCGTCCAGACAAACTTCGGCCGACCGCCGACTGTGTCTGATTCGCCCGGTGCCGTAATCGCTGGAGGAACGCCCACGGAAAACAGGCGATCCGCCGACCATTCACTGGTATAAACACCGTTCTGAGAACGAACCGAGGTGCTGTAATTTCCGTTCGGCAGGTCCTGTGGAACCTGGAACTGAAGAGTCGTCACATAGCGATCTCGGTAGACGACCATTTGTGTCGCCACATTGATCAGCTGAATGTCGTAGCTGACAGCACCAGCGATCCTGTTCCATGTAATCAGCGGCGTTCGGTCGAACGTCCCGCCCGTCACCGGAGCAATAATCCCAGGGGCCGCCAGAACGCTGAACTGGACCGTCCTGCTCCACTGGCCGAATTCCTTACGAGCATTGAAGGCTCGCACGGTCGCCGTGTAAACACCGGAACCGAGTCGTTCGACGGACCTGTAGCTGGTTGTCTTCAGGTCCTTCTGAGAAATTACATTCAGCCTGCCAGTCGTCAGATTGTTGACCGTCAGTTCGTATCCGGCCGCATCCTTTATGGCCGTCCACGCGATTTCAGGGAATGTGCCGCTGACCAGAGTTGTTCTCGGATTCGGCGAAGTCACCCTCGGTGCGGTTACGACTCTAAAGTCTCGAGCCACACTCCAGAAACCATCCCGTTCCAGCTGATCGATAGCCCGCACGAACGCGCGGTACTGACCAATTCCAAGTTGTTCGCGTGGGGTGAAAGTCGTGCCCACAATATCCGGATAAAGCTGTTCAATACCGGTGCTCAGATTCTGCAGCAGCACATCATAACGCAGGGCATTCGGAACAACGTTCCACTTCACCTGTGGCAGAGGATTGGTGACCGTTGCCGCCGGAGCTGTAACAACTGGAGGCTCATGATCCAGCACTTCCATATCTACTGAACCACCATAATAGCCAGTTGCTGCCGCGGAAACGGTGACTGTCTGAACGCCATCCAGCGATGGATCATTCACGGCGTCAATATCGAACTGAACGCTGCGAGCCCCGGCAGGGATTACGACCGTCGTCGGAACCGCGAGTTCGCTCAGATCACTGCTTCTCAGTGTCACAACCAGTGGCTGTGACACGTTAATATTGCTTCTTCGAACAGTACCACGAGCCGCATTGGCTCCGTTGTCTTCACGGATGGACGGGCGGTCAACGGTCACGGTAAGCGTCTCATGATCCGTGATGTTAAAGAAAGTCGAACCACTGATCACATTGGGCGATGAGGCACGAATCGTTGCCCGCTGAGTCCCGTCGAGCAACGCATCATCATTGACCGTGACTGTAAACGACTGACTGATTCTGTTGGCCGGAATCACAACCGAAGCAGGAACCGTCAGCGGAGTTGCACCAAAGGAGACATTAATCACGGACAGACTTACCGTCATGGAAGCACTGATGTTGGTCTGATCCTGACGAGTCACCGTCACAATAAAGCTGCCGGCATCTTCGCGAACTGTAGGCACTGAAGGCTGCGAACGGGAAACCAGCAGACTTGGTTCAAGGTCCTGCACATTAATCACTCGCAGCTTGTCACTGCCATACGCGGCCGCTGAAGCTCGAATGGTGACAGCCTGTGTCCCGTCCAGAATGTTGTCGTCCACTGCGTTGATCTGAAACGTCACAGATCGCTTTCCAGCAGGTATCGTCACCGATGATGCCACGGTCAGCTCCGTGGTATCACTGCTGAAAAGATTGACGGTGAACGGAGCGGCGAGATTAGAATTGAGTCGTGTCAGCGTCCCGATCACCGCGCCCGATCCGGCCGCTTCTGATACGCTCGACTGACTGACGGTAAACGTCAGCGTTTCGTCGTCGGTCACATTCACCGTGTCGCCAAGTGAGCGATATCCGGTCGTAGTTGTACTGGCCGAGACACCCGATACACGAGTTCCATCCAGGATGTTGTCATCAACAGCCCCCAACGGAATAATGACCTGCGACTGATTCGCCGGGATTCTGACCGTCCTCTGAACGAAGATTTCATCGGTATCTCCATTCGGCGTCAACACAACATCGACTGCGCCCAGACCGAGCGTCTCGATGTCCAGCGACCATGACAAGAGGGTTCCAAACTCCCTGGTGTTGTCGTCGGTGATTTCAAGAGTCCATACCCCTGTTGGGTTCTCACCATCAAGGTCCAGCAGCTGACCTTCAGGTCGGAAAGTGTCGGTGAAAGGGAATGAGCCTGTCAGGATGCTGAAATTCGCCTCATCATCAAACACTGTGGCGGTCATTACTTTTCCGTTAGTGATGATGTCGGTCATCAGCTCGACTCGCGTTCCGCGTGGACTGACGAGGTAAACGTCGAGGTCTGCAAGGAATCCGTGAGTCAGGCTCAGCGTCACATTGACATCCGTCAGCGTTGATGACTGCACGGGTACCGTAATTTTGGAGGTTGTTTTGTCTGCATCGAGAATTGTTTGTGCAGTCGTGTTTGTATACGACTGCTGCGAGATAAAGCTAAATGGACCGTTGATATCGGTACGGTACACACGCGCCTGCGTCGCATTCAGTCCAGCTGATTCCGAGATGGACGGAGCGATGATGTCCACGCCCACGAACTCAGCGTCCAGAACGTTGACCGTTTCGGACTGAGTTCCAATGTAGCCCAGTGCCGTTGCTGTGATCGTGACGAATTGCGAACCATCCAGAATATTGTCGTCAACAGCATTCAGTGGGATGGTGACAGACCTCTGCCCAATCGGGATCACCACAGTAGCGGGAAGAGAGACTTCACTCGGATCGCTGTTCGTCAAATTGACAATCAGGTCGCCTGCAGGCAGCGACTGATGACGGCCCAGACTTGCGTACGCGACAGTCGTGCCGGCTAAATATGAAGTCGGCGTTGCCAGTGACGTGTTTGTTCTGTAGACGCGACCGGCTGTTGATGTCAGCAGGATCTGTCCGGTCACGTTCAGATCAATGTCAACAAGAGCTACGGATCCAATTCTTCTTTGACCAATGACCGCCCCTGTCTCGCTGAGATGATACAGAATCCCATCACCACCCGCGCCCCAGATCGTTCCATCGGCCGCGACTGCAATGGCATTGACTGGCGTTGAAAGATCGAAGAATTCCTCGAGAGCCAGTGCTGTGGAATTGAAGCGACCTACAGCGATGCCGTTTTTATCAAGTGCATAGAATTTGTCGTCAAGGCCCGAGTAGATATCGCGGTAACGATAATCCGTTGCCACCAGGGTTTGAACATCATCACCGCCCAACGCAGCGAGAGCTTCCACTGATGCCAGACTTACATCCATCACTCGCTGCAGAACCCCCTGGCGATTGAAAACGTCAATCGTTCCGTCGAGGAATTCGCCGATGTAGATCTCGCCATCTGCAGTGGCGATACCGTACGGTGTAGCGGTGAGACCACTGCGCCATTCGTTCGTAATCTGGCCATTCAATGGATTAATTTCGACGACAAAGTCGTTGAGCACGCTAGTGGCAATCAGTCGATCAGGCCCCTTAATTCCGGCGAGGCCTTTCCAGATGATTCCATTCGTTCCATTAATAGCGCTGATATCCCATACATTCGTAAATTGACGCTGCACTGGATCGTATTTCGCGATGAGGCTGGATGTACCCCCGGCGAGGAAATAAAGCTGATCATTCAACCAGGCAAGACCCTCCCAGTCGTTGCCGATAAACGTGCCGATGAAATGAGTTTCCAGCACAGTGCCATTATTTGGGTCAAGTTTGTAAAGGAGGTTAGGTTCGTTCGCACCTCCGGTGATCCACAAGCCTGTGCCATCGAATGCCAGACCATTGTCAAAATCAGCAAAGCCCGAAATGCCAGCAGGCACGGCAAACTCATTGATGGTGGCCCCTGTCTGCAGGTCTATCTCAACGATGCTGTCTCCAAATACGTCCTTGACAAACATCCGATAGCCCAGCGACTGATTTGCAAAACGCGTGACATTTCGCGTAACCGTGTCGACTCGTACGACACCAAACGGGTCTGAGCCGGAGGTCGACATATCTGACAGAAAGACGAAATTTCCCGTCGAAGAGATCCCGCCACTGCCTGAAATGGCTGGATCTGAGGAAAGGCCGGGAACCAAAATATGATCCCAGGCATTCGTGGACGGATTCAGAACAGACAGATACCCAATGGTTGTGCCATTGTGCACCGCCACGCGGCCGTTTTCCATCACGACAACATCGCGTGCAATTTCGCCAGTTGGCCGTGCACCCAATGGCCAGGGGATCGCCCGTGAACTCACCCGAATCCCCGCCGGATTGTGCTCGATTAGTCGATTGTTGACCACCGAAAATGCATTTGGTGCTGTAACGTCCGTGTTGCTGCGAGTAATCGTAACCTGAGCGGCACCATTCCCGTCGTCCTCAGAGATTGTCGTTTTGCTGATGGTCATCGTCAGGGTTTCATGGTCCAGTACCTGAACAGTCGCCTGCGCTCTGCCGACCCGTCCAGCGAATGTCGCTGTTCCAGTAATCGAAACTGTCTGAGTGTTGTCAAGAAACGTGTCATCAATCACATCGATCGGGAATGACAGGGAGGACCTGCCGGCAGGGATAGTTACGGTCGCCGGGACGACGATTTCATTCGTATCACTGCTGCTCAGCGTTACGACAAGTGGCGAACTCGACGGCCACGAGCTTGGTCGCACAATAGTGCCAGTCAGGCTGCTCGGGCCAGCATCTTCTCTGATCGAAGCTGGATCAATTATGAACTCCAACGTCAAACCAGGCGGAAGATCAAAGGCCTCACGAACGTTTCCGGAAGCAGCGCTTCCTCCATCGAATGCACTCCATCCCATACCACGGCGGGCAAATGCCCGCCAGATTGCAACTTCGTTTTCGCCCCCGTTCATTGACATATCGGCGTCAAGCATTGCGTCGCGAAAATCAAGAAACGTCGGGTTTGCCGGCTGAAGTTTCAAAGCTTCGACAAAGACCTTCATCAACTCCGTGTTTCCAGCATCGCTGGCGGCATCATAGATGTCGGCCGAATAACCTTTGCCGGTGACGTCCAATCCATTTCCGTTAATCATCAGCCAGTTGAGATCCCAAAGCGTCGCCGCAATGATCTCGCCATTCGGATGCGGAGTTGTATTCGTTCTGAAGTAGCCATAGGTCTTCGGGGAGATCGCCATATCGACGCTGTATGGAAAATCCCGGATCCCGCCAAGCGGGTCATTCAATGGACTCCCGTTCACATAATTTCCCGCAGAATAGGCGCCTGCCTGCGTATCGGTGGTCTTCTGAACCAACATGAGCCCGAGAAAATCGCTCCAGCCTTCACCCATCCCTGAACTTTGATCGAGCTGGAGTGCTCCGGCATTGGCCGGGCCACCGGTGAGTCGATTTGTGAGCCCGTGACCGAATTCATGGACGATAATAAAATTGTCCAGATCGCTGTCACGAGTTGGCGTTGTCCACGTGAACTCATACATCTGCATCCGCCCCGAGATCCCATCCGGGGGCGTCGCAAAGTTCGCATTGTTGGTTCCGGACCCATCCAGAGCATCGGCTATCACCTGGTCTCCCCCAAGCCCGCCCTTACCGTAGTTGTTGAACTGGAAGTTGCCCGACGCCTCGTCAAAACCATAGACGTACAGAACGTCATGAATCACATTGTTCATGTAGAACAGATTCACAATCGCAGCATTTTCATTTGCTACAGCGCCCTGCGCTGGGTCAAACGGAAAGTTAAACACCAGCCCCGCTCCTCCGTCAGGACGGGTGCCACCAGCGTTGTCGGCGTCTTTGTCTTCCTGGGCGAAGACGTTGTTGCCCCGCGTATCTGTAAACTCAGCGCCGACTGCGCCATCAGTGTCGTGCCATCCAAAGGGTGAGCCAGCATTGCCACGCAACTGCGGATCGACAATCAGAGAATGAGGCGTCTCCAACGGATTCTCGCCAGGCATTTCAATGGCGTTGTACGAGGCGGGATGCATCCAGTCAACAACGTTCAGAACGCTTCCATCAGTGGCACTGACCGCAGCGTCATACCAGCCATTGCTGTCCGTTGTTTGCACATTCAACAGCCATGCCAGCTCAAGAGTTCCATCCGCGGAAGGCACGTATCGCAGAGACGCGGGGATCTCATTCGCGATGGAGATCCCGGCAGAGCTGAGCTTCACATCTTTAGTAGAGGACGCATGATTACTGCTCAGGACCCGGGGCCTTCCATCGTATTGCCAATTAAACTTTGTGACGAGCGCGTCCAGAGCGTTTGACGCTGTCAAAGTGGGGGCAGGCGCCGGTGTATTCGCACTGACGGCAGGCAGCACCGTCGAACCAACGTTGATGACCTGACCACCACGAGCGACATTGATGTTCAGATTCGAACTGATAACGGGAACTCCATTCACTGTCTGCTGAAAATACAAATGTGTCGTCCCGGAACCTGAACTGCGGTACCGATTCGTCAGTTGCAGGCTGGCAATATCTGTGGTGGTCAGGCCCAGCTTGTCCGCATTGTTGCGAAGGAAACTGTTCGCAATGACCAGAGGATCGGCGACCTTCGGTCCGGTCAAAAATCCCCGAGCGGGATTCAACTGAGTCTGGTTCGGCGCAACCTGGAATTCAGACATATCACTCGCAACGGAATTGCCCGACAGCAATTCGCGAGACTCAAGAAATTCGCTTGCGCAAAACCCCGTACGACGCTGGAGGCCGGAACGCCGTTGATTTTGAGGAAGAAAAAACATCGACTTCAGAGCCTGAAGGATTGAGTTCGTCCGCTGTGGGCGTCGTGTCATAGCCTGCCAAACCTTGTTCTGGGAATTCTTACTGCTGAAGCTTGAACGTCGAGACAAAACCGCCGGTTCACACGCCGTTCGGGAACTCGGTGATAATGACGAAATAGATGGAAACAACTAACCAAACATCAGACGACTTGACGGGAAGACCTGTTCAGTTGCGCACGATCCGGCTAATAATGAAAGGACGCCTCGGCAGTCGCAACAGCTTTTCAAGCTAAACAACCGGGGGCGTGGAAGTTTTTCGGGCCCAGCTAACGTGACCCACCTGTCATGGCTGGCAAATCGCCATTTCCCTTCAAGTTTCAATGCTTTGGATGGTTGCTGCAACCATCACATCCGACGGTAGTAAAAACGCGAAGCAACGGCCTGCCACTGACTTTCGTCAGAACTCATCCGGATCCACCATGATTTCACCGTCCGAATTCAGGCCTGGCTGATGGTGGGCCGCGAATCCTTCCTCATCGGAATTAAAGGTTTCTGTAATCGCGTACCGGCCATCGCACCATCGCATCAGGTCCACCTTTCGGCAGCGGTCGCTGCAGAAAGGAGATGCCAATGAGCCCAGCGCCGGTTTTTGACAAATCGGACATAAAATCGGCTTGATCATCAAAATCTCCCTTCGTTTGCAATGTCATCCATCACTCGCGCCGACAAGGGCCGCTCAGCCCTTCGGTCCGGCTGCAGCGATATCAGGGCCAGCCTCGACCGCGTACTGCTCGAAATTCTTCCGGAAGCGAGCTGCCAGTTTACGCGACGTGTCCTCAAATGCACTCGCGTCACGCCACGAAAGTCGCGGCTGCAGCATTTCGGCCGGCACTCCCTCACAGGCCGTCACAACAGACAGATTCATAATGTTGTCATGAACGGTCGGCGCGGATTTGAGCTGCCCCGAATGAATTCCGTCAATGATGGCTCGCGTGAACCGCAACGGCATGCGGCTGCCTGTCCCGTACGCGCCCCCCGACCAGCCTGTGTTGACCAGCCATACGTTTGCATGATGCTTTCGAATTTTTTCCGCCAGCAGTCGAGCATACACGCCTGGATGCCAGACCAGAAACGGTCCACCAAAGCAGGGCGAAAATGTCGCTTCCGGTTCAGAAACACCCACTTCCGTCCCGGCTACCTTGGCGGTATAGCCGCTGATAAAGAAGTACATCGCCTGTTCGGGCGTCAGACGCGAAACTGGCGGCAGAACACCGAACGCATCACAGGTCAGGAAAATCACATCCGACGGATGGCCAGCGACGCACGGAATCTTTGCATTCCGCATGAACTCAATCGGATAAGCTCCCCGCGTGTTTTGCGTGATGGAAGTATCGTTAAAGTCCACATGATGGTGAGACTTGTCATAGACCACGTTTTCCAGAACAGCGCCAAACCGCAGGGCTTCGAAAATTTCGGGTTCGGATTCGCGAGTCAGATAAACGGCCTTGGCGTAACAGCCGCCTTCAATATTGAAGACACCGTTGTCCGACCAGCCGTGTTCATCATCGCCAATCAGGTTGCGTTTCGGATCCGCAGACAGAGTTGTCTTTCCAGTGCCAGACAGTCCGAACAGGACGGACGATTGACCGGTCTGACGGTCGCAGGTGGCCGAGCAGTGCATCGACAAAATGCCTTTGCCTGGCAGGAAGTAGTTCATGAACGTGAACACAGCCTTCTTCATTTCACCAGCGTACTCGGTGCCCAGCAGCACGACTTCCTTTCGTTCGAGACTGAGATCGACACTCGTTCGAGATGTCATTCCCGTCGTATAGCGATTGGCTGGAAATCCGCCGGCGTTGTAGATGACAAAATCCGGCTCGCCAAAGGTCTCAAGTTCCGTGTCCGTCGGCCGGATCAGCATATTGTGCATGAATAGAGCGTGATACGGCCTCGCGCAGATGACTCGAACCTTGATCCGCGTGTCCGGATCCCAGCCCGCGTAGGCGTCGACACTATAAACTCGTTCGCGAGTATTCAAATAGTCAACAGCTCGTTCACGATTGATTGAAAACGTCATCTCATCCTGCGGAAAATTGACCGCGCCCCACCAGACGTTCTTTTCAGAATCCGCATGGCGAACGACTCGCTTATCCTTTGGGGACCGTCCTGTTTTATCACCCGAATACGCAATCAGGCAGCCGGTATCGGAAATGGTCGTGCCGGGCTCATGGCGAATGGCTTCTTCGTACAGACTTCCGGGCGGCAGATTGCGGCAAACATCCTTGACTGTGATTCCGTGACCAGACAGCGAAAAACCGGATTCCATGATTAAAACGTCTTTCGAAGGACAAAGGGATTTGTGGCATTCCCGGAACGGCGGATCTTACCAACCATGCCGAACCGCTCCTACCCTGTGCTCAGAAGCGCAGCCAAATGTGCAACTCCGCACAAGGACACGGGGTGGTTTATGGGCCGAAGCTGGCGGAGATGCGGGAGACTTCTTCGACCAGATTCTCATCGGTTCGAACTCCCGAACTGCGGCGGAAGCGTACAACAACGCCGGCTGAACCGGTTCCATCGTAAATCCAGAGCTCCCGAATGGCGCGCGATGAACCCAGACGTGAGACTCGGGCGGGCTTGCCGAGTGTCGACGTTACTTGCTGCGTCGTCATGCCGCGGACAACTCGGCCTTCACGAATGGCCAGCTGAATATCATCCTTCGGCAGCATCTGCACCTGCTTTGAGGTCAGCCATTGACCGTTGAGATGCTCCCACCCAACACGTCGCAGCCGATCGGCAATTAGCGTCGCATCATCAGGCGATTCAATGGCAGCAATCGCCCACGCCTGTTTGAGCAGTTCAATTCCGCGCTCCTGATGTTTGTTCTGCTTCCATTGTTCGGCGGCAAAGAAATGTTCGTCTGCCGTCCGGAGCAGACCGGCCAGTTCAATGGTCCCGAATCTTTTTTCCTGAGCCTTCAGCCAATCCTGAACCACCGCAGGAACCTGTTCTTTGCGAGACACATTGCTCAACAGGTCGACCAGTTGCTGCAGTTCCTGTCGATCAAGCTCGGGGATTCTGTCCATCCGATAATTCACTTCCCGTTCTTCCAGAGCCGCTGCATCCTTCGTCGCGTCCGGGAATTCTTCGCGAATCTGCCGAGCCAGCATTAATCCGTTGCTGCCATTGCTGACCAGCTGACTTCGAATCTGTTGGCGGCGAATGTCGGCATAGATCAGACGATGAAAAACCTTTCGATTGGTGTCTGTGCCGTTGTCGTATTCAGCAACCGCCGCGTGCGGAAATGCGATCCTCAATCGTTCCGGGATTTCCAGCTGCCTGTCATCCCAGCCAGGCAGAGTTTTCGCGTCTGCAAGAAGGTCCTCGAGCTGTACAGGCTGGCTGCTGCCGGGTTGCTGCCATTTCGCCAGCAGAATTTCAAACCGAATCGAATTCAGAAGCCGCGGGTCCACGTTCAGCGCCGCTCCGGAATCAAAAACCGCCTGCAATTGTTGAGCATTGCCGCCTGCGAGTTTCCGTTTGCGGACGGCAAACTGAGTCCTGACTCGGGTGACTTCCGAAGCGAGGGCTTCGTCCTGATAGAATTGCGCGAGCGGCTCGTATTTGTTGGCAATGGCCAGCAATGCGTCCGGCTGGTCTTCCGGCACCGCAGCGACACTCTTTGCGAACTGATCGAGATCGGTGTCGCGAATCACAAGAGCAGTTACGAAAAAATGAAGGCGTCCGGAGTCCGCGACAAACTTCCCGGTGATCTCCAGACGTTGCGCATCTCGCATTCGATCGGGCAGCCTGATACTGCTGGGCAAACGAAAGTTGACATCCATTTTGTCAACACGAAACGACTCGGCCGCCCGTCCCTGAAACCTTGCATCAAAATGCAGTTGGCGACCTGCGTCGGCAAACCGTTTCCATTGGGCCTTCTGCTTAACAATGTTCTCCACAGAAGCCAGCTGGGCCAATGCAAACTCCGCGTGGAAAACAAACAGACAGCAGCCCAGCAGAAGCGATCGCAATGGCCAGAATTTCGTTGAATGCTGTCGACGCCGTGGTTCATCGGTGAGCAATCGCAAAGAAGGGTTCGTTGCGGATGCAACCGTGTCTGTCCGTAGGCAAAGAAGGCTTCGGCAACAAGGTTTCGCAGCCATCATTCGGCAGCCTTTCTTTGAACAGTCGCAACTCCGGCGGACTTATCCTCAGCCGGCGAATTGCTCCTGCCGACGTTTCGTGTCCGAAGAAATTTTCCCTGTCGCTGGACGGTCGCACTGATATCCGGAATCATCTTTCCACCAAACCCAAGCTGAAACGCATGGAATTCGGTGGTGATCAAAGAGCACGTTGTTCCGTCCAAAACAATCAGCCATTCGGAATCCGGTCCGGACGGCGGAGTGCAAGTGCTCAGCCGGGCGGTGAACAAAAGCGGGAGCGCGGGATTGGCCTGAGCGTATTGAGTGAGGATCGCGGAGTCGACGAGAATGCGAACCGGCTGATTGTTGATGACCAATGGAAAGTCGAGTCGAGCGGCATTCTGATTCGGCTCACCCGGCCGCAGCGCCGCTTCAAAGACCATGTATTGCCCGCTGAGACTGCTGCAGACGTCGTTCGCCTTTGAAGAATCGAGTGTCCTGCCATCTTCCAGAACGGCAGCGGCCATCAGGCTGACGAGGTCCAGCGAGGACAGTTTTTGCACGGCTTCGGTCTGCTGCAGCAGAGATTCGGCGATTCGAACGTCGGTGTCGGATCGCTTGAGTGTGTGAGCGGCTTTCACGGCGGCGAGGAGCGAATCATACAAAGTTACCAGGTCGCGTCGCTTTAATGCGTCTTCGGCGCGATCCATTTCACTTCGCCAGTTCTTTCTGGCTTGTTCCGTCTGACGCTGGTGCACAGTCCACCAGCCTGTGGAAACCAGGACGGCAATTCCGGCGAGTGCCAGCAGGCGAGTTGGCGAGAAGATGCGTCGCAGCCGCGTGCCAAAGCTTTTTCGAGCCAATGGTACGACGAGCGGGCCAGGAACGCCGGTCGATGAATTCTGATCGCTCGTCGGGACCGCGGCCTCTCGGCCGTCCGTGTCACGTCGGCGCCGTTTTCGACCGGTTGGCTCGGAGTCCGCCGGGCTTTCCGCGGCATAGGCTGGAACGGACGGCTCCGACGGAGTTGCCGGGCGTGCGACGGTGGAAGCGACTTCTGCTGCTGGCGAGTCGCCCATGAGCAGTTCGCGGACGACGGTGCTGAATTTAGAGACAAGCGGCCCGTCAACCACATCGCTTTTGACTCGACGAGTCGCGGGATAGACATTGACGGGCAAAACGTAGACGCTGTTATGGCAGGCAGAGCACGTCGCCAGTTGATAGCTGGTGCGACGAATCCCGGTGACTCTGTGCCCGCAGTCACACGCCAGTTCGAACGGAACCGCAATCTCCTGCGGAGCCGTTCCGAGCAGTCGTGATTTCGCTTTTGCGAGTCGGGCGAACAGGCTGGACATGAGGTCTCATTGCGGGAAACGAAGTCCACAAAACTGAAGGGAAATCATCACAACCCGACGCGTCAGCGAGGGATTTTGCGCCACGCAGCCGAACAGTCAAAACCAATCCCTCACTTACGTTTCGGGTTTTGAAAACCAATGAATCAACAACCGCCTGACAAGATCCCGCGGATCTTTTCTTAACCTCAATCCCGTTCCATTATTCATAGTAACAGGCACATTCCATGTGCCGTAGCCGCAAGAAGAACAGTGTTTTCGCACCCTGGCGGACGGCAGACGGAGTGTGCCTGCTACTTTTTTTAAACGGTATTGGTTCAACCTTCCGTCGAACGCCCAGCTCGGCCAGTCGATTCGCCCGCAATGGATTCTCGCATGCGAGTGTCTGCCTGGACGTTCTTCAATTCGTAGAAATCAATCAGGCCCAATTTGCTGCCGGTGAATGCATCGGCAATGGCGCGAGGCACTTCTGCTTCGGCCAGAACCACCGCGGCCCGGTTCTGCTGAATACGAGCCACCATTTCCTGTTCGCGAGCCCGCGCGGCTGCTCGACGTTGTTCGGCCTTGGCCTGAGCGACTCGCATGTCGGCCTCTGCCTGGTCGGCCGACAACCGAGCGCCGATGTTTTCGCCCACATCAATGTCGGCAATGTCGATGGACACAATTTCGTACGATGTCTGAGCTTCCAGACCCTGAGCCAGAACGGCCTTGGAAATGGAATCTGGGTTCTCAAGCACATGCTTATAAGAATTGGTGGAACCGATCGCCTGCACAATCCCCTGTCCCACGCGAGCAATCACAGTCTCTTCCGTCGCCCCGCCAATCAACTGCTGAATATTCGTTCGAACGGTCACACGAGCCCGTGCGCGAAGTTCAATGCCATCGGCTGCGACGGCTGACAGAGTCCCCTGGGCTCGCTTAGGATCGGGGCAGTCAATGACCTTCGGATATACGCTCGTTTTGACCGCTTCAAGAATGTCGCGGCCCGCTAGATCGATCGCCTGCGCGGTGCTCCAGTCCAGCGGAATGCCAGCCTTATCAGCCGCGATCAATGCCCGAATGACGTTCGGCACATTCCCGCCCGCCAGGGAATGAGCCTCCAGGGCCTGCGTGGAAATGGGATACTTCGTCAGCAGACCGGCCTGAACCGCCATGATCTTGCTGCGAACAATCACAACCGGATTGACGCGGCGAAACCGCATGAAGATCAGGTCGAGCAGCCCGATGCCGGCCCGCGTCATTTTGCACTGCAGCCACAGGCTGGCATATTGAGCGAATACCGCGAGAAAGATGATCACTCCGAATAAGACGAAGACAAGAATACTCCATTGAAAAGCATTCACTTCGGCCAGCAGAATGTGATCCATGCGTGTCTCCGTTAAACAGTGATTCGGTGAGCAATGTGCTCAGGCGAACCTTTTCAAAAGCTGGTAATATCTCTGAATCTGAAATCCGCAGAACGCCGCAGACCAGAAACAGATCAAACCGTTTCAGGATCTGCCGGTGTAATCCTCTGGAATGTCGAAGTCAAGCGGGTTCGGCTCTTCAACAGCCTCAGTAGGCAACTCTTCCTCAACCACAAGGGACTCAGGGCTTCTCGATTCCCGCAGTTCAACGGTTTCCTGCTGATCCGCCAGCGTTGCCGGGCGCACCACCACTCGACTGCCCCGGACCGCCACCACAATCACCTGCGTGCCGGGTTCAATCAGCATGCCAATGCTTTCCGCATGTTGCCGCTGACTATCGATCAAAACCATTCCGCCGGGCATCATCAGTGTCTGAG
>JBDNHX010000044.1:0-38275 GCA_041688565.1 Planctomycetaceae bacterium
CTGCGACAGTGAATGCCAGCATATACGACGTGTCAGCCGCGAGGCGTTCTCACCCTGCTCGTGCAAAGTGCGATGGCAGGTCTTTCTCAGAGCCCGCTCAATTGTGGATTCCTCAATAACCCCCCTGCTTGTGAACCATGTCGATTCAGCTCTCTGCGAATTCGTTTTTTCAGATGGTGGCGCACAGCGACCTCCTGTCTGATGAGCAGCTGAAGCAGCTTGAACAGCAGTTTCCGGCCGATAAAGCTAATGTCTCGGCTGAACAGATTTCCGGCTGGCTGGTAAGTCATCGACTTATCACAGACTGGCAGGCCGAGAAGCTGCTTCCAGTTGAGTGCCGTCGTCGCCGGACGGTAGACGTCGTTCGTTAACTGACCGGTGAAGTCGTAGTTCCAGTTCGAAACATCGATCCCGTTATCCAGAGACTGGTGCGATCACCGATGCCATCAAACTGATAGTTGTAATACGACAGCGTAGTGCTGGAGCTGTTCAGGTTCACGACGCCCTTCATCTGATTGGCGGCATCGTAAGTGAAACTGGTTTTGGTGCCGTTGGCGAGACGCGATTCGGTCTTTCGTCCGGCATCGTGAATTTTCAGGAGCTACGAGTACGAAGTTGTTGTTGCAATTGTTCGGCCATGGCAGTCAATTGAGCCGCATCGCAACCCGCAAATTCCTCGGCGGTCGACGGACGTAATCCGAGAAGCTCCTGAAGCAGAGCAATACGACCGAACTGCAGGCCCCTTGCTTCGCCCTTAGCCTCACCACAAATTCTTTGCTGTTCCCATTTCCAATCACCTCAGCGAACGGCACTGCAGTCTAGCAGCAAGACACTACGTTCCCAGAGCAGCGAAATAGTGATGCTGCATGAACTCAGATCGCTCCGTGCCTGGTATTCGGTTTTCACTGAGTCGTAATGTGCTGCTGGCTGAACACTGACGCTTGAAAACTTCCGCTACCGCGATTCCCATTCAGGGTGCGTATCCAGCGGATGATTCACGTCGTTGTTGAGCGGACTCGTGCGCTCCTTGCGATTTGCGGCATGTGCTGCGTGCCTGTCGCACTCGCGGGGCTGACGCCACACCGCTCGCCTTTTTTTCATCGGCGAGCGGAGGGTGTCAGCCCTCCGAGAATCGCCTCTGCGTTTTCAACCTCTTTTGTACCGTTACTGTTCAGTGCTTAACGCAAGGGCGCGAAGTCGCAGGGTCGCCAAGTGAATACAATGGATTCAGGTTTCCTTCTGCCCCTCTTTGCAACTCTGCACCCTTGCGTCTTTGCGTTTTCCATTTCTGGTCAGAGGTTACCCTGCGACGCGCCCGTTCACATTAACCGAAAGAAACACACCAACGTTTGACTCTGGTATGGCAGGCATGTTTGTTACAAAGCACCACTTGCTGCACGTGTGGAATCCAGACGGCGGCACCGGTGGCGTTGGATTCGCAGACGAAGAGGCGACGGACGTGGTGGCGGTGTTCAGCCATGTCGAGCCTGGAAAGAAGTCCTCCGTCTCGTCGTCGTCGACGGTGGGATCATCGGATTTCTCCCGGGGACTCTCGTCGTTTTCCTCCGCTCCCATTGAAGGTTCTCAGGCAAGCGAACAACGAGAGCGACTTCTTTGGTATCGGGCTTTCAGGCCAACCGGGTCAAGAGCACTGGCCTTGTGGGGAATCCAGTCCACCAGCGACTTCAGATCATTTTGAATTGCCAGTCCGCCGTCTCCAACGGGGTCCGGGTCCAGAGCCTGAACGCCGTGGTATGAGGTCAGGGAAGACATCGTCGTTACTCCTGAAGAACAGAGGGAGAAAGATCTTTCAGTTGGCAGTGTGCAGTTTTCAGTGAATCGCAAATCGCCGCTGGCTGACGACGGGGAGCTCATCACGATTCATCTAAAGTCGCAGTCTCACTATGTCTGGATGCGACATTGCAGGGGGCTTGTCGCTGAGGAAGCTTGCTTACAACTTTCAATACAATTTCGTGAATATACTCCTCGGTTGGATATGGGTTGTGGAAAGATTATGAGCCCCTCAAACGATCGACTATGACGAAATATGCTACTGCCGTGATATGGAACGTCCGTCTTCTCGGGACATGCAACGCTTCTTGGATTCCCAACGTGTTTGTCATGCAAGAGTTTCCGTTTCACCCGCTCCGGCAAGCTGTTCGATTGCCCAGGCCGCTGCGTCTTGGATAAGCGGCTCCGAGTCATTGAGAGCTGCTTTCAACGCCGGCAGGGCCGAAACATCGCCGCTGTTTCCCAAGACGATGGCCGCGTTCCGCAGCAGACCGGCTCGACCGGATCGGGATAACGGCGTGGCGGCGAAGCGATCGGCAAACTGCCCGTCTGATAAACCCAGCAGCTCTTCACAATCAATCGATCGCATGGACGGTTGCTGTTGAAACTCGGGCAGCGTTTCCGTCGGTGCAAATCGGTTCCACGGACAAACATCCTGACAAATATCACAGCCAAACAACCACTGTCCGACGCCCGATCTTAAGTCAGCCGGTATGGGGTCTTTGCGATGCTCAATGGTGAGGTAACTGATGCAGCGTCGGGCATCCAGGACGCCAGGTTCGGGAAAGGCGTTCGTCGGACAGGCGTCGAGACATCGAGTGCATGTGCCGCACCAGGACTGATCAACAGGATTGTCATACTCCAGTTCCACGTCGGTCAGAATTGCGCCCAGAAAAAACCAGCTGCCCGCCGTTCGACTGATGAGCATCGTGTTTTTTCCGAACCACCCAATGCCCGCCAGCCTGGCGAAATCACGTTCCAGCAGTGGAGCTGTGTCGATAACGACTCGATTTCTTGACTGCGTTTTTTCTTCGCGAATCAGGTCTGCCAGCTGCTTCAGACGTGGCTTCAGGACATCGTGATAATCGGCCGACCCGGAAGCGTAACGGGCGACGCGAGGCCCGGAGGCCGACGCATTTCCATCATGATAATTCATGGCCACCACGATGACGCTGCGAGTCCCCGTCATGACGCCATCAGGATGGCGGTAAGCTTCCTTTCGACGTTCGATCCAGTGCATTTCCGCCGCGTGGCCCTGATCGATCCATTCCAGCAAACGATGAAACCCGGTCGGTGTGACGGCCGGCGCAATTCCGATGTGAACAAAGCCAAGCTCACGGCCCAGCTCTTTTATTCGATCAGCAAGGGATCCAGTTGATGTCATGCCAGCCACGTAAGTCGGGTTACAGTCATACAGCTTTCACGGAATGGATCCAAAGCAGGCCCATGCAAAAAGTGGATACCGCACAGAAAATGCGGGCAGCACTGATCGCCGTGAGCCTTGCGATCCGCGGCTCTTTCACCTCGACCAGAGCAACCCCCATCAGATAGAAGATGCTGCTGCCAGTGCAGCCAGATGCCGCTGCCCAATGTTCACAATTTCATCAGCAGCAATTCGGGTTAACGGTGAATAGTGCGGATGCCGACCATCCTTATAAGGATCATTGCTTCGTGTGTTGTAACAGCAGATAAAAGCCCAGCGAGGATTTTCACTGAGATTCTGATCAGACCGGTGCAGCGTGTTTCCATGAAAGAGCACCGCGGAGCCCGGATTCATTTCCACATGCACTAGTTCCATCCGCTGAAGTGCGGCGTTGACGCGTTCCATGTCGGCTCCCGTTTGATCGCCACGTTTCACATGATCGATCCGTCCGATGCGATGAGAACCCCGCAGGACCTGGAGACAGCCGTTTTCCCGAGTCGCCCTGTCGACCGCAAACATGCAGCTGGCCATGTCGGGAAGCAAACACCCGTTGTTGTACCAGTAGCCATAGTCCTGATGCCAGGTCCACGCGCCGCCAACACGCGGCTCTTTCAGGATCATTTTGTGATGATAGTGATAGACCTCATCCCCCAGCATAGATTCCATCGCAGACACGAGCGGCTCGCCCTGAACGATCGCCGAAAAGATAGAATCGGCTGGCAGCTCGTTTTCAACCACCAAATCGACCGAGCCGCCTTCGCCGTCTGCTCTGGACGTCCTCGCGGCGGCAAGCACGTGATCCCGGTGAGCGATCGCACCCAGAAGTTCGGTCTCTTCCTGGTTCAGCAGATTGTCGACGACGAGGTATCCGTCGCGATCAAAGGCTTCAATGGCTTCGAGTGTCAGGAATCCAGTTTTCATCGTGGCCTCAGGCTTTCAGAAACTCAATCGCTTCCCGAACGCGAATCGTGCCCTCATAAATCGCACGGCCCGTGATGGCACCGATCAGACCAGGATGCTGGGCCGAAATTTTCTTCAGCGCCACTAGATCGTCCATGGTTGTCACTCCACCAGACGCAATGACCGGCAGGCCCATGTCGGCCAGCTTCACGAAGTCGTCCAGCGTCTGCTGATCAATGCCCTGCATCATGCCGTCGTTTGCAATATTTGTATAGATCACTGCCGCCAGAGGCACGCTTACAAACCGCTGGGCAAGGTCGGTGACCGATACCTTGGACACTTCCAGCCAGCCATCGGTGGCAACCATCGAATCGCGCGCATCAAGTCCCAGCGCCAGTTGATGCGGGAACATCTCGCACATCCCGGCAAACCAATCCGGCTCCCGCAGTGCCTTCGTTCCAATGATCACCCGATCCACGCCGGTCTGTTCGATTGTGGAACGCACACTGTCTTCATCACGAATGCCCCCGCCCAGCTGACACGGCAGGCCAGTGGCTTTGATGATGCGATTGACAACAGCCTGATTGACCGGTCGACCAGCCCGAGCTCCGTCAAGATCGACCAGATGAAGCCGCTCGGCCCCTTCATCACGCCATCGCAAAGCCATGTCGACGGGGTCGTCCGAAAACACGGTGCTGTCATTATAATTGCCCTGACGTAACCGAACACATCGGCCTTCAAGGAGGTCAATCGCGGGCAAAAGCTGAAGCATGAGAAGAGCTTAAGAAAGGTTGATCAGAGAACCGACTGATGGCTCAGAATGAGCCCAGACCTCAGGGTCATTCGCGGCTGGAGTGGTCGCGGCTGACCGAGGATCGGGATTCTAGCCGGGAGCGATGGCATTCGCCGTTACGGTGACGAAATTTTTTAGCAGCTGCATACCACAGGACTGACTTTTCTCTGGATGAAACTGCGTGGCCATCATATTGCTTTTGGCAACAACCGAAACAAACGGACCACCGTAATCTGTCGTCGCTGCAATCCACAACTTGTCTGTGGGAACAACGTGATAACTGTGCACAAAATAAAACCACGGCTCCGGCCCAAGGCCCTGCAAAAGCCCGTGCTGAGTCTGAGCGCTGCTGTTGAGCTGATTCCAGCCCATGTGCGGAATTTTATATTCAGCGGGCAGATCAAATCGCTGCACACTGCCCGGGATGATACCAAGCCCCTGATGTTCGCCATCTTCCAGTGACACGTCCATCAGCATCTGCAGGCCAAGGCAGATCCCGAGAAACGGGCGATCCGCTGCGATGTGGTCACAAATGACTCCGGTCAGGTCAGCCCGACGCAGTGCAGCAATGGCATCGCAAAAGGCGCCTACACCGGGAAGAACGACTCGTTCGGCGGCTGCAATTTCAGTAGCCTCTGAACTGATGTGAGCCTCTTCACCGATGTGTTCAAAGGCCTTCTGAACACTGCGGAGATTGCCCATTCCGTAATCAATAATCACGATGGATGACATCAGTACTCTCGAAGATGTAACCGGAATCATCCGGCTGCTGGGGCCTGGCAATTGTCCGTGCTTTCGCGAGGACAATCGAAGTCGAAGTTCCGTTCATTGGAAGAAGAGATTTCGCTCTCACCGTCTGCGCACTTTACACGCGAGCCGATCCACCAGGAAACGCTGACGATTGCCTGCGGCGAAATTTCCCTGCACCAGCATTGCGGAGACTTCTCTGAGAATCAGGCGGATCGGTGAAATTGACGATGATTCCCGGAAAAAAAACGGCAAAGCTTCCGTCACGAGTCCGTCGGTGAGCCACGTCAATTCTGTCGCCGTACACATGCCAACGGACTGAGCTGTCTCTGATCAGCCCTTCCACCAGAAATAAGCAAAAATGCAGAGCCCCAGAATCAGCAGTCCGGGAGCCACCTTTTTCTTAAAAAAATCGACTAACAATTCCCGCTGTTCGGCGGATCGGATGTCCTTCAGGCTTTTTGACGAAGACGCAGTCGGGTCTCGCTTCATCTTCTGCTGATAGGCGCGGGATAACGCTTCAGCCGCTGTACCGGTTGTTTCTGAAGTCGCGGCACTGACGACTGGCCGGGCATTATCGGGGCCGGCTTTCCGCACCTTTTTTTTCCCCGTCTCGAAGTCCCGCATGATCTCTGCGACGGAAAATTTTCGCGGCTCGGAACTTAACCGCGCTGTTCCGGAACCGGCCGATCCCGCATCGGGACCGGCCGTGCCTCCAAGAATGGCCATCGGATCAAAATCATCGGCCGTCGAATCTGCCGATTCTATCCGCGCTGATTCAGAGCCGGCAGCGACTTCCAGAGTGGCTTCGAAGTGCGAAACTTCCGCGTCGTCGTTATCGGGCGGCGGAACAACAAATTCCAGTCTGCATTTGGGGCACCTGGCTTTCGTGCCCGCCTTGTCGTCCTTAATCTTTAAAACGGATTCGCAGCCAATGCAGGTGTATCGAATGGTCATGCTCTGGACTCAGACAACGTGGAGCGAATCATCGTGAAAAGCCAGGTTCTGGAGCATCGAAGAAACGTCGTGCCTTCCGACAGCCCAGCCGTGAGAATCGAATGCTGCGGTTCTCGTTCGAAAAGAAAAATTTACGCCATCGCTTTGCGGAACTCCAACGGCGGGTTTCTTGCCAAGTGACAGAGAATCTCGGCGCCTTCAGTAATCATGCTGTCTTCGGCAGCGAACGACACACGAAAATGAGTGTCGGAAGGACTGAAGACGTTGCCAGGGATAATCAGCAGATTATTGCGAATGGCTTCCGCAACGAACTCCGAACCCGTTCCCCAGGGGGCTTTCAAAAACAGATAAAATGCTCCCTGCCCTCCCTGAATTTCAAAGTCATCCTTTAGCAAACTAACCAGCAGCTCGCGCTTCCGACGGTAATCGTCAACGTTGTCATGCAGGTCCAACTCCCATGCCGTCACTCCCGCCCACTGCACCGGATGGGGTGCACAGACAAATGTAAACTGCTGAAGCTTTAACATCTGTTGAATCAGGTACTGGGGTCCATGAATGAACCCCAGACGCAGACCGGTCATAGAATGCGACTTGCTGAAGCCATCAATCACAATCGCACGATCATTCCATTCGGCAGGACTGTGAAACGGTTCGTCATAGCAGAACACTCGATAAATTTCATCGCTGATCAGGGCAATGTTCTTTTCGGCAGCGAGTTCGGCAAGCGCTTTCACTTCGGCCTTCGAGGCCACTGCGCCCGTCGGATTTGCTGGACTGTTGAAGAGGATGACTTTGGTTTTCGGTGTGATGGCCCTGCACACATCCTCAATTCGAATCTTAAAGTCCGGGTACGTGGAGACCTCGACAACTTTTCCACCGGCCAGTGTCGTCAGGTGACGATACATCACAAACCAGGGATCAAAGACAATCACTTCGTCGCCCGGATCGATGAGCGTACACAAAGCGAGCATCAGCGCGCCGCTGGTTCCTGATGTGACAAAGATTTTCCGATCCGGGTGGTGATATCGCTCGTCCACGTCCGTCTGCAAAAGGCTTAGCAAAGGAGCAATGCCCTGCGTCTGGCTGTAGGCATTTTTCCCCTCCTGCACGGCTTTGCAAAGAGCGTCTTTTATCGGCTGCGGCGTGTCAAAATGCGGCTGGCCGATGCTGAGGTTCACGGGCCGAGTCATCGTTGCGGCAAGATCGAAAACCTTTCGAATACCGGAGGCATCAATTCGATGCATCCGTTCGGCAATCCACGATTCACTCACGAGCGTGCTCTTTCTCTATCGATCGATTAAATGGGCAACTTCAAATTAACAGCCGTGCCCGCAGTACCTCTGATGAAGACCATAGCTCAAAAAATCCGACCGATCAGGATTCAGACGGCCACTGGCGGGCAGGCGGTTCAGGTCAAAGCGGCTCATTCTGACGAGTGGTCCTGCTCGATACAATCTTGCCAAATCACGCTCTGCCGTAAATGCAAAGTTTAAGGCGATGGGAAACTGTCGGAAGAAAATTCACAGCCCTGCCCCGCATCAACACAATCACGGACGCAACACGGGCCAATTTCCGAGGCTACCATCTTTCGGCGGAGGAAAATGACTCAACCAACAGCCCGGCAGGCAGACCTTCTAAAATTCAGTTGAGAGCCGCCGCGTGGCGTTTGGCTTTGGGATCACCGGCAGCGTGCATCAACCCTGTGGCGGGGTCGATAAAAATCATCACTGGATAACCGACAGGAGATGGTGCGGTTTCAACCCAATGGCCGCGATCCGACAGCGTCGTTCGGACGGCCTCGGAAATTTCTTCGTTGACCGTCAACTGACCTCGCCCCACAAACGCAGCGTTTCGGTCAGGAGCTGGATTGAACGAATCCTGATGATGGTTCATATGAAAGCGAGGTGCTGTGACAGCTTCGCGCGGAAGCATTCCAAAGTCAATGTGATTGAGCAGCACGTTCAGCGTTGTCTGATCCTGCAGATCACCGCCCGCGACACTGATGGCCATCACGGGAGCACCGGCTTTCAGAACCAGCGTCGGCGTGAGCGTAATCCGAGGCCGCTTGCCTGGCTGAACTCGATTCGGATGATCGGGCGATGTGTTCATGCTGCGCACCCGATTGCCGGTGTTCACGCCGGAAAGTCCCGGCTGGTTCGTCAGCATGTTGCAGCTGGGCGTGGCAGCAACCACATTGCCCCAGCGATCAGCGACAACGCAGGTGGTAGTGTCCTGCTTCGGGATGATTTCTGACTCGTCCGCCGGAACCGCGTTGGCTCGCACAGCTCGCATGGCAAGCGGGTCCCCCGGACGACGATCCAGCGATGCACTTTGAAGATCAATCAGCGGTCGACGGAGATTCGTGTATTCATCGGACAACAGCTGAGCCATCGGAACTTCGGCAAACCGTGGGTCCGCGTAATACTCATCTCGATCGGCATAGCCCAGCTTCATCGCTTCGGTGATGACATGAATATAATCGGCCGACAGATGGCCCATGGCCCGCAGATCAAAGTCCTCCAGCAGGCGCAGGTTTTGACAAAGCACCGGCCCTTGAGTCCACGGGCCACATTTATAAACGGTGTAGCCGCGATAGCTGGTGAAGACAGGGTCTTCGACGAGCGTCCTCTGAGCGGCCAGATCGGGCTTGCGCAAAAAGGCGTCCGTCGCGATGTACCAGGCTTCCAGTTCGTCAGCAACATCGCCCACATAAAAACGGTCGCGGGCGGCCTGCAACTTTTCTTCACGATTCCCTTGTGTCATCTGCTCGGCGTCCACAAGCTTTCGCAGAGTGACCGCCAGTTGCGGATGCCACGTCTGATTGCCGTTGTCCAGCAGTTGCAGAGTCGGTGCCACCGCCTGTTCAAAACTGATCGTGCCATACAGATTCAGCATCGTAACGACAAGATCAACAGCACCTGGAACGGGTGCCGCTTTCATACTGCCAGTGGCCGGGATACCGTTTTTATAGAACCATTCAATCGCTTCCGGGTCCAGCGGAGCACCGCCGACACCGCTGAGCGACTTAACCTCTTTGGAAGCGGCATCATAAACAAGAACAGGCACTTCACCGCCAATAGCAAACAACCCATAGTCGGTCACGGCCAGAGCCAGGATTGTCGCCGCCGCCGCATCCGCTGCGCGACCGCCGCCTTCCAGAACGGAGATGCCGGCAGCAACAGCATCTGCATGCCCGGCTGCCACCGCCCCGTTTTTTCCCAAGGCATGCCACGAGATCTCCTGCGCTATCGCGCCTGCAGGAAAAGCCAGAAGGATTACCAGAAGATTCCCAATTGCAGACGAATGATTCATAGCAGTCGTCCTTTCCTAAAGCTTAAGATTGCATGACTCTCCCAAACCACCGCTCTTTCATCTGGCATATTGACAACAATTTGACCGACATCCAGCATCCGAAGCAATCTTCCAGCCTGTTACCCGTCATTATCACAGCAGGCCAGGCGGAAGTGCGGCGAACAGGGAATCAAGCGTCGCATACAGATCGGCCGATGTCGATGAAGCGCTCGACGAAGTGAAGGTATTCGGCACGACTTGATCTGTGGCTGATCGTGAGCCACTCCTCGCCTTTTTGGGAGTTGTGGATGTTGCGGTGGACGCTGCGCTGCTCGACTTTGTCACCGACGTCATTCCGGCAAGAGTGGAAGGCTGCTGGTCGCTCTCTTTCACTCCTGGGCCAGGTCGTGTTCCTGTCTGTGCCGATCTTGAATTCGTGTTTGTCGGCCGAGTTGGCGGGGTCGGCCTTGTTGACGCAGGCCGAGCAGGCGGATCTGCTGGGCGAACTGGCGCGGGAACTGCCAGGCTGACTCGTTCAGAGTCGTCGCCTCCCGTAATATTGATCTTTCTGCTGGAGACCAACACAGTTCCGTCAGGCTTAACCGCCTTGATTTGATAGACACCGGTGCGCAATCCATTCTCAACACCGAAGCGATACGCGCCCCTTCTATCGGTAACCGTCGTGGCAACCACGGAACCGTCTTCCGTATTGATCAGCTGCATCTGAACCTTTGGCAAAGGAGGTTCAGCACGATCAGATCGGCCGTTTCCGTTCAGATCGGCTGTCACAATGCCGGCAATTCCCGCCTTAAAAAAGAACGCGTTGTGCTGGATGGAAGTCAGCGTCGTGTTGCGTTCAATGATGTCCGACAGCGACGTCTTTTGCAGCTGGCTCAACCGCTGGCCGGAGAACTGATTCTGATACCAGTATCGATCACCATCTCTTAGACGTTCGAACTGATCCACGATTATCGTCTGAAATGTTCTGCCGACACTGCTGCCGCGCACATGATCCTCCGCCAGACCGCCAACCCAGAGATCAATATTGTCCACAGTGCCATACAGCGATTGTAACTTTGCCTGCATGGCTTTATCCGACGTAATCTCCGCAAACCTTGTGACTTTCGGAAGTCCGATGGCTTTACGAGTCTCATTATAATCGGCCAGGCCATGATCACGACCACGCTGAATGTTGAGACTGGCAAGATCAAGACCACCTGCTCCCGGCGGGCCAAACAGAAAGTTTCTGACGCCATCAACAACCTGCGTGTCCACCTCTGAAGAAGGATCGGCGGTCAGATACTTCAACACGGAATCAATGCCGTTTTCTGTGACCAGAGCGGGATTGAAGAACGCCTGACTGAGCGAGACGCCTTCTCTGATTGGCTGCCCGTCATTGTTGAAAAACTCGACTTCATCACCCAGCAGACTGTGCCCGAAACGAAACGCGGCCGTCGCGAATTCATTGCTGATGCCTGGATTTATGGCAGCGTCATAGCCGGTGTATTTATCAAGCGCCCCGCGGCCCAGTAGTGAAGGAAGCCATTCGTTGTAGGTGATGGCCTGAATCTCCGCGGCAACAACAGATCGAGCCTTCTGAAAGATCTGCTCATCACTGAGCCCGGAATTACTGCCAGCAATTTTTTCAGCCAGACGATTATGCTCGCGAACAAACAGCGTCTGCAGAGACGTCAGCCCGGGATTTTCATTGACACGGACATCACCGGCCAGAAACATCCCGCCGTCACCTGTTGGCAGCAGATCACCTTCGCTGGTTTTCATCTTCCCGCCGGAAAATGTTCGCAGGGAAGCCGCTGTTTCTGAATCGGAACCATACACCATCGAAGCATCAAGGAATGCGGTGATCAGGTTTACCTGTTCACGAGGATTCGCAGAACTCGTTCCCGTGGATTCATCAAAGCCAGACCGCATGGAGTCGATTGTCTTTGTGCCTGTGCTTAACGGGTCGAATGAGGAATCACCAATCGGAACGGGGATTGACATGTTCTCTGTTGTGCCGGACTTCGTCAGCGTCATGTCGTGATCAATGAATTGCCCCCACGTGTAGATCATCGCGGACATCAGTCGATCACTGATCACATTCTTCCCGCCACTGTCCGAGACAACATTACTAATCAGGCGGGCGCTCGGGCGATCTTCACCGGCCATGGCTGAAACGCCGTCCGCGTATTCCGAACTGGCAAGTCGAAGCAGCAGTTCGTCAGTGCTTTCCCACTGCGGATTCTGCACATTGTGGCCGACGCCATCGACCGAAGCGGCTGACAACAGCAGACGCGGCTCGGCACATTCTGCCGCTGTTGACATGCCTGATCGTGATCGTCCCGTATGCTTGCGACGTGAATCTTTTCGTGAATGACGTAACATGAGATGCTCCCGCAGATTTGAAACATTTGATGCGTTCCTCCAGCACACCGCAGGGCTGAAGGGGCTCAGGAATTCTGAGCGACGTTGACTGTTGCTGATGATTCAACAGTGCGTCATCAAGTCGTGAAACGCGGGGACTTCGATAACATCGGCCAATGATTTTAAAAAAATGTTGACCATGCTCAGGCAGTCTTCAGGTCCTCTTCAGGTCCTCTTCAGGTTGCATGAGAAACGTGGCGTTTTTGAACACGGTGGTGAAAGTGCAACACGATTCCGTTCAGTCATTTCTGCTGAGCCGCCGAATCAGCGAGTGTGCCGGTTCGATAGACGCGACCGGCGTGCACTTGATTCATCAGACTGCACACCCACGTCTGCTCAGTCTCGTTCGATCAATAATTGTCGCCTTTCGCTCCGCGAAAGTAGCGTTCTTTCGCGAAGCGAAAGGCAACGATCAGACACTTATTGATCGAGCGATTCTTATCTATAATGTGACTCAGCAAAGCGGCTCAGCAACGCCAATCAAAAGAAGACGTTTTAGGGCATGGCATCTGCCGCCGGCTCCGCTGGCTGATCGACCTGGCCGGGACGGATACCGAACCAACCGCCAATATCGAACGGAACTTCAAAGCGATCCGCTTTCTTCAAAATGGCTTTGTTGATTCGTGCGGCCAGGTCTTTGTTTTCACGTTTTATCCGCAGCTGAATCAGTTCTTCCACAAGTTCGCCGACGCCCTGGACGGCCGTTCCCTTCACGTGACTGATGCGATGCAGTTTGAAATTGTCGAGACGGGCGGCGGCCTGAGTCACGTTGGGCAGAAAGCGAAGCCGAGATCCTTTGTCCGTAGTGACTACTTCGGACTTCACATCAAACGTGACCTCCACACTGATATCGACAGTGGCATCCGCACTGATGCTCCAGAGCATGACACCTAAATTCCACTGTTGCTGGCGACCTCTGACACTCAGCTTTGCCGACACGTTGACTTGATACCGTTGCGTCTTGTCATCCGGATCCGGCAACTGCGAGGCTTTCAATGAGAACGTCCTGGCAGGATCAACAAGCTGTCCCGACCCCTGCAGCCACGAACCATGGTTGACCATATTCCAGCGACGACTGGTCCGAATCCGACCGTCGTCAAAATCGACATTCAGGCCCGATTGAATTCGCTTTTCATCGCCCCATCCTTTTTCATCGTCAAACTTTTGAGGAAGCAGGATCAGGGCAATGCTTCGAATAAACAACTTGCCCTCGTCCGGTAGGTCGCGACGCTCTCGATTCGGCTGATGATGAGCGGGTGCCGTCGTTTCGGACTTTTCGCTTGACTCACTGGAAGCCGACATCGTGTCCGACGGCTTTGAGTCCTCAGGCATTGATGCCGCAGGCCGGGGCTCGGGCGGCACATGGTCCTGGCTGATGGCAGGCATGAATCCGGGCAGAAGCATCAGCCCGGTGAGACAAGGTTTTAAGCATTTTGGCAGCATTGGTGGTTCCTTCCGGCGGCAATTGTAGCAACACGTCCGGAAAGGAAAGCCACAGTTTGACGGCAACTCAGCTGGCAGGCTCCAGCACAATGCCACTCGATTTGACAAAGTAGGCGTCACTCTCCGAGTGACGCAGGCCGCAAAACGCGGCCGTTTGCATTCATCACTCGAAGAGTAATGGCTACCATAATCGCAAATCGATTGCCATTGGGCTCCAGCGTTCACACTTCACGCTGAACTAACGGCCGTAAGGTCCTGAAGCAACCGCTGATGTCCCGGAAAAACCTTGGCGCACGCATTCACGAGCCACCTCTACAGCACGCACGATCTCTTCCGCACTGACGTCCAGATGAGTCACCGCGCGGATTCGCTGGCCGCCCATCGGACCGATCAGGACGCCCTGCTCTTTCATGGCCGAACAAAACTGCGCGGCGGATCCAAGCTTCGCGTCGATTTCAAAAAAGACGAGGTTCGATTCCACCAGCGCCGCATCGCAGCGAATTCCATCCGTCGTCGCCAGCCCTTCAGCCAACAGCTTTGCGTGATCGTGGTCTTCCTGCAGACGACTCACATTATTCTCCAGCGCATACACCGCCGCTGCTGCGACGATCCCGGCCTGGCGCAACGATCCGCCAAACAGTTTGCGAACTCGACGTGCTCGAAAAATCTCGTCCTTGTCACCAATCAGCATTGAACCCATTGGGCAACCGAGCCCTTTGGAGAAGCAGATCGAAATCGTGTCAAAGCATTTCCCAAGATCCGCGGCTGAATATCCTCCAGCCGTGACAGCGTTAAAAACACGTGCCCCATCCAGATGCCGCTTCAAACCATTCGCAGTCGCCCATTCTGAAACTCGCTGCAGCTGCTGCAGCGGATAGACTCGTCCGCCGCCGATGTTGGTTGTGTTTTCAAGACACACCAGCCGTGTTCTGGGAAAGTGCTGATCGTTCCCGCGGATTTTTCCTTCAAGCTGCGGAACGTCCAGAAATCCGCCATCGGCTGCAATCGTGCGAACCGTCACGCCGCTGAGAGCCGCGGGTGCTCCGCCTTCGAAGAGCGAAATATGCCCGGTTTCATTGATGAGCAGTTCGTCGCCAGGAATACAGTGAACTCGCACGGCCATCTGATTGCTTTGCGTTCCCGAGCACGCAAAAACTGCAGCCTCGCGGCCGAACAAATCGGCTACCACTTTTTCCAGCCGATTCACCGTAGGATCTTCGCCCAGCATGTCGTCGCCGACTTCAGCCGAAGCCATCGCTTGCCGCATCGCCAGAGACGGACGAGTCACAGTGTCGCTGCGAAGATCAATCAGTTTCACGGGCCGGCTTTCAAAGAACGGGAATGGACAATAAAAAACAGGCAAATTTGAGCTGCGGACTGTACTTCGGCCGGTTGATGGCTTCAATCAGGTGCTATCCCATAGCTCGATCACTCCGATGACGAGAATTCTGCTGCCTGTTGCCTCCGCGATTCGCCCACGGTGCATCAGAATTCTTGTTGGCGGAGCGACTTGGCTCCCTTTCATTTCCCATCGCTTACGACTCCATCATGCCTTCACTCTCGATAACGACCATCGACTGCCGCCAGGGCGACGCCACGCAACTCTTTCGAGAACTGCGTGACAAACTTAGTCCCCGCGGCGACGTCGTTTCAGAGGCCGGTCGCCAGCGAACCATTGAACTCTTCGGCGAAGCGCTCAGTCCTCGTGAAGTAGTATGCCGCATTTGTGCGGATGTCCGTGAGCGGGGAATGGACGCTGTTCTGCATTACACGTCCAAGCTCGATCGACGTGATCTGACACCGGCAACCGTCCGAGTGACTCAGGCGGAACTGGATGCAGCCTCAGAAAAAGTATCACCCGAGTTTCTAAACACGATTGGACAGATCCGCCAGAACGTCGCCGAATTTCAGCGAGCGATCCTCCCAAAGGATGCTCGTGTGGTCCGCAGGATCGGCGCCGAGATTGTCGAACTCCGACAGCGTTACCTGCCGATGAAGCGAGTTGGCATTTGTGTGCCCGGGGGCGCCGCCGCGTATCCATCGACTGTTCTGATGACCGCAGTCCCGGCCCTGACTGCTGGCGTGAAGGAGATCGCCATTGTTGTGCCGCCGACAGACTTCGGCGGTTACAACGTCGACATGCTGGCCACCTGCAACGAACTGGGAATCAAGGAAGTGTACCGAGTCGGTGGTGCTCAGGCTGTGGCCGCACTGGCTTATGGCGTGGAAGGCATTCCCCGAGTCGACAAGATTGTTGGCCCCGGGAATCTGTTTGTGGCTCTGGCCAAGCAGCATGTTTTCGGCGATGTGGATATCGACAGCATCGCAGGCCCCAGCGAAGTGATTGTGCTGGCCGACAACACAGCTCGCGCGGACTTTGTGGCCGCCGATCTTATTTCTCAGGCGGAACATAGTCCTGGTTCCGGGGTACTCATCACATGGCACGAACCACTGATCGCGGCTGTCCAGCAATCGCTTGAAAAACAACTGGCTCAGCTGCAGCGTGGCGACCTGGCTCGACAGTCGCTGGAAGATTACGGCGCTTTGATTCTGGCACGTGACGAAGCCGAGGCCGCAGCTCTCACCGATATGCTGGCCCCCGAACACCTGCATATCTCGATGGATTTTCCGGAACGCATGCTTTCACAAATTCAGAATGCCGGAGCCATCTTCCTTGGCCATTTCACACCGGTCGCGCTGGGAGACTACATCGCCGGCCCGTCACATGTTCTGCCGACCGGCGGTACCGCACGGTTCGCAAATGGCCTGGCATCAACCGACTTCCTGAAACGCAGTTCTATCATTCAATACAACGCCTCCGCACTGCGAGCCGATGCGGATCACGTTCGCCTGATGGCCGAAAAAGAAGGCCTGACGGCTCACAGCGCCAGTGTGGATATTCGCCTGAAGTAACGCTTCATAAAGTCTGCCAGGCGACATTGCTGCCATCAAGCACACCCCTCGTTCCGAGGCTCCAGCCTCGGAACGCACTGCAGACAAGGCTCCCGCCTTGCGGGCGGGAAGAGAGGACGGAGGCGGAGCCCGGGAGGAGGCGGGAGCCTCCTGGCAGTGCGTTCCAGGGCTGGAGCCCTGGAACGAGGATGGAAAGTTCAACGCAGGAACGCATCACACAGAAATGCTACTGCTCATCCAGCAGCTGGATGACATGACGAACTTCGTAGGGACGCTTCACCAGGCCACTCGATTTTGCCGAATTCCACTGCATCATGCACACGTGATTGCTCGTGGCCAGAATAACAGGATCACCTTCTGCTTCGTTCAGAAAAGCCGACTTGCGTGACAGAATCTCTCGCGCGTTTTCCGGCTGTTGAAGGTTATAAACACCTCCTGATCCGCAACAATCCCGAGCCTGCGGGGCCAGTTCCCAGCGGTATCCGGTCGCGTCCAGAACTTTCGGCGGGATCCCTGCCAGTTTCTGACCATGTATCAGATGACACGGAAGGTCGACATAGATCCGAGTTCCGTTCTTCGGGCGATGGCACTCGATCAGTTTCAGGTCGCCGAGGAAATCGAGCACGTCTCGGACGGGCTTCTGACCGGCGAGTGTCTTTGCCATCGCCAGCCCACAGCCCGAAGAGTTGCAGACAACAGCATCCACGTCCAGCGCGGAAAATGCCTTTTGATTTTGCCCGCGAAGCTCGTCGATGCCATCCACTCCCAGATGCTCCTGCATAGCCCCGCAGCATCCCTGATTTCGTGGAACAACAACCTGCACATTGTTTGCAATCAGCACTCGAACGGTTGCGAAATTGATCTCGCGGAAGACGGATTCCATCAGGCAACCGGTCAGCAGCGCAACCCTCGGTCCGGTGGGCACATGCGTCTTCATCAACTGCGCAGCATAATCGGCGGTTGACTGGATCAAGGCCGGCTGGCCGGGGAATAAAAATCGATGCGGCCTTGCACCCAGCCGACGCAGAATTCTGACTGGCAGCATCGTCAGATTGAAGAGCGTTTGCCTGGCCGCCAGACCTGCAGCCACTCGCAGAGACAGCTTCACCTCAGTGCGACCCGCAGCGACATGCGCGTGCCGCGTCTGCTCAAGAATTTCGCCGTACGGAACATTTGCCGGACAGGCCGATTCACAGGCGAGACATCCAACGCAGTCCTTCGTGTAAGTTACGGTCCACGGGTCCTGCGGAAGTCGTCCATCCGCTTCTTCACGCCACAATCGGAGCCGCCCGCGAGGCGAGTTATTCTCATCGCCGGACAGCTGATAAGTAGGACAGACTTCCAGACACAGTCCGCAATGCACGCAGCTGGTCAGCAGATCTCGATAATCGGTTGAAGCGGCACACGGCGCGGCAGGAAGGTCGTGAGTCGCGCCGCTGCTCGTCGCGGCCACGGCCGGGGAATGAGTTTCTTGAGATGATGTCATAGAGATCCGAACTCCTGTTCCAGCTGCTTCAGCCAGGCGGCCTCAACTCCGGAGGGCGTCGGCGCGGGAAGATGACGCGACTGCCAGTCTCCACCGGCCAGTGTCAAAGCTTTGGAATATCGACCGATCAATTGCGTAATTCGCTCCGCAATTTCGTCGTCGCCGGGAAGAGTATTGAAATAGCCATGAATGACTCCGTTGTAACAAAGCGTCACACAGCGAAGATCATGCTCGGCTGCCATCTCACGTGACAGAGCGATCGCCTGGTCCGGCGTGGTCTTCATCACAAAATCCGGACATCCATCTGTTGGAACTGAAATGGCGGGCTCAGATTGAAAGGCCAACTGCATTTTCGCTGCGAAGTCGGCCAGATAATTCCAATAAACCGGCTGTTCGTAGTCCGGGCAATTCAGAGAGATTCGCAGCCGACAGGTTTCGCTGCAACCGTTCATGAGTAGGTCGACGGAATCAAACCAGTGGATCCAGCAGGTCGCCAAAAGCGAGTGTGCCGCCTGAGCCACAAGGCCGCTGATTCCTGTCAGCTGGAACACCGTCGTGGTTCCACAGTTGGGACGCAGTCGAAGAACGTAGTCGACGGGTTCCCCAAATCGTCCGCTGGAGTTCAAAAAGAATCGCAGCAGATCGTAGCCCGTCGTCGATTTTACAACTCGCTCTCCAATCCGCATGATGCGGCCGCTCGGGAGTTTCCAGTTCATCCCCATAATGTTGTCGCAGAACGGTCCGAAGCGCGACGAGGCCGGCGCAAAAGGACTGGCAGCGGTCTGGCGAATGAGAGGCGCGTGCTGATCAAGAATCAGCGGATAGCGCAGCCGATGCGGATCGGCCAGACTGTGTAACTCCTGCGGCGTCATCGTCGCCGGAACACAGATGACGCCATCGACCGGATCGAGGAATGGCGCGAATGTGGGTGATGCCTGAAATTTATCCGGCACAATTTTTCGGCTAAGTTCCCCTGCCCCGGCACTGCCTTGATCAAAGTGACGAGACGCGAACACCTTGAGCGGATTCAGCTGGTGGCGAGAATTAAAGACGGCAGGGACCGCAAGCTGCAGTTTAAGGTTGTCTGTACCGAAGACCATCGGCATGTAAGCGGTTTTGTCGTTGCCAATGCCGTGCTCACCGGACAAAGTGCCACCCACTTCAACGACCTTCTGCATCAGTCGCTTGCTGATACCTTCCACTTTTTCAAGCTCGCCCGGCTTTCCGGAATCAAACAGAAAGTTGGGGTGCAGATTGCCATCGCCCGCATGAAAGACATTCACAACGGGAATCCCGGCCGCATCCGCTTCGTCGTAAACGAGCTGAAGCATTTCCGCCAGCGCACTTTTTGGAATGACCGCATCCTGAACCATGAAGTCGGGACTCATCTGGCCCATCAGGCCTCCGGCCACCTTGCGGGCTCGCCAGAGTCGCTTCTTCTGCGCTTCATCATCGCTGAATTCAACACTTGATGCTCCGGCATCACGCAGCACCGCCGCGACTGACTTTGCACGAGAGTCCACAAGGATGGTCGGCCCATCGATTTCCGTCACAATCAAAAAAGCATCTTTCGGAAGACCCACGGCCATTGGGCTGTTTTCCACGAGAGCAACGCATCTTGGATCCATCAGTTCAATGGCAACGGGAAATGAGGCGTGAGCTGCCAGAACATGAATCGCTCTTTCTGCGGAGTGAAGGTCGGGAAACGTCGCGCGGTAGGTCCATGCCTTCTCCGGACGTGGCAACACACGCAGCCAGAATCGAGTAAACGCGCCCAGCGTTCCTTCTGACCCGACCATTAGACGCTTCCAGTCTTCCCTCCAGTCGCCTCTCCCGCCCGCCGGACCACCAAAACGATGCACGCTGCCATCGAGCAGAACAACTTCCAGACCAAGGACATAATTGCTGGTGACGCCATAGCGAAAGCAGTGCGCACCGCCGGCATTCATTGCCACATTTCCACCCAGCGTGCAGACGGGACCGCTGGAGGGATCGGGCGGATAAAACAAATTGTGCGGAACCAGTGCCGCATCCAGTTGATTCAGAACGACGCTGCATTCCACTTCGCACCAATAGCCTTCAGGGCAGATCGTGCGGATTTTTTTCAGCGATGATGTATGAACCACGATCCCGCCCTGTGCCGCGACAGGGCCACCCGATAGCGACGTGCCGGCGCCGCGGATTGTCACAGGGACATTCAGCCGACGCGAATCCCGCAGCAGGTCCACCAGTTCTTCGGAATCCGCCGGAATTACGACCGCGTCGGGCCGAAACGTTTTATAACCGAGCCCGTCAGCATCGTAGCCAGCCAGCTGGGCCGGAGCAGTCAGGATTCGCCCGCGACCGATGGTTCGTTCGAGCTGTGATCGCAAACTCGCGTTCGTCATCGAACAGACTCCTGTCGCATTGACAGCTGACTCACTGTGTTCGCAGCCTGTGCTTCAGCGAATCTGCGCAGCGTGCAGTGGCTGATCGCGGTCCTGCAGGTGATCCGGAGTTTCAATGAGACAACTGTCAGCGATGTCGCCGCGTTCATGGTGCGAACTTGAGAAAGATGAAACAGACAAAAAAGGTCTCAGGAGGAAACCACGAAAGGTCGCTCCCTGACGGTAAAAGATATCGCCACGTCTAGCAAACTGCCTCGTGAGTTTTTGATTCCGTTCGCAGACTGTTTGTGCGGCCAGCGGGGCGAGGATTGATGGAAGCTTATGTTCGGGGATTGCTCTCCAGCATACAATGGAAGAATGCGAAAGCCATTGCTCTGGAGAAAAATGTGGTACCACGGACGCTGCAGCGATTTCCGGAAAGCCTCGTCTGGAATGTACCTCAGCCGCCAAATCCACCAAACCAATGAGCGAAGATGGTGCCGTCCAGCTAACTTCCTCTGCTGTGTTCAGTCCATGATCATTCCACGCACCTGTTCAGAGCACATCCTCTCGCTCGCTTGCTTTTGAGCGCATTCCCACTCCAGATATTGACCCTGAGTATAACGATCGTTATACTCAGTGAAACTTCGAAGTTCCTGTGGAGTACAAGGCATGAGCGTCATTTGGGCAGCGTTCGTATTTTTTTGCGTGTTCTCAGCTCGTTCTGCGGTCGGACAGATCGCAGAGTCGGACGATAATTCTCGGCAGGCCAAAATCATCCACTTTGATTTGCAGGACCTCAGAGGTTCCACGCAGGCACTGTCGCAGAATGATAAGGGTATTACGCGGGCGTTTGTCTTCCTTTCGACAACCTGCCCGATTTCCAATTCGTATGTCCAGCAGTTGAACCGGTTGAACATTTCTTTGCCATCGACAGTCCAGTTGTTTGGAGTTGTCTCCGACTCTGCAGTGACTCGCGACGAAGCCCGGCGGCCCTTTCAGGATTTTGAAACTCAGTTCTCGATACTCTTTGACGGATCTCAGTTGCTGAGCGAAGTCCTGCAGCCAACGCATGTGCCGGAAGCTTTCGTATTGGACGCTTCGGGAGCGATTGCCTATCGCGGCGCGATCGACAACGCTTACGAATCGATCGGAAGAAGGCGAGCTAACGTCGAACATCACTACCTCGCTGACGCTATCAAAGCATTGGCATCGAACAAGCAACCGATCGTGGCCAGGACGAAGCCTGTCGGATGTGTGTTTCCCAAAGAACGATCAGACATCGGTCGCAGCGAAGTGACGTATGCTCGCGACATTGCACCGCTGATCCAGACTCGATGTCAGAACTGCCATCGCCTCGGTCAGGTTGCTCCCTTTGCATTGACGAACTACGAAGAAGCCAAGGCCCATGCGGACATGTTAGTCGAGGTCACCACCCGACGGATCATGCCACCATGGATCCCAGGCCCAGCTACAACGCATCGATTTGTTGGTGAGCGATGGTTAAGCGATCGGGAGTTGTCGCTGCTTGAACGCTGGGTTGAAACTGATTGTGCATTTGGAGAACGAGCGGACTTGCCGCCTGAGCCAAAGTTCGCTGAGGGCTGGCAGTTGGGGCAGCCAGATCTGGTTCTCAAAATGCAGGAACAGTTTACAGTGCCAGCCGAAGGTCCCGATCTGCTCCAGAACTTGGTGATTCCAGTTGATATTCCCGAGGATAAGCTGGTGGCCGCTGTTGAATTCCATCCGGGCAACAAACGAGTCGTCCATCATGCAGTGCTGTTTCTTGATGACAAAGGTCAAGCTCGCAAGCTGGATGCTGCGACCTCAGAACCTGGCTATGGGAACTTTGGTGGGCCGGGTTTCCTGCCGAGTGGTGCGTTGGGAGGTTGGTCCGTTGGCAATACTGCAAGACGACTTCCCAACGATATGGGACGATACCTGAAGAAGGAAAGCGATCTGGTCGTACAGATTCACTATCATCCCACGGGCAAGCAGGAGACGGATCAGTCGGAGCTGGGATTATATTTCGTGCAGAAGCCAATGGCGGATTCGCTGAAGGAACCTGCCAGGCTGGTTGGCAGTATCTGGATGGCGAACTATGAAATGGAAATACCTGCCGGCGAAAACAATTATCGTCGATCGACCAGTTACACGTTGCCCAGGGATGTCATCATGGTTGGGATCGTTCCCCACATGCATCTGCTCGGAAAGTCGATGCGAGTGACCGCACGGCAGCCAGGCCAACCGATTGAAACGCTGATCGATATCCCCGACTGGAACTACAATTGGCAGGACGAGTACTACTACGAGAAACCTATTCGGCTGGCCGCTGGAACAGAGCTGGTCGTCGAGGCTGCGTTTGATAACTCTTCTGCGAACCCGTCCAATCCGTCTTCACCGCCAAAGCGCGTGACGTGGGGTGAGGAGACGACCGACGAGATGCTGTTTTGTTTCTTTCTGCTGACCGCTGATAAGACGGAGGACTTGATTCACACGATATTCGACAACCTTGGTCATGACCTCAAGCAACCGAGGAAAGATGTGAGCGAATCCAGATGACATTACGCAGCGAAGCCGCTCATCAAACGCGAGAACGCCTGCTGGACGAAGCACTCACCCTGTTTTCGCAGCATGGATACGCGGCGACCAGTGTGCGAGACATCTTGCAAGCAGCCAAAGTCACGCAACCAACGCTCTACTATCATTTTGCCGACAAAGCAACGGTGTTTCAGGAATTGATTGAGCGGCATTACGGCGAAAGCCAGCAGCACCTTGAGCAGATCATCGAGTCTCAATCGACGTTCGCTTCGAAGCTTATGTCCTTTGCCACGGCATCGTTCGAATATTGCTGTGCAGATCCTCGAGTTCCCAGGCTGATGTTTCAGACCTACTTCGGTCCAACCGTACCTGAGATTGACGGTGTCCTGGATAAGCTTACCGATCGCAGATTTCGACTGGTAACCGGAGTCATGAAAGAAGGAATTGATTCCGGCGAGCTTGCCGCTTCAGATCCTGCATTCCTGGCGCTTTCATTTTGCTGCCTCATCGATCAGTCGATCAACTTGTTCTCGCGCAGGTCACGTCCACGCCGCTATCTGACCCCGAAATTGGCTCAGGCGATTATCGCATTGTTTATGAACGGGGCAGTAAATCCATGAGCTTGAAAGTTCCTAAGGCATTCCGTTGCAGGAGATTGCAGACTTCTTTTCATTTTTCGTTATTGGTGACTTCTTTCGTTGCGATTCATTCCCGCGTATGTATCACCGAATTGAGACGTTTCTCGATGGGCTTTACGAATTCAGCGAAGCGTTCGAAGTTTAGATCCCGCCGCGTGCAACATGCGTGGCTCAAAAAGCCAAAAAGTGCAGAAAATCATTAAACTGGATGTGCTGCTTGATTTGCACGTGCACGATTCTAACTTTGCACGATTCTCACCCTGCAAACGGGCACGCGACTGAGTGCATGCGAATTGCGTGACGTTGAATTTTCGCGCACAATTGGAAAATAGAATTTTCACAGGCTGGAAACACAAACGGACGTTCATGCCTGAGCAGAGCTGCCCGCCACTCCACCCGGGAAACCCATGATCAAATCCGCCGTCACCGTTAGTCTTGTCGAGCAGGCTCGCAAGGGGCCTTTTGTTTTTCACGATGACCTGGCTGCGGCGTGTCGAGCGGCGGCGGATCTGGGGTTTGATGCCATTGAACTGTTCGCTCCGTCAGGAGAAACCATCCGCACCCTGCCCTTGGCAAAACTGCTGGCCGATCATGGTTTGAAACTGGCGGCCGTGGGAACGGGGGCCGGGATGGTGGTTCGTAAGCTGTCGCTGTGCGATGCCGATCGGGATCGACGCAAAGCCGCGGCCGCATTTATTCGAGAGATCATTTCCGCCGGTGCGGAATACGAAGCCCCGGCAATCATCGGCTCCATGCAGGGGAAGTGGGACGAGGCCGTGAACCAGCAAACGGCGACGGCCTATCTCCGAGATGCTCTGCAGGAGCTAGGCGATCATGCTGAGCGATCAGGAACGGTCCTCCATTATGAACCGCTGAATCGTTACGAAACCAACATGGCGACGACTCTGGCTGCCGGCGCGGAATTGCTCCAGCCTCTGGCAACAAAAAACGTGCGACTTCTGGCCGATCTGTTTCACATGAACATCGAAGAAGTCTGCCTCAGTGAAGCGCTGCGAACAGCCGGTCCACTGGTGGGCCATGTGCATTTCGTGGATTCCAACCGTCAGGCCGCTGGTTGTGGCCATATGAATTATGAACCAATCGTGGACGCACTGAGTGCAATTGCCTACAACGGCTATGTGTCTGTCGAAGCATTCCCGATTCCCGATTCGATGTCCGCTGCCAGAAAAACCATCGAAACTTTTCGCAAGTACTTTCGGGCTTAGCAGACGCCTCTGGAATGTCGCTGTGGCGGATGTGACGAAGGGCTCCGGTCGCCGACGCTCTTGGCTCGGGGGGCGAGGAACGATATACGGAACCCAAAAAAGTGTCTGCGACCGGAGTCCATTTCATCCCAATCTCGTTTTCAGAATTGTTCCGTGTCATCGTCACTCCGCATTATTGAACTCGACCCTCAACTGGATGTGCTTCAGGCTCTGGCCGCGTTTGACGATGCGCCGTTTGTGCTCCTGCTGGACAGCGCTGCTCGGCATCGCGAGCGAGATTCGCGGTACACCTTTCTCACTGCCGATCCCATAACAACCTGCAGAACTGCCAGGCCGGAGTTCGGCACGCAGCCGTTTGCCACATTGCGAGAATGGCAGCATCGGCTTCCTCAATTTTCTGACGACATTCAGAAAACGCTTCCGCCATTTTTCGGAGGTATTGCCGGATTGATGTCGTATGAACTTGGGCAGGCCTTCGAAAAGCTCCCCTCGCCTGTGACTGACGATTTTGAAACCCCGGCATTGCTGGCCGGCTTGTTCGACTGGGCCATCGTCTGGGATCATATCGCCGCAACAGTCACGGCCTACGTGCTGGTCATTGAAACCGATTTGCCTGACTCTTTGACAGCGGATGCCCGGGCCGCATGGATTCAGGAAAGGCTTCATCGCGGCACCACGCCACAGAAGAGTTCGGACTCTGCAACATCAACCACTGATTCCTTGTCAGCGTCCTGCTTCGCTCATCTGCATCGCATTGAGCCGACGTCCGAGATCTATTCAAACTTTACTCGAGACGATTACATTGCTGCGGTGAGTCGTGTGATCGAATACATTCGTGCCGGTGATATCTTTCAAGCCAACCTGTCACAACGGCTGATGGCCCCGTGGAATGGATCGGCCACACAATTGTATTCGCAGATTCGCACGAGCAATCCGGCACCATTTTGCGGTCTGCTCAAGACCAACGATTTCTCGATTGTCAGTGCTTCCCCGGAACGGTTTCTGAAAGTTGATCGAACCGGTCGCGTCGAGACAAGGCCGATCAAGGGGACTCGCCGACGTCCGCGTTCACCTATTGCCGACCTTTTCGCAGGGGACGAGCTTTCCACAAGCGAAAAGGATCGCGCAGAGAACGTCATGATTGTGGATCTGCTCCGGAACGACATTTCGCGCAGCTGCCGACCTGGTTCTGTAAAGGTTACCGGACTGTGTGAGATTGAACGATTTGAGACGGTGATTCACCTTGTCTCGACTGTCGCCGGAGAGCTCCGGAACAACTGCGATGTCTGGGACTTGCTGGCCGGATGTTTCCCCGGGGGCTCGATCACCGGGGCTCCAAAGATCCGCGCGATGCAGATCATTGCCGAGCTGGAACCGACGGTTCGAGGTGCGTATTGTGGCAGCCTGTTCGCGTATGGCCCCTGCGGAGACTTAGACAGCAGCATTTTGATTCGAACGTTCACACTCAAAGGAGGATGGGTTCAGTTTCCCGTCGGCGGAGGCATCGTGGCCGATTCCGTTCCTCTGGACGAGTATCGTGAAACGCTGCACAAAGCCTCAGGGATGAACAGATCCTTACGCATTCAGACGTAAGCCCTGCCACCAGAAGGCTGACAGCATCGGAACAGGTCCGACAGTCTGTTCATGAAGCCAGATCAGCATGAAAGCCAGCACGGCAGGCCCGACCATCGAATGCAAAGCAGTTGGAATCTGCATTGCAATTGAGCATCAACGCATTGTTTGCTGACGATTGGCAGCAGCATGTTCAGCGCACGTATGGGTGATCACATCACTGTGAGCGACGTCTGCCATATTTCGTAAGCGAGTGTTTTTATTGCTTGCGCGGAATTCGCAATGCCTGTGGCACATGAGTTGCCAATCAGAAGTCGCTTACGGACATGACATCAAGGGAACGATGTCATTCTGCGAACTCTGCAATACTCGACGAAGGACGAACGGCTCATGACAACTGGTTATTTGATCGACATGGATGGCGTGATCTTTCGGGGTACTGAACTGATCTCAGGCGCACGACAATTCATTGGGAAACTACTGGATGAGAATACACCTTTCCTTTTCCTGACAAACAACAGTCAGCGAAGTCGGCGCGATGTGGCGACAAAGCTCAATCGCATGGGGATGCCAATCGAGGAGAAGCATGTCTTCACCTGTGCGATGGCAACCGCTCGGTTTTTGGCTCGACAGTTACCGAACGGCACTGCATTTGTCATTGGCGAAAGTGGCCTGATGAATGCACTCCACAGCAACGGTTACTCGATCGTGGACTCCCACGCAGATTATGTCGTGGTGGGTGAAGGTCGAACACTTTCTTTTGAACTGGTCGAACGAGCAGTCCAGCTGATTATGGAAGGTGCAAAACTGATTGCCACAAATCTTGATCCCAACTGCCCGACCTCCACGGGAACTCGCCCCGGCTGCGGCGCTGTTGTCGCACTGCTGGAGAAGGCAACCGGTGTGAAGGCCTTCAGTGTTGGAAAGCCAAGCCCGGTGATGATGAGAGCGGCTCGGAAGGAACTCGGGCTGGAGGCTGCAAATACGATTATGATCGGTGACACGATGGATACCGATATTCTTGGCGGAGTGCAGATGGGTTACCGAACCATTCTGGTCCTCTCAGGGACGACCAGTCGCGACGATCTGAAACATTTTGCTTATCGACCAGATCTCATTTTGAATTCCATCGCCGACCTGCTTGAGCCGTCACCGGTCGTTCAAATGCAACTGGATGAATGGATTCCAACCGAGCCATTGCTCGCCACATAAGAAGCGGCCCAAAAAAAGCCGCACTCAAATTCGTGAAAATGAGTGCGGCTTCAGAAAAACAGCTGCAGGACATTCGAGACGTTTCAGCGAACGAACAGAGCCGCAGCCTTTTGATCAGATTCCTCCTGAAGAACAAACGGCATCAGAAAGGCCCTGCTTCGGACTCACTGAAGACCGGCTGATGTCGTTTTGACTTCTGGTGTCCAAACATGGACACAAAGGATCCTGACTTCCGCTAAAAGAGATCGCGAATGACGGCTCCATGATCCACCGCGGCGACCGGTCTGCCGGAATGATCAAGGAAGTGCATCGAAGGATTGACGCCCAGCACATTGTAAATTGTATGGTGTATATCACCGGGGCGAAGGGGCTGTTCTTTAGGGGATTCGCCGAGATGATCGGTTGAGCCGATCAGGCGACCGCCCTGCACTCCTCCGCCGGCAAGAAAACAAAACATCGCATTGCCCCAGTGATCTCGTCCAGGAGTGCCCTTGCTGAGCGGCGGGCCTCCGTTGCCGCCATCGTTCATGCGCGGCGTTCGACTGAACTCGCCGCAGAGCACGACAAGCGTTGTTTCCAGAAGTCCTCGATCAGAAAGATCAGTCAGCAGACCATAAACAAGCTGATCAATTTTCGGCAGGTAGTTTTCCATACCGGACTTCAGATCCCAATGATGGTCCCATCCTCCGAAGTGACAGGAGACAAATGTGGTCCCGGCCTCGACGAGTCGTCGCGCAAGCAAGGTACTCTGACCCCAGGAATGCCGGCCGTAACGTTCGCGAAGCTCAGGCGATTCTTTTGAAAGATCAAAAGCTTCGCGAGTTCTGGCGCCCGTCACCATATCGAATGCGGTGCGGTCGAACTTATCCATGGAATCAAACATGCCACTCGCATCCGCTTCTCGTCGCAGACTGTCGACGGAGGTCAGTAAAGCACGCCGATCACTCAGGCGATCCAGCGTCAGGTCCTGACTGAGCCCGACATTACGAACCTGAAAATTGTCTGCGTTGGGATCACCGTCTGTTTCAAACGGATTGTGATGCACGCCCAGATAGTTGCCGCCAAAGTAGCCAGGTCTCAAGCCGATGCTCATGCCATAAGGAACGGCCACGTGCGCCGGCATTCCTGGCTGGCGGGCTCCTGTCACCTTTGTCGCGACGGAACCAAAGAACGGGTACTTGCCTTTGGTGTTGGCGCCACTGACTCCCTCACCGCGGCCTGTCAGCATCCAGTGGCCACCGGTAAAATGATCGCCACTGTCGTGATGCAGGGAACGCACGACAGAAAACTTGTCGGCAATTTTCGCCTGCAGCGGAAAGAGTTCGGTAACTTCCATCCCGGGAACATTCGTCGGAATGGGCTTCCAGATGCCCCGGTACTCGGCCGGCGCTTCAGGCTTCATGTCATAGGTGTCCATATGACCGGGACCACCATCCAGCCATAACAGGATGACTGAAGTCTCTTTTTTCGCCCCGCCCTGCGCAATGGACTGCTCCTTCGCCGCCAGAATTTGCGGCAGCCCCACAGTCGCCATCCCGGCGACGCCAAGCTGGACAAAACTGCGGCGGGAATGACCATCACAATAGGCGGAGGAACGTTCAGCGTGAATTCGGAACATGTGGGTCCTCCTGAGGAGATGAACGAGGCGGGAACAAATGGCGGGAAGCTGGCGGCAAGATCGTGCGGGGTGAGAGCTGGAGTTGAAAGAATAACGAGCAGAACCCTGACGAGTCAATTTTCTGACGGAAATTGGCGGAGTTATCTTTGAGGCTTCCTGAAAGATCAGTCGAAAACCAACCCGCTGAAACGCTCCTCACACGATCATCGACCGGCGACAGTCAGTGTCAGCAGTCCGAATCGGTCAGGCATCGCTGGCTGGAAACCCAACAGAACCGGATGGCCAAACACAGGCTTTCGAAAATGCGGAAGTTCCCGCATGCTCGTGACGCGTGGCCGACGTTCCTGAACAGCCCGAACGGGGAACTGCACAAAAAGGGGGGATTGTGTGGCCACCGCATGTGCAGGTCATCCTGATCCTCAAGCCAAAATGCTCGTCTGGAGACTTCGGAAACGGCAATCCCCTGCGTACTATGGACATGATGGAACTTCTAGTGCCTGGGCGGATCTTCCGTCGGGATTGTCATGGAATGGCTGGCCTGTGTTTCTGATACCTCCTGCTGCGCAACTCACATGTGGAAAGACCAGTCGATCATCACTTCCAGAACACTCGCCATGGAGTCCTCCGAGGGTGGCTCCAATGCCATCCCGCATTGCCCTGACGGTTCTCTCGGCCGGCGGTGGTGGTGGAAAGCGTTTCTATGTCTGTTTTGCATAGCCACGCTTTGCCCACAGCCTCTGATGGCAGACAAGGCAACGGATGACTTCAATCTGGGCCTGGGTTTTTATCGCGCGAAACGGTGGGAGCAGGCCGCGGAAACGCTCGGTCAGTTCGTCGCTGAATTTTCTGCACACCCTCGACATAATGTTGCACGGCTTTATTACGCGCGCGCCTTAAGCGTTCTCGAAAAATACGAACTGGCTCGCACAGAATTCGCAGCCTTCATCAAGGCGGAACCAGACGCGAAAGACATTGCCGATGCGCGATACCGGCTGGGTGAATGCAGCTACTTTTTGAAGGACTACTCGTCCTCTATTACGCAGCTGAAGGAGTTTCTCAACCGACATCCGGAACACAATCTTGTGGACTGGGCCAGGCTGCTGCTGGGGGATTCTTATGTGGCCGTGAAGGAGTTCGAGCAAGCGGTTGAAATCCTGACGCCGATTTCCACTCCGCAAAGTAATGCCTCAATTCTTTCGGACGCCCGCTTCAGTCTTGGAAAGGCCTATGAAGGATTGAATCGAGCATCCGATGCAATCATGCAGTACCAGGCGGTTGCTGCGGATAAAAATTCCGCTCCAGCGCCACGAGCTTTAAATCGAATCGCGTCGATTCAATATTCAGCCTCGCAGTACAAGGACGCAGCTGCCAGCTTTGAATCGCTTACAACAACTTTCCCGAAGAACCCGCTTGTTCCGTCCGCTGTGCTCGGCGCCGGGATGTCATGGTATCGCGCTGGCGAATATGAAAAGGCGGTCGAATGGCTCCGTCGCGTTCCTCAGGAGTCGCCACGAAGAGCTCAGGCGGTGCTGATCTCCGCTTTGTCCCTGAAGGAACTGGGACGCGTCGATGAATCCAGGCAGGTATTTTCCGAGGCACTGAAAGCGGCCGGGGATTCACCGTTTGCCGCCGACGTTCTTTTCCAGCAGGCGCAGCTGGAACGAACTTCGGGGAACAAAGAAACCGCGGCCCAGATGTTTGAAGACATTTCCGACCGATGGCCCCAGTTCGGTCGTCTTGTGGACTGTCTTTTTAATGCTTCAGAGCTGCGGCTTGAACTGACCCAGGGCGAGCACGCGGAACGACTTTGGGCACGACTGAAGGCCGATCATTCGGAAGCCGCCGCGCGTCCTCGCGAACAAATTCTTCTCGGCCGGTTGCTGTTGGCCAGAAATGACGTCGAGAAATCCATCCCCGTGCTTGAGTCCGCTGTGGCGGTGTCTAAGGAACCGAACGACAGAGTCACGGCTGTTGGTCGTTACTATCTCTGCCGTGCCTACTACGAAGGAAAGCAGTACGAAAAAGTTGTCGAGCAAACGCTGTTGATGAGCGACCTGTTCAAGAATGAAGCTTTCAGTGAGATCAGAGGAGCTTTGGCGCTGGCTGCGATGAGCAGTCTGCAGTTGCAGAATTACGAACGCGCTCTTACTTTTTCTGACGAGTTTTTGCCGATGGCTACAGAGGTCCGGCAGAAGTCTGATGTGATGGCCGCCCGCGCCGTGGCCCTGAGTCATCTGAAGCGTTATGCCGACGCCGGCGATGAGCTGAAAGTCCTGATCGAAACATACCCTGATCAGGCTCAGACATGGACCGCCGTTCTGCAGGCCGCGGAAACGGCACTCGAACAAAATTCGCCTGACGACGCGACATTGTTCTTCACCATGGCGTCTGGGTACGAGAAGGATCCGGCGGTAAAAGAAGCAGGAGTGACCGGAGTTGCCTGGAGCCAGTTTAAGGCATCTCGATTTGCGGACGCCGAGAAGTCATTCGCGAAGATCGCAGAAGACTACCCGTCCTCAGAAGACATCGCAGAAAACTTATTCATGCAGGCGCGTTCCGCGGAGGAACAGGGAGATCCCGAACGAACAGCGGCAGCCTATACAACAGTGTTCTCAAAGCTGACAAAGGACCAGCCACCTGCGGCCGCAGGAGACGAAGCGATGCCACCGCTGATGTATGCGTTTGATGCTGGCCGCCAGGCCGCCCGATCGCTGCAGAAGCTGAAAAAAATTGATGAAGCCGACAGCATGTGGGAAAAAATTGCCGGTCAGTTTCCGAATGCCGAGGAACTGGATCGTGTCCTGGAAGAATGGGCCTGGATGAATGCGACAGCCGAGCGTTTTGATCGCTCTGATGCGATTCACCGCCAAATGATGGAGCGGTTTCCTGATAGTCCGTTTGCCGGTCAGGCTCGACTTTCGCTGGCGGAAAGTCTGCTGGAGGCCGGTAAACTGGACGAATCACTGAAGGAAATGGAAGCCATCGTGGCGGATGCGCGTTACGCCGCTGCAGAAAAAGAACGGGCACTGTTTCACATCATCGAAATTCAGGCGGCCTCCCGAAACTGGATGCCTTTGGTGGCTTCTGCCGAGCAGTTTCTGGCAAATTACGCGGCCAGCCCGCTTGCTCCTCAGGTGCGTCTTTTCTCCGGCAACGCTTACGTTGAACTTCAGAAGCCCGATCAGGCTACGGAAATCCTGACGGCTCTTCGAAACGAGATCGTGGCGGAGCAGATTCCCGTTCAGGACTGGACCGATCGAGTCTGGGTGGTGCTGGCAGAAGCGGCGATGGCTTCCAAAAATTACGAGCAAATTGATGTGCTGGAAACTGAGCTGAAACAACGCAGCGAAAAATCGCCGTTCGCATTTCAGATGATGGATGTCCAGGGCAGAAGATGGAAACAGCAGGCTCCACCGAACTTTGAAAAGGCTCGCGAGTACTTTCGAGCTGTAACATCAAACAACGACGGACAGGGAACAGAAACAGCCGCTCGCTGCCAGTTTCTTCTTGCAGAAACTCTCGTTCTTGAAATGAATCTTGAGGACGCAGTCAAAGAGTACTTTAAAGTTTATCTCAACTACAGCTACGACGAACTCCGCGCACAGGCCCTGTTTCAGGCGGCCACCTGTGAGGCAAAACTTGAAAAGACTGATGCGGCAGTCAGAGATTACAAAGAATTGATTGCCACGTTTCCCGAATCGCCTCTGGTCAGTAAATCCACCCTCGAACTCAGAAAGCTGGGGGCGTCCGAGGAATAGATTTTTCGCGGCTCCCGAGTTTGCTCGTTTTTTATCGAACTTGTGACAGTCTTAAACAATGAACTCACATCCTCCGTCATCTATTTCAACTCGCATCGCCGTTATGGTTGTGTTGCTTGCAGCACTCCTTGTCGCGTGCAGGACCATGGCTCAGGAACCAGCGTCAAACGCATCTGCGACCGCCTCACCAGAGACCGCCGCGGGTGCGAGCAATGCTTCGCCCGGCATGGAGAGTGAAACCAGACCGAGCGGAATCCCGACGGATCCGCTGGGCATCGCAGACGCAATGGGTCGACCGTTTACTGCAGCCTTTATCATTGCCTCGGTCATTGGGGTCTGGTCAGTGATCGAAAGGCTTGTGGTCCTGCGACGTCATCGAGTCATTCCAAAAGCGTTTGTAGAACGCTTTCTGATGCATCTTCGCGCCGGGCGCATCGACAAGCCGGAAGCACTGGCTGTCTGCCAGCAAAATCAAAGTCCTGTCGCCGAAATCTTTATTCACGGCGTCCGAAAGTGGGGGCGACCCAGCGTGGAAGTTGAGCAGGCCGTAATCGACGGCGGCGAGCGTCAGGTAACACAGTTGAAGAAAGGGCTGCGAGTCCTGAATGGCGTTTCAACGCTGAGCCCTTTAATTGGTCTGCTGGGGACCGTGGTCGGCATGATTCGTTCGTTTAATGACATTGCCACGGCCGGCGCCATGGGCCAGACGCAGACTCTCGCCAATGGGATTGCTCTGGCTTTGCTGACCACCGCTGTAGGCCTGATGATTGCAATTCCGGCCATGGCCGCATACTTATATCTGGCCGGACGTATCGATTCGACAGTGATGGAAATGGATCGACTGGGGCAGGAACTTGTGAATCTGATTTCTGCAGAAGCGTTGCGAGACAGAGCGATTGCTGCGTCCAATGTGCCGGAACCCACCATGCCAAATCGTCCCAGGAAGTCGGTTGTTGAGAAGTAGTATTGCGGCGCCCACGCCGCCGGTTCCTCGAAAGCAATCGTCATGCAAAATCCTGTTCAGCCCAGCACCGTGCCTTCATGGACTCTGTCAATCGTCGTGCCCGTCTTCAACGAACAGGACAGTCTGATCCAGCTGATTGACGAACTGCAGGCCGGAGTCCGGGCATGTGTCACAGGCTATGAAATCATTCTCGTCGATGATGGCTCAACCGACAGATCATGGTCTGTCATCCAGGAACTGGCAGCCCGTGAATCATTGGTTTCCGGCATTCGCCTGCGACGCAATTTTGGAAAAGCGGCCGCTCTGACAGCCGGTATGAAAGTGGCGACAGGACAGCTGATCCTGATGCTGGATGCAGACCTGCAGGATGACCCGGCTGAATTCCCGGCGCTGCTGCAAAAGATCGATGGCGGATTTGATGTGGTTAATGGATGGAAGCAGCGACGCCTGGATCCGTGGCACAAGGTCTATCCCAGCAAAATCTTCAACTGGATGGTGGGCCGCATGTCTGGACTGATGCTGCACGACCACAACTGCGGGCTTAAACTGTTCCGCGCGGAAGTTGCTCAGGAAGTGCAGATTTATGGAGAGCTGCATCGCTTCATCCCCGTGCTGGCTCATGCTCGCGGCTTTCGTGTGACCGAAGTGGCCGTCAATCATCGATCGCGGCAGCACGGGCATTCCAAATATGGAATGCGCAGGTTTCTGCGAGGATTGCTGGACCTGATGACGGTCACATTTCTGACGAGTTTCGGCCGCCGCCCTCAGCATGCGCTGGGAACAGTGGGCCTTGGATTCTTTCTGATTGGAATGATCGGGCTCGCGTACCTCAGCCTGCTTTGGATTGCGATGAGAATTGGGCTCGCCGATGTCCAGCCCATCGGAAACCGTCCGCTGCTTGCCTATGCAATTGCCGCTTCGCTGCTGGGCGGACAGGCCCTGTCGCTGGGACTTCTTGCCGAACTGATTGTGGCGTACACCAGTCGCAGTGCGGACAGTTACAGCGTGCGAGAAACAACTGCCGTTCGCTCCGTCTGATTCGATCCGATGAGCTGCAACCCATCATCAGGGCCGAGGCTCCGGGATCACTTTAAAGATCTGGACAATTCGGAAAGAGTCGTCACCGCCAAACAAACTCTGAGATTCATCCCACGATTGAATGACGGCCAGCTCAGACGCAGAAAGACTGTTCAAAGGACGCGCAAGAAGTGTCTGCGACGAAGTCAGAATCTTCCGCTCCACGAGCCGGTTGAACCGAGACGGCTGAACGTACTCGGTGTAACCATAAGACCCCGGCAGTCGGTATCGCAAAATTTCGCCCCAGTGAACCAGCACGTGAGTAATACCTTCAGCCTGAAGGCGACCGCGAAGCGGCGCATCAGGCAGCATTCGCCGCTCTCGGACTGGTCGTTGCTCATCGGCCGGATCACTTGTCCATTCTTCAAAGATGCAGTCATCAAAGACCGTATTGTAGACCAGCGGAAAAGTTGCATCGAAGACTTCCGCATCACCCACCATCAGGACTTTGACATTGTTTGGAAGTGATTTGTTGAGCAACTGAATGTCCGAACGAATCGTCAGCTGCCGAGCGGCGTCAAGGTCCATCAGCCCTGCGTGGAGTCCCACCAGAGCCGGCAGTTCGCAGAAGCGAATGTTGAAAATTGTGACGGCAACAATGATGATCCCGATAAATGATCGCCACATTCGTGATTCCGACAGCAGCCAGCTGCACGCCGCGGCGATACTCAGCAACGGGATCACGGGAATCCAGAAGCGATCAATTCGATGAGTCATCGCCCACCAGGTGAAAAATCCCCATGCGATCAGGCAATAAAGAATTGGCAGAGTGCGATTTCGGCGCCACAACAGAACGCCGGGCACAGACAATGCAAACAGCAGCGCACTGGTCCATGTGTTGAGGACAGCAGCGTCAAGAAAATGTCGCGGGATCTCACTCAGCCGATGCTCAGCCGGGCCGTGCGCCGATTTCCATCGCGCATTGAGTTCACTTGACCATTCATCGCCTCCAAACACCGAATACCCCAGCGGATAGACGGGATTTCCGGTATCGTGCAGATTCCGAAGCAGCCATGGAGAAACGGCGAGGACAATGCCAGACACGTACACGGTGAAAAGTAACATCGCATGCCGCCAGTTGATCGCCTGACCGGACGGAGTTGCTTCGTTCTCACGGTTCTTTCGGCGGTGAGAGACCAGGCCCGCAGTCATCACAATCGCCGTCGGCAGGATCACGGAAATCAAGCCTGTGTATTTAGACGCCATCGCGCTTCCGGCCAGAAATCCGCAGATGATGGCAAGAGTGCTCTGCCTGTTGGTGCAGATGCGACACCAGAGCGCCACCATAGTCGAGGAGATCAGAAAAAACGTCAGCGCTCCTTCGGCGTAAGCGATCAATGAAATGCGCAGCGTCCATGGAGTTGTCAGATAAATGAGCGTCGCCAGCCACGCCACACTGTCGTTGATCCAGCGTTTCCCGATTGCAAACACTGCCAGAGCACTCAACAACTGGAAACATGAGAGAACAACCTGTCCGACCAGGGCTCCTTTCCACCAGTCTCCGGTCAGCGTCATCCCGGTGAGCGACAGCATTTCGCTGAGGAACGGGAAGCTGGTGTAGACGTTATGCCGGAGAAAGGAGATCCGTCCCTGCTCAAACCATTCTTTAGGCCCCTGCAGATGATACTCCCGCACATCGAAGTCAAACGGCGGAGTAACGGCGCCCAGCAGCAGATAACCGGCAAACGGCGCGATCACGAGCCACGTCAGCCACTCGACACGCTTCGATCTTCGACCTGAACTCTCCGTAACGATCTGCGAGGTTTGCAAGCCATGCGATTTTCGTGCGTGATAGAAGATGACTGCGACGCTGACAACAGACGGACTTGCGATCGCGATCAGATTCAGCTGTCCGGCAAGTCCGCAGCACAACGTGATCAAAGACAGAACCGACAGCCCTGTCCCGAAGCATAAGACAATTCGCTCTGATCTGAGCAACGGAAGAGGCGGTCGCAGATACAGGATCGCAGCTTGTCCGTGTGACCCGGCCAGTGCAAGAACCACAAGAGCCCACCCGAATACCGGAAAGCGCTGTGGAAAAAACTGAATTCCGGACGGCGTGATTGCTTCTCGCGTGCTGTTCGGGTTCTCTGAAACTCCGAGTGCTGCGTCGGCCAGCATCATCCAGAGATCGAAACGTCGCAGGTCCGGGCTGGACAGCGGTTGGGCAAAGAAATACCAGAGAAACCCGACAATCCAAAGTCCGGCGATGCACAGTTTCCAGAGCGGAATGGGCCGTTTTGAAGAAGAGTCCTGCCGTGAATCCATAGCCTTGCAGCATTTGAAGAGATGCAAAAGTCGGATGTGATCGATTCAAAAGGCAGACACATCCGCCCGTTGAGACTGCGTGTTGTACGGCGGACACAGGAAATGTGACAAATCAAATCTCAAAACAAAAAACGGCTTCCGAGAGAGGGAGCTCTCGGAAGCCGCGGGGTTCTGAGTTACAGCGAGGAAGAGTCAGAACAGGAAGCAGTTCTTTCCCACCTCAGGTCGATCTGATTAACGGACCATTCCGAACAAACCAGCCAGGCTGCTCTTGCTCTTCGACTGCTTGTGCAGCTTGGAAGGGAAGAAGGCCTGAGGTTCAGCTGGAGGAGCTGGAGCTGGAGCAGCTTCTGGCGTTGAGCTCTGTGCAGCTGGAGCAGCAACTGGTGTTGCTGTTGATCCACAAGCACCTGTAGCACAACCCGTTGAGCAGCCGCCGCCGTCAGCACATCCGTCGCAGCAACCATCAACAATCTCGTAACCACAATTTCGCAGAGCCTGCTCAGCTTCGCGGCGAACACTTCGGTCACAGTCAGCCAGAGCACATGTCAAAGCTGATACAACGCATGGGCTGCAGCAGCACTTGTTGTGACGGATCTGGTCACCAATTTCGTCAGCAGCTTCGCGGCGAACTCGTTCGTCCGTGTCATTCAGACCGTAGACGAAAGCGTTCATGATTTCTGGATTGCAGCAGCAGTCGTACTTACGACCGAGCTTGTCCAGAGCTTTGCGACGATCGGAAGCATGGCAAGCTGTCATTGAAGTGTAGATCAGCTTAGCAATTTCGCATGCATCGTCGTTGCAAACTTCGCCGCAGGTGTCGCCACAGGCTGCTGGAGCACAGCAGCTTGGGTCAGCATTGCAACC
>JBDNHX010000344.1:0-20252 GCA_041688565.1 Planctomycetaceae bacterium
AGTTCTTTCTTGACGCGTGTGCAGGGCCGCATCCACCAGGCGTACATGTCCCAGATGGCCTGGTCCATTGCCAAATCTGGTTCCTGCTGACCGGACAGCACTTGTTCCTGCCAACCTTGATGATAGGCCGAAATCTCACGGAGCGATTCAATACCAGCCAGCAGCAAATCCTCAAGCTGCCTACAGGCCATCGCCAAATCGTGATCTGGTTTCCATGCTTCAGCATTTTCTGAGTACGCATCGACGGCATGTCTAGCGGATTCAAAAACGGTCATAATCGCACCTGCCCGATCAAAACACTCATTCAATGTGCTGCAAAACAACACTCATTGAAGTTTATCGTCCCGTTCCGCAACTCTTCGGTGGGGATTCAAAGGAGACGATTTTTTGCCATATTTCATTGTCGCCACAACCCTCAACGTCAGCACAAAGTGCCAAACTTGTCTCGGTTCTTCAAGCAACTCCCGCCGACATTCTACGCACCGCGACTTTTTGAGGACACATTAAATTCTAGCGGGGCACCCGATAACTGAGAGGATCAGCAGTGAATATCGAATGTTCGGCAAATCTCGCCAGGTAATTCATCGTGCCACTCTGCCGGGCTGATCAGCATGTAATGAACACGCCGAGCCCTTCTAAAACGCAGCAGAGGGCGGACGGTCGGACGCCTCAATAGGTTTCCGACGCGATTCTGCTCAACAGGGTTGAGGCTACCGGGAGGGAAACCCATACGGTGCCAGCTGCTTTTCGGATTGTTCCGCCCGTCAACAGCACTGTCGCTGACCCCGTCCACCAATCATCAGTTCGCGTTTGCATCCCAGGGCCACTGGGTGTCTACTATGCCGCGCTGCGATTTTCCGTGAGTTCATTCCAACTGGAGCCGGATGGAAAGCCATACGGCCTGGCAAATGCAATTTGCTTTACCACCAGCCAGAATTCCCCTTTCCTGCCCCTGTGGGGCCAGGCTTTCAGTCATCGCGCGCCTGTTAGACGAGACCATTGAGTGCCCGGCGTGCCACAAGGAATTGATCGTCCGGAAAGATGTGGTGCCTGCGTCAAAATCCTCAGCCGTTCAACGTCAAAAAGCACGGACGCCCGCCATGCCGCCCGGAAGTCCAATCTTTGCGTCAGAGTCTTCTGACGAACCAGGCGATCGAACAGAGCTTGTTATTCCAACACAGCCACCAGAAAGTGAAGCCGTTCAGCCGCTGCATAAGGCGGTCGCTGCAGTTCAACGCAGCCGCATCCAATTGCTCAAGCTCGTGGACACGATACGCGATCTTTTTGGGTACACTTTTGACCATCCGGCGGCGGCCGTCAATAGTGCAATCGAGGAGTTTGTTCCTAAGTCTGTTGTCACACTTGAGAGCGAAAGTCGGTTTCCTGGAACCCAGCAGCATCTCGACGAACTGCTGAGCAAGGGAAAAATCTGTGCAGTCAAGATTTCGAATAGTGAAGTCGGCTATGTGATCGATCCCGCCTGGCTGGACCGGCTTGTTGCACAATCCAAGTCCACGACCGGCATTACCGAAGGATCGGTCAGTTTCGCGACTGACCGAAGTCCCACAGATGTGGCCGACACCGACCTTTCGCCGACTTTCCCCCCGAAGCCATTCGTTGACTCAGAGAAAGGCGTAGACATTTTTGGGCGACGGCATGGGCACGGCGCAGCTTACATGAATACGTTTCTCAGTGAGTCAACACCACAGGTGGAGGAACCTACAGAGCAGACCACTCCATTTGAACCGACAGAGACAAAACCTGTTCAGGAACAGAGACAGTCTACTCCGGCGGCCCCGGACAATGTGCCGCCATGGTCAGGGGTTGAGCCCCGCGGGACCGATTCTGCAGCCCTGAGGACATGGCGTCGCCCTGTTCGACGCAGCGGCCGAAGGTCATCAAGTTCCGGGCCGATCGACAACCCACCTCCAATTGACAACCCCGTTGAAGAGCCAACTAACATCGAGCCTGCCGGGCCTACGCTTCCTCAGATTCCCGATCGAGTAGAATCCGACGCTGGCTTAGATCAGCGTCAGAAGAACGCACCAGGTACAAGCAAGGGCTTCCGACGCCCTGCGTTTCGGGCCGGTGGCTTCCATCCAAGCCCGCAAGCAGATGAAGGTTCGGCAGACAGCGATACAGCAATCGCACCCGATGAGTCGTCCGGTAAAGCTGACGATTTGTCGAAGGGGTCGGTGATCGAGGCATCGCCGCAGGAGCCTCCATTCCCAAACCACAGTCAAAACAGGTGGGGACGGCCACGAAAAGAAAAAAGGGTTGCGGACACCGATGTTGCCGGTCCAACGCATGAGAACACACCATTGGTGAGCTTTTCATTAGTGAACGAAACGGCCGACGAAGATCGCAGCTGGATTCAGAGACTTTCGCCAGCTCAACGACTGGTGTTTGATTTTATCGAAACTCAGATCCGTGCCTCAAGCGAACCTCCAACAATCAGGGAGATTCAGGCCGTCGCGAAGCTGAGCTACTTTGAAACATTGAACCATGTGGATGCGCTCGTCGCAAACGGAATCATCGAGTTCGATCGAAGCAGCAGTCGTGGAATTCGTGTTATCCCTGAGTCGGAACGCTTTTTACTGCCACCTTCGCCACAGCCAGACCAGTTGACTCAAACGTATGCTGAACCGTCGACAATCATGCCGCAGCAGGCACACGTGGCGGAACAAAGACCTGCTATCAGTACAGCCTTCAGCAACACAGGGGCCGAATCGCTCCCTGTGTCTTCCGCTGCACTGCGGTCGGCACCTGAATGGGTTGAACAGTTACTTGCCTCTGAACTTCTGACTGGCCAGTACAATCTTGCAGGCCGGAGGGCTCCGGGACGTGACCAGTTGAAGCTGTTTCTCATGCTGGTTGCGGAACATGGATATGTGGTTCAGCGAGAAACCGTATGTCACGCTCTGAGTCTGCCAGTGATTCGCTATTCGGGGTTTGTCTCCATGATCATGAAGCTGTTGAATCTGGACAATGTACCGATCGTGACGCGTGACGAATCCGGCGACACAATTCGGACCAACTTCGAACTCCTTTGCCGACAATTCGGCATCGCGCGATAAGAGCACTTATTCCATAAATCCAGATCAGCTGTCACAGATGCGGCTGCAGAAATGAACAGAGGTTTTCAGAGATGGACATCAGCCCTCAACGACGAGATGAGATTCTTGATGCACTCCGGAAAGGCACAGTGCCCGGCAGTCGTCTGGACGCTTTTGCCGTCGGTATTGATCATCTGCAGACTCACCTCGACGAAGAATTGCGACGAGTGCAGTCCGGTGGCAGTCAGTTCAAGGCCGTGCGTGGTGAATACGGATGTGGGAAAACATTCTTCGCACGATGGCTGGCGGAACGTGCACGACAGCTTGGATTTGTAACGGCCGAAGTACAGGTCTCTGAAACCGAAACTCCATTGCATCGACTGGAGACGGTCTATCGCAGACTTACGGAACGGATGATGACACCAGGCGGCGAAACCGGTGGCTTCAGAAACCTGATCGACGGCTGGTTTTTTACCCTGGAAGAAGACGTACTCGCAGACGGCCAGATTTTACCAACAGATGAACGAGCCCTGCTTGAGCGAACCAGCGAACTGATGGACAAGCGATTGTCGATGATCAGTCAGACGGCCCCAATGTTTGGTACGGCGCTCCGTGGTTACCGAAACGCCCAGGCGGCTGGCGATTTTGCTGCTGCCGACTCTATCCTGAACTGGTTGTCCGGGCAGCCCAACGTGGCGGCGGCGGCGAAACGCTTTGCTGGAGTCAAAGGAGACATCGACCACTTTGGTGCCATGAACTTTTTGCAGGGTGTGCTTGCCGTTCTCCGCGATTCCGGTCAGGCAGGCATGCTGGTTGTCCTTGACGAAGTCGAAACGATTCAAAGAGTCCGCAGTGATGTTCGTGACAAAAGCCTGAATGCCCTGCGTCAGATGCTGGATGAAATCGACTCCGGGAGATTTCCTGGGTTGTATTTGCTCATCACAGGGACAGGCTCATTCTTTGAAGGACCGCAGGGCGTGGCTCGTCTGGAGCCGCTTGCTCAGCGTCTGCACGTGGACTTTCAGACGGATGCGCGTTTTGATAACCCTCGAGCCGTTCAGATTCGGCTCTCTCCTTTCGATCTGAGTCGTCTGTATCTTGTGGGGTGTCGCATCCGGGATATCTTCTGTGTGAATTGCAAATCGGCTGACAGAATCCGCAGTCTTTGCGATGACAATTACATCAGAAGTCTGGCAGAAGCAGTCACAGGGCACCTGGGAGGTAAAGTGGGCGTTGCGCCTCGAATCTTCCTGAAGAAGCTGGTCGCCGATGTATTGGACAGGATTGATCTTTATCCCGATTTCAATCCCAGATCGGACTACCAGCTGACCGTCACAGACCGTGAACTCAACCCGGCTGAGCGCATCGCGATGGGAGCCGACAACGTGGATGAAATCGAGCTGGAACTGTGAGTGGCTTTCAAATGCTGCACCCGGTGGTGCAATATCACATCGTCAACAGTCTGGGATGGAAGTCGCTGCGACCCTTTCAGGAGGACGTGATTCCTGAAATTCTGTCCGGGAAGCACATGGTGATACTCGCGCCCACCGCGGGAGGCAAAACAGAAGCCGCATTTTTCCCCGCGGTGTCACGCATTTTGACTGAACAGTGGGAGGGCCTCAGTGTTCTCTATGTCTGTCCATTGAAGGCGCTGCTGAACAATTTGAATGTTCGTTTACAGCACTACAGCCGACTGATGGGACTTAAGTCAGAAGTCTGGCATGGTGACGTCTCATCGACAGCACGTGGGCATATGCTCCGGGATCATCCGAACTGCCTGTTGACGACTCCCGAATCGCTGGAGGTCATGCTGCTGTCCGATCGTGTTGACCACCAGCAGTTCTTTGCCAATCTCCGGATCGTGATTGTTGACGAGATTCACGCCTTTGCCGGAGACGACCGTGGCTGGCATCTTCTGTCAGTGCTGAGTCGTATCACCCGGTTTGCGGGACGAGAACTTCAGCGGATTGGTCTGTCTGCGACGGTAGGAAATCCGGAGGTTCTCAGCGAATGGCTGTCCGGAACCTGTTCCGGAACTCGGGCCGTGTATGCACCTGCATTCCAGGCAACATCACATGCACGCGTCACTGTGGATTACGTCGGTTCAATTAAGAACGCCGCCGTTCTGATTTCAAGACTTCATCGAGGCGAAAAGCGACTCGTTTTTATCGACAGCCGCTCGAAAGTTGAAGAACTTGGCGTCGAACTCAAGGAGCTTGGGGTACGAACATTTGTGACTCATAGCTCACTGAGCAAGGAAAATCGGCTGGCTGCGGAAGAGGCGTTTGCGTCGGGCAGTGACTGCGTCATTGTCGCCACCAGCGTCCTGGAGCTGGGCATTGATGTGGGCGATCTGGATCGGGTGATTCAGATCAATTCCCCGGGGTCCGTTGCCGGGTTTCTGCAGCGAATGGGACGGACCGGACGTCGTTCTGGCGCGGAACGCAACTGCCTGTTTCTCGCCACAACTCACGAAGCACTGCTGATGATTTCTGGCATTGTGTGCCTTTGGCAGCAGGGGTATGTCGACCCGGTGATTCCCCCTCAACAACCGTTGCATATTCTGGCGCAACAGATCATGGCTCTTGCTCTGCAGCAAAGAGGGATCAGCCGTCAGGCAGTGCGTGGATGGCTCCGCGACGTGCCTCCCATGAACGATATGAGTCAGGATGTTCTGGATGCGTTATTTGAGTGGATGCTTGGCGAGAACCTGATGTGGGACGACCATGGAGTCTTGTGGTTCGGGACCGCAGGGGAAAAGAACTATGGCAAAAAGAACTTTCTGGAATTGTTTACGGTTTTTCTCGTGCCTCCAGTCTTTGAAATTCTGCATGGCCGCCTGCATGTTGGATCGGTTGATGAAGTCGTTTTTCTGGCGAAGACACAGGGTCCCAGGCTTCTGATGCTGGGAGCAACATCCTGGCAAGTCAATCATATTGACTGGAAACGTCGTGTCGCATACGTCGAGCCAATCATGGTCAAAGGGCGTGCGAAATGGATCGGCAGTGGTCGTCGTGTTCCTGCAATGCTGGCTCGCTCAATTCGTCGGTTGCTCAGTTCGGATGATGTGATGCGTGAATGGAGTGACAGGGCGATCAGCCAAATGCGCGAGGTTCGTGAAGAATACGGAGAAATCAGAGACGGACAAACGACCCTGCAGCGGCAGCCAACGGGCTGGACTTGGTTGACCTTCGCCGGCACTCTGGCAAATATGGCGTTGGCCAATGCCTTAAAAGAACAACTCGGCGAAGGCCTGCAGTCCGATGCCTTGTGCGTGTCGACGAACACATCGGTTCCATTGAGCCAGTTTCTGAGTGCGATTGAATCCCTCAGGGGAAAGCAGCCTGCGGAAATCTTACCGCAGATTGACGAACAGGCGATTGCTGGACTGAAGTTCTCGGACTGCCTGTCACCAGATCTGGCACGAGGCCTTTTGACATCGCGGTATGCCGATCCGGAAGCAATTCAACAGTGCCTTGCGGAACAGGTATTTTCGCTCGCGCATGACCAACTGAACTTTACCGCGGATGCCGACGAAGTATTTTGAGGAATCGAATCGACGCACCTGATCTTGCTTATCCAGTGACTGACAACGCATCTGCGTCCGATGTTTTCAACGGTGCGATTGTGCTTTTAGTGACGAATACCTTTTGATTGTTCAGGACTTTGATGATGTCCACACCAGCCTCCAAACCTAACGTTCGTGTTCTAAAAGTTCCTGAACTGACAGGTGCCGGATCGCGACATGAGTTTGAACTGCATGAGCTGGCGCTTGAGTGGGGGCTAAGCGAGCCGATCGTGATTCGGGATGAAGATGATATCAAAGCCAGAGCCAGCTGGAGGGAAAAGCTGGACCCGTTTGAACATCAGGTGCAGAACTTGATCACGTTCTGTCGCCGACTGCCGGTTTCGATCATTGCGGATGACGTGGGGCTGGGAAAAACAGTCAGTGCTGGTTTGATTCTGAGTGAACTCATTGCACGGCGAAAAGTGAACCGCTGCCTTGTCGTCTGTACGAAGCTCATTGCACCTCAGTGGATTGAGGAACTTCAAAACAAGTTCGGGATCGACGGAAAATTTGCGACCGGTAGCGCGGTACGCACCCTTTTTAAGGGTGATGCCACAGTTATTGCAACGAGTTACGACGCGGTGCGTGATTACATGGAGGAGGCGAAGCAAGCAGGCTTCGAAATGCTGATCCTGGATGAAGCACACAAATTGAGGAATCTCTATGGGGCAAATAGTGCTCCCAGGATGGCGAAAGTTGTCCGTCAAGCCCTTGAAGCCCGTGTATTCAAGTACGTGTTGATGCTGACCGCGACACCCATGCAGAATCGTATATGGGATTTGTACAGTCTGATCGACTGTCTGGCCGTTGCGAAAGGCCACGATAATCCATTTGGCAGCCAGGGTTCCTTTGCAGCCCAGTACGGAAACTCGTTCAAGCAGCCGGGCTGGAGCAATAGTCCCGCGGGCCAGAGATTTCGCACCATACTGCGACAGTATCTGGTCAGAGCGCGAAGGGCGACAGTGCGTCTCGCGTTCCCCAAGAGAATTCTGAAGCTGGAACAAGTTCCCGCAACAGAGTACGACAAGCAGTTGATGAAGATTATTGCCACGGGCCTTGATAAGCTGTCCGGTGGAAAAGGGCTTATTTCGTCGAGTCTTGGCTCTGCCATGATGAGCAGCCCACAGGCTCTTTGTAAGCAACTTCACAACATGGGAGAGAAAGAGCCAGTCTGGAGAACCGCTGCAGTTGAGGTCGATCGAATCATCGAGAATTATCTCACTCCATCGAAGTTGGACGCAGTCGTCAGAATTTGCAACCAACTGAGAAATGAAAGATCTGACAACTGGCGACTGGTTATTTTTACCGGCCGTACTGAAACTCTGAAACTTATCGTTCGTCAATTGTCAGACATGAAGATTCCGGTGGGCACGATTCAGGGTGGCCAGGGCTCCCGCAATCAGTTGGCCATCCAGCAGTATTCCAGCGATCCGCCAATAATTCATGTCATCGTCTCGACCGACTCTGGCGCCGAGGGCGTCAACCTGCAGGCTGGCAATGTGCTGATTAATTATGACCTGCCATGGAATCCAATGGAACTTGAGCAGCGAATTGGCAGAGTTCAGCGGCTCGGTTCGAAGTTTGAAAATGTCGTGATCTTCAATCTTGCTGTAAAGGACAGTCCAGAGGACAAAGTCGTCGCACGGTTGCTCTATAAGCTCACGGAAATTTCAGAGAGTGTTGGCGATATCGAAAGTATTCTTGAATCGGCCGATGATATCGGCGGAACTGGCGTGTCGCTGGAAACGCAGATTCAGCAGATGGTCAGCGCATCCCTTCGCGGACATAATGTTGAAGAACAACGCAGGCTTGCTGAGGAGAGCATCGTCAATGCTAAGCGTCAGCTGGAAGAGAACGAAGAAGAGTTAAATCAAAACCTTGGTGACCTGAATGAACTTCACACCAACGGAACTCAGCCACCGGAACTGACCCAAAATATACCAACACGACCTGTTTTACAGTTCATCACGGAAGGATTACGCTCGCTGGGTCATCGAGTCACTTCTGACCCGGATTTTGGCCCGGAAGGCCTGAGTATTCGATATGCGGGTCAGCGTCACGACACACCCGCTGCCCTGGATCGCTCTATTTGGAAAGAGATGAAGAAGAGCAATCTTTTCCATCCGGTCCAGCTTTTACAGCCAGGTCAACCCCCATTCGAAAAGCTCATTCAGACCTGGCGCAGTCGCGCTGCTTCCCATATCGTGCCACTGCAGGACCAGACCGAAGTGATCGCGCGTATGGTCCTGGAGAACTGGCTGAAGCAACTCCCGGGCGCAACACTTGGAGCAGTCCGGATCTCCCGTCGTCAATCGTTCTTCAGCGGAAATGTGCGGAGTCTCGTCCGTGCATCCAATGGCGTGGACCAATACGAAAAGCTCGTCAGAACGCAGTTTCACGAACCGGGACATGAGTCACTTATAAATGATGCCCGTCAGCTCAATACCAAAGCTCACAATTTTGTCTCTTTGAAGTCCCGGCCAGATGTTGTCAGAAGCGTTGACGCAGCCGTACAAATTGATGAGGACCTAAGCAAGTTCGAACATTTTTATAACGAACGCCTGCGTGAGGAGCTGCCCAAAGCTGGATCGTCTTCAATGCTGAAAAAAAAGCTGACAGACGATTTTTCTGTCACCGTGGAGGCTGAAGTCGTGTCGGCCGAGGGCTATGAATATGAAGCGTGCGATGTCAGAACGCTCGTTCAGGTGAATGGCTCGGCTCCCTACGAAATGCAGTTTTCCCTAATACCGGCGGCCGGACAAATTCTCGATGAACCTGCCATCTGGGAGCATTGCGAAGAAAGTGATTGTGAATTCCCGGCAGAGTGGATGACGAAATGCGATTACTCCGGAAGCCGGACTGTCGATCATGCACTCATGCGATCGGAAGCCAGCAAAAGGAAGGCTCTGCAAAAGCATACAAAAATCTGCGAACGAACAGGCAAGACGGCGATCATTGACGAATTCAAAAGTTCAAGTCTTTCCGGCATTTCTGCGATCAGCTCCGAGTTGATCACGTCACAAATCTCCCGCAGAATCTATTTTCCAGAAGAATTGGAAGTCTGCGATTTTACCAACGTTCGAATTGGTGTAGATGAACTTCGAAAGAGCGAGATCAGTACTCGTCTCTTCCGAAAGGATCAGTCCCAGCGTTGCCGGGTTTCGGATGTCGAAGGACATGTTTCAGAGTTTGAACTCTGCGAAGTGACCGGCAATCCGATCGCGCCTGGCGAGATGGGTGTCAGCAGTGTCAGCGGAAGAAGAGTGGCCGCACATCTCCTGATTCCGTCGGAACGTAATCCCGAAAGGAAAGGTCTGGTTACAGAAACAGTAATCTGCGCAGAGTCTGGAGTACGATTGCTGACTGATGAGGCAGAATCCTGTTCCTTCACGCAGAAACTCGTCGATTCCACCTTGCTGGGGAAGTGCGAGGAATCGGGCGCCGTTCTTTTGAAGAATCGAATGGTGCAGTGTGCGATCACAACACGGATTGTGTCACCTGATATGATCACCATGTGCCAGGTTACGAACTTCAACGTGCTGAAGCGACTGTGCACCACCTCACCTGTTTCCGGAAGAATCGCATTATCAGCGGAATGTGAAACGTGCGAAATCACAGGTGTGCTGGTCCTACCTGGTGAGAGAGTCGTGAGTGAATGCTCTGCGAAGTCCTTCCGTTCAGATGAACGTCAGACATCTGAAAAGAGCGGTCGAACGGGACACTGTTCGGAAATGGTGGTGTGCAGCATTTCCAGCAAGACACTTTTGGAGGATGAAGTCACCACGAGCGAGCTGAGTGGGAAGAAGGCCGACTCGGCTCTCATAGTCACTTGCCCGGTAACAGATCAACGGGCTCTTCCGGAGGAACTGCGGCCATGTGATTTCACCGGGATTATGTTAGTTCCAGACGCACTTCTGACGAGTGAGCACTCAAGTAAGAAATTCTGCAAAACAAAATGCGGAGTCTCGGAAGTTTCTGGGCGCATTGGGCACATCAGTGAGTTTACACTTTGTGACGTGACGCAGAAACGGGTATTGCTTTCAGAGTTGGTAAGCTGTGCAGTCACTGGACGACTCGTCATAGAGTCGGAATGCTTCAAATCAGCTGTGTCTGGCCGATTTGCTCTGCGGACCACTGCAGCGAATTGTGAGATAACGGACAGCATTGTCTTGCCGGGCGAATTGCGTTGCAGTGAAGTATCCGGCAAACAGTTTCGCGCGGACGAGGCTGTTGCATCGGAAAAAAGCGGCAGGATTGGTCATCAGTCGGAAGCTCAGAAGTGCGACACTTCAGGGAAACTACTGTTACTCGACGAAGTTTCAGCCAGTGCCGTGAGTGGCAAATTCGCCGACAGCGACCTGATCATGCGGTGCTTTGTGACTGGGATTTTCGCACTGCCAGCTGAATTGCAAAAGAGCGATTTCTCGACGCAGATGGCTGTCCCGGATGAGATGCAGGTATCGGACGAGTCTGGTCTCCAGTATTGCCGGAATGAAGGGTTTGTGTCGGCGTTCTCGGGGAAACAGGGGCACGTTAGCGAGCAGACAACATGCGAGAACACCGGAACAATCGTTCTCAAATCGGAACTGCAGCAGTGTGTGATTTCGGGGCGGAGGGTCATCGAGACGGAAGGCGTGAGATCAGCCGTTTCCAACTCATTTGTCCTGCCAGAATTCGTGGCGAAATGTGAAATCACAGACACCGTGGTACTACCGTCTGAACTGATCTGCAGCGAGGTTTCAGAATCAATGTTTCGCTCAGATCAGGCCGTGCGATCTGAAAAGACCGGACGCACAGCTCACAGCTCGGAGTGCTCTCGATGCGTTGTCTCTGGAAAAATGCTTTTCCAAGACGAACTATTCACAAGTGCCATCAGTGGACGCCTGGCGAACGTGGATCTCATAGCACACTGCAGTGTCACGGGGATCACGGCGATTGCTGACGAACTTCGCACCTGTGAGTTTACGGGAGCGATGGCAATTCCTTGTGAAATGAGACTTTCCAATTCCTCAGGGCAATGGTTCTGCAGCAATCAGGCTTTCACGTCTGAATTGTCGGGGAATATCGGCCACTGTAGTGAAACCGCTCAATGCAGAGTCACTGGTAAGGCCGCATTGATTACGGAACTGACTCGTTGTGCCGTCAGCGGCCAACTTGCGATTCCGTCGGAATGCGGAGAATCGGGTATTTCTGGTCGGAAAGCCATTCTGACGAACCTTGTTCAATGTGAATTGACTCGAGTAAAATTGCTGCCTGTCGAAGTCGAAATTAGCAGCATCTCGGGGAAGCGATTTCGGCATGACGAAATGTTTATTTCAAGGTTCACCCGACGGAAATGCCACAAATCCGAGGTTGTCCTCTGCGAATATACCGGCGACTGTCTTTTGCGTGATGAGGCCGGTGTCTCAGACTTTTCCGGAAAGACAACTGATACCAGTGAATTGGAACTTTCGTCAGTTTCGCGCCGTCGAGGTCGTCCGGAAGAGTTTGTAATCTGTGACGTCAGTCAGCGTAAGTTCCTTAAAGATGAAGTGGCTAAATCGGTTGTTTCAGGGTTGATTGTTGACCGTGAACTAATGGTTCAGTCTGGACACTCAGGTCGGCTTGCGCTGAAAAACGAAATGGTTGTATGTTCTAAGACAGGACGGATGCTCCTGCCTGTTGAGACGGGCTATTCTTCGGTCTCAAATCGACGAGTTGATCTCAAGCTGCTTCGTCAAAGCGATTTTTCTTCTTCACTTGCTTTAGAGGAGGAAATGCTGACCTGCAATGTCAGTGGCAAACGTGGCGTTCCAGCTGACGGTGTAATCTGTTCAGAGACTGGAAAATGGGTTGCAAAACAGTTCTCTGAGATCTGTACGGTTACTGGCGAGCCAGTCCGCGAAGACCTGTGTGTCAGGTCTGATATTTCCGGTCGGCTGATGCGCCCGTCAAAATCTCGTATTACGGTAAAGAGGGAATCCCGAAGTCCCGAAGTGCTTCATCCAGACGAAACATTGTACTGTCACTGGTACGATGGGTACTTTCGTAAGACAGAAGTCCGAATCTGTGCCAGAACTGGGCTGTCGTTTCTGGAGTCGCAACTGGATGATCGGAATCAATTAAAACGCATAAGCCCGTTCATGTATCGCAACAGCGACATTGCTCTGCAAGATGGGGCGCAATATGTTAACGCTGCCGCCAGCCAGAATCCCGACGCATTGAAACGGCTGCGGCGACTCATCTTCATGCGTCGTAACGCAAAATCGAAGATTTTGTTCTTTCGCGGCCACGTCGATTCCAAATGGCGGTTTTCGGTTTACTACGTCTTTTTTGCAGCGAGAATTACACATGCCGGGTTAGAGATCATCAGTCCGCTGACATGTGAAACCGAGGACGGAGGCTGGAAGCTGTTTCCATGAGGCATTCGGAAATGCGTCCAGTTTTCAGATCAGTATTCAAGACTCTTGATGCGTATGAAGAACTCCCACGGGTGGTGGCTTACGCGAATATAAAGTCAGAGCAAGTTGGCAATTATTTAAAGTTATTTCCGGAGAAATTCTGGTGTTAATGCCGCTGTTGAGCGAGTCGGACCCGAAAGAGTCGGCCGAAGGTTCGATTGACCCATTGGGAATGTATGCCATTGCCGACGCCATGGCGGTAAAGCTGGTGCCGGGAGTTCGCGAGCGGCAGCAGCATCCTCGGTTTCTGACGCATGCGGCGGTGTCGTTGTCGCTGACAGCGGAGTTTGCAGACAAGCCTGCTTCTGACGAAATCAGTGAAGCTTGGCAAGTGTTCGAATGGTATGTCGTGGAAGGGCTTGTTCGCAAAACAGCGGACAAGTCAAAGCTGCGTGGTCTGCCCGGGCAGGAGAAGGCGACGAAGGCGAAGAACGACGAAGTACCCCTGAATGCCAGTCGTTACCTAAAGACGCCATCAGTCTTCGGATTCCACGGGATCTATCGAGCGCTTGCACGTGATGTTCAGGTCGAATGCTCTGATCGCCTCGGAGACTTTGGCTATGAGCTCGTAAAGATATGGGAACGCGAACAGGGACTTTCGGGTTTTCTGGGCTCGGGCAGTGGACCGGGCCGGGCGTGGCGAGACAAGTTGATCGGGGCAATCGGAGATGGACTGGCAGCAGCAACGGTCGCTCGAAAGCCGTCATGGCCAGAATGGGAGTTCTTTCCAAAGCATCTTGGTATCTACGATCCCGGGCCAGAGGAGGCTTCGAAGATTGCCACAGCACTGGGCAATCCAGCCGCTGGCTATCGCAAAGAGGTGCTCGATGCCTTGTTGTCTTCCGAGGGGACGACTCTCTGGGGAGTCGCCGCGGAATCAAGGCAGCGTCCGGAGCGAGAGTTTCATCAGTTGCTGAAGTCATCGGCTTCTGAAACTCTATTGAAATTGCTGCACGCAATCGATGCGTACGAACAATTTTCTCGACTGCTGCAGAATGCCTTCGATGCGTGTTTGTATGAAATGTCGACTCCGCAGCGCCGAGTTAACGTCAATCGCCTGAGTACACTTCAGAGTGTTCAGGTCGCTTCGAAGAAGATCCCGGAACTGTTCGATCATGTGGCAGATCAAGTTCAAATCATTGATAAGGAATATGCGTTCCGAGAGAGTTTTCTAGCACTTTCGGAGCCCGGTACTGCCACTGACTGGGTTGAACGATTGCTGCAGCATCATCGTCGAATTCAGAAGAGTAAACCTCCGGCCGGAAAGGCTGCATGGTTTGATCGTTTTGACGATGGTACGTATCTGATCCGAACGGCGTACCTGAAGAAGGAAGCTCCTGTATCGGACGACAGCTCCTACGTGCATGCTTACCGAACTCAATCTCTGTGGTCGTTCGCGTGTGACCTTCGGATGCTGAAGTCATGAGTAAAAAGAAGCCTGCGTCAGAGCCGGGATTTGCAAAGCTGCTGGATGCCTGGATTCCTCCGGAGGGTTCCGGGGTGCCTGTTGGCTGTTTGGCCACATCGTTCACGTTTTCACCAGCATTCTTTGAAGAGGAATGCCTAGCGCGATTCCTGCAGCTGGAAAGCGATCCCGATGAAGACGGTCCGGTCTATCTGGTGGAGCGCGAAGAGAAGATGTCTCAGCTGATGGCTGCTGCGGCTCTTGTCGACCAGCATCATTGCCGAGGAAGTCGCAGCCTGCGCTGGGACCTGTTGTCTGCTCGGATTCGTCCGGGCATTCTGCACTCCAAAGTCAACTTCCTCTTTTGGACCAACCGAATTCGAATCATCATCGCTTCAGCAAATCTGACAGAAGATGGTTACAGACGAAACCAGGAAGTCTTTGGAGTACTCGACTTTCATCAGGACAGTGACAGTCCGATATCGTTCCTACAGGAAACAATTGCGTTTCTGGAACAAGCGGTACTTCTCGCTGATTCTTCTGAAGCTCCAACGGCACCTCGATTGCGATGGAGTTCATTGCTCGATCGAGCCAAAGCCGAAGGTGGAAGCTGGGGGGCTTCGGATGATGAAATGAATCAGTCGGCAGTTCGTGTCTTCCCGGTGTTTGTCGTGCCCGGTCGAGCGACGCTGTTCAAGCAGATGCAGGATCTTTGGCCTGCGGCTTCGCCACCAGTCGCTGCCCATGTGGTCAGCCCGTTCTTTGATGTTTCAACGAATGGCAACCAACCGGCTTTGGCGATGTGGGGCCTCGTTCGTCAGCGCGGCGAAGCGTCGGTCCATTTCCACGTAACTGCCGAAGAAATCTCGGAGTCGAATTCTCTGCTGTTGAATGCTCCCGAGTCACTGCAGGATGCGACACCCTCTGGTCGGTCGTCCGCACAGACGGTTTTTCATCGACTGACACTCCCTCCGGAACGACCACTTCATGCAAAGGCAATCTGGCTCGAGAACGACCGATATGATGCCTATTTGATCGGCTCCAGTAATTTCACCAGTGCCGGAACCGGGTTGAAAAAATCGGCATCAAACATTGAAGCGAATGTGCTCTATCTGGCTGATTCTCATCGAGATGAAAAGATCCGCGGCTTGCTCAGTCACTCGTTCCCAAGGAGCGAGCCGCTGCAACTGGACAATGGAACCCAATGGCTTGCTCGTCTCGATGAAAGTGAAGCGGAATCTGAGTTGGCATTGCTGCCCTCTGCTTTTCAGTGCGCAACGTACAGTGCTGACGATCCCTCAGATCCGCTAGTGCATCTGACATTTCAGACTCCGTTGCCAAACAACTGGGACATCCTTTACGAAGATCGCGACGAGATCTTTCTGGATTCCCGGATGTGGGCCGAACTTGGAAGTCCGATGGACTGCGAAAACCTGTGGCATGAGGACCGCGCACCATCCGGGTTTCGCGTAAGATTCGATGGAGTTTCAGGAACGGCCTGGTGGCCGGTCAACGTTGTCTCAGGCTCAGACCTTCCTCCTATTCAGGAATTGCGGAATCTTCCTCTGGAGATTCTGATCGAAATATTGAGTTCCGCGAGGCCGCTGCATCGAGTACTTGCCGGTTACCTGCAGAGGAAGAAAGGCGGCCCCGATCACGAACCTGTGAGTGTCGTGGATCCGCATAAGAAAGTTGATACCGCTCAGTTCCTGCTGCAAAGGACTCGACGGATCTCGTGGGCTCTGAATGCGCTCAAAGAACGTCTTCAACGCCCCGCTGCAACAGTTCAGGCTTTGCAATGGCGGCTGTGTGGGCCGGTGGGGGTTCAGGCTTTCGCGGACGCCCTGCTACGTGAATCACATTCTGTGGCCGAGTCTGCTTTCGTGATCTCAGAACTGGCTCTCGAATTGTCGCGTGTTGTTCCTGAACACTCGCCCGGATGTGTGCCACCGAAAGAACATCTTCAGGAGATTCAGAACATGATTGTCAACCTGATGAACATGATTCCGCAGAATACAGAGCAGCTTCCATCGAATCTCCGCGATTACGTGGCTGCTGTGTTTGCGAAGGTCGTGAAATGACGAATTACTCCTTCTGCGATGAAATCAATCTCCATGTTAAAGGCCGTATCTCTGCGGCAGATGCGGCGCGGCAGATGCGTACTGCCAGCGAAATCCTGAGTCGTCTCCAGAATCAGCCCGGGTTGATTCTGGCTGACGAAGTGGGAATGGGAAAGACCTTCGTTGCACTGGCTGTCGCTGTCTCGGTGGCAGTTCAGAACGAAGGTCGCAGGCCCGTCGTTGTGATGGTTCCGTCGTCGCTGAAGGAAAAGTGGCCGATTGACTTCAATGTGATGACTGAGAAGTGCCTATCCGAATCGCTCAGAGAAAAGGTGACGTGCGTTTCAGCGGACCGCGGCGTGGAGTTTTTGAAACTGCTGGACGATCCTCCTGAGCGTCGCAAGTCAGTGATCTTTCTAACTCATGGGGCGATGAGCCGCGGTCTGGATGACCCATGGGTGATGCTGGCTTTGATTCGTCAGAGCCTGCAATGGAAACGTGATGTAGACGATATCCGGAATTCGCTGTGTCGCAACATGGATGATCTGCTGAGATTCAGGAAGGAAGAACGCCAGGAAGAATCTGTCTGGCAGGAGTTGCTGTCCTGCCCGCCAGCGAAGTGGAAGGCAATTCTCGACAAGTTCAATGGCATTGCTGATGATCCGGTTCCGCACGCGGTTTGTGAGGTGCTGCCGGATATCGAAACAGACACGATCTTCGAAGCACTGAAGGCGATTCCGCTGCGCAAATCGGCGAACTATGCCGAGTACGTTGCTTCGGCTCGAAAGAATATCAGGCAGGCATCGCAGAGTCTTTGGACCGCCTGTTTGAATCAGTTGAATCTGCGTCTGCCGCTACTCATTCTTGACGAAGCCCACCATCTCAAGAACTCAGACACAAATCTTGCGTCGCTGTTTCACTCTGAAGAGGCCAAAGACGACGCTCAGGAAATTTCGAAGGGACGACTCGCAGGTGTCTTCGAGCTCATGCTGTTTCTGACGGCGACTCCGTTTCAGCTGGGACACGGTGAACTGTGTTCAATACTCGATCGTTTTGACGGCGCTCGCTGGGCAGAACGTGATCCTTCAGGTGAAGCTCGCGGCAAGTTCAAGGAGGACAGACAGTCTATTCGAGAGTTACTTGACGCCGCACAAACCGCTGCCGTCACTTTGGATCATAGCTGGGGAAAACTAACACAGGAGGACATTGTCGTCGGAGGTCGGTGTTTCAGTGATGTCGAATCCTGGTGGTCTGCAGCGATAGCGTCCGAAGAACTGACGATCGCTGGTCTCGATGCTCGCCGAGCATTTGACCGAACCAGAAGTTGTATGAAAGAGGCAGAGAAACAATTGCAAAAATGGGTCATACGGCACATCAAAGAAAAACAGTTGCCGGGAGATTTGTCTTCTCAGGCTCGACGTCAGCGGAACGTTGGGCGGGCCATTTTTCCAGGTCAACAGGAAACAAGCGAAGATGGTATCTCTGTGAGCGGAGATGCGTTGTTGCCTTTCCTGCTGGCGGCACGTGCTTCGTCAAATTCACCGGAATCACGGCCTGTTTTTGCGGAAGGACTTGCATCCAGCTATGAGGCGTTTCTGAAGACTCGACAGTTACACTCCGCCGAAACGTCAGAAGTCCAGAGTCTCGTCGATGGAGATGATGATTCCGCTGAAGTTCCAAACGTCGATGGATCATCGCTGTGGTATCTGAATCAGCTCGAACGATTGATTCCTCGTGATGGTGCGGCCTCGGGCAGCCATCCCAAGATGGCCGGGACTGTGCAGAGAGTCGTCGATCTGTGGAAGTCCGGAGAGAAATGTGTGGTGTTCTGTCACTACATCGCAACGGGCCGGGCGCTAAGAGCTCACATTTCTGATGCCATTCGCCACGAGATCTGGGCCATGGGTGCGAAGAAGCTTCAGTGCGATGTTGACGAAGTTTCGCATCGACTTGAACTCGTCGGACGTCGATTCTTTGACGACGACTCTCCAGTTAGGCTTGCCTGTGATGAATTGACGTCTCTGTTACTTTCGGAGTTTCCGGTTCTGACAAAAGATGCCACGATACGGCAGGACCTGGTCGAAATCGCTCGTCGCAACATTCGAACGCCTGCGTTTCTGGTTCGGTTCTTTCCTTTGCATCAGCCATCGCTAGATGCAACATCTGTTGAAATGGCTTTTGAGGCGACGGATTCCTCCGGCCAATCGTTGCGTTCCATCCTGCGCCAGTTCTTTACGTTTCTCTCCGACAGATGCGCCGAGGATGGGCGAAACAAGTTTGTGGAAGCCGTGAAACGCATTCAGACCGGGAGCCATTTTGGAGTCGAGGCTGCGACAGAATACGACTCTGATGAGCTTCAGGATGCAAAGCCAGAGCAGTTGATGCCGAATGTCCGGCTGATCAACGGGACGACTCGTTCTGAAACAAGACAACGGCTCATGCTGACATTCAATACGCCGTTTTATCCCGAAGTTCTGATTGCCAGCAGCGTAATGGCAGAGGGCGTCGATCTTCACCTCAATTGTCGGCACATCATTCACCACGATCTGTGCTGGAACCCGAGCACTCTGGAACAACGCACGGGGCGAGTGGATCGCATCGGGGCCAAAGCTGAGACCGTTGGCAAGTCAGTCCAGATCTATATTCCCTTCATCGCGGAAACTCAGGACGAAAAGATGTATCGGGTCGTCATGGATCGCGAACGCTGGTTCAATGTCGTCATGGGTGAAGATTACAAAGTGGATTTGCGAACAACAGATAGACTGGTGGAGAGAATCCCTTTTCCAGCCAGTGCTGCCAATGATCTGGCGTTTCAACTGAGTACCTCCGATGTTCTTTCATCAAGCATACAGTCCTGAATGCGAAGAAATTTCGGGGACCGAATGAAGGTCAGAACCAGCCGCGGCGACGGTGTTGCTGGCGGAAGAGTATTGAGCTTGTACAAATAGGAACATGGCACATGACGTGGTTCGATGATCTTGTTGGCTTTCGTGAACAATCGGGCGATCAGGTACGTTCGATGATTGACGTCGACGGAGATCGCTTACGGTCGCGTGCGAATGGACGAGAGTTTCGTTGCGGAACATTGGAAGTGACTTCGCTGGGTGACCTGCGAAAACGGACGACCACAACAGAGGCCACGAAAAAGCGACTTCGGTTGTCCGAGGTCATTGGTAATGTGCAATCACTGCATCAGCAGAGTGAAAATGCGGGCGCATTGTTTCAGGTGGCGTCGCAATTCAATCTACTGGAGATGGTCGGCCCATCTGCCACACCCGATGACGGTATCGGCATTTACGAAAACGATAGGACTCAGGGACCAGCTTGTGCGATCGCCGCTGGGGCCGGAACGATTTATCGAAACTATTTCGCCGCTGTGAATGGCAGAGTAGGGCAGTCCGCTGCGAATCAAATTGACTGTCTGAAGGATATGGGAGAGGCTTTGGGGAATCAGAAAAATTGTCTCTGGCGCATGCGGAATGGCTACGCACTACCTTCCGACGAAGGACTCCGAGAAATCCACGACCGCTTGTTGGCAATGAGCGAATCTGAGCGTGACGATCTGCGGCAACGACTTCAGATCGGCATCCAATGGGATACTCAGGTGACTCTCGGAGACTGTCAGCACAGCGTCACGCAGGCCTACTGCTCGGCCTTGCCTGTCGCGTACTCTTCGCAATCTTCAAAACAGTGGGAACCATTCGCCCGCCTTGTGCTCGAAGC
>JBDNHX010000345.1:0-23501 GCA_041688565.1 Planctomycetaceae bacterium
ATACTGCATGTGATTCTGCGCATTCGCTTGTTTCCCTCCTGCATCAATTATCCGCAGTCCTTTTCGACTCGGGCCTTCCTATGCTACGCTCGTCCAAATCAATCCGTCCGAACCTCTGTTCGGCTCGCCTCTGCAAGGCGATATGCTGGCTGGCTTTGTCTTTGCCATTCCACACAACTCTGCGGGCAGACGATCGCGCCGACTTCTTCGAAACAAATATTCGACCGTTGCTGCTTGAACGGTGCATTGAATGCCACGGTCCGACGAAGCAGGAAAACGGAATTCGGCTGGACCGTCGCGCCGATGTTCTGCAAGGCAAAGCTGGTGATGCCGCATTGATCACGGTCGGCAAACCGGAGGAAAGTCGACTTCTGAAAGTGCTGGAACACTCCAGCGAAGATATCGCGATGCCGCCTTCAGGAAAGCTGGAGGACGCTCAGCGCGAAGCCGTGGCAAAGTGGATTGCCGATGGAGCCATCTGGCCGGAAACATCCGATCTGGAGGATGAAGCTCGACGCCGCGCTGAACGCTGGCGAGAACACTGGGCTTTTCAGCCGGTGACAAGTCCTGATTTGTCCGCTGTACCGAGCGGCACTAATCCTGTCGATTTTATGATCGATCAGAAGCTGACCGAGAAAGATCTCAAACGCTCGCCACCCGCCTCGGTGAGGACTCTGGTTCGCCGTCTGGCATTTGCACTTACCGGCCTTCCGCCCGAGTTGAATGACATAAACGCTGCCGAGACCGCGCTGGCCAATCAGACCTTTATGGCGTGGAAGGAAACCTACATCGATCGGCTACTCGCATCGCCTCAGTTTGGTGAGCGGTGGGGTCGGTACTGGCTCGATATTTCTCGCTACGCCGACACCAAGGGTTACGTCTTCCAGGAAGACCGTGAGTACCCTGATGCGTGGCGATATCGCGAATGGGTGATTCAGTCGATCAACAACGACATGCCGTATGATGAGTTCTTAAAACGTCAGCTTGCGGCCGATCGGATGCCGGGCTCAGACGATCCGGCTCAACTTGCGGCCATGGGTTATCTAACGCTCGGGCGTCGATTTCTGAATAATACGCATGACATCATCGATGATCGAATTGACGTCGTGAGCCGTGGAATGCAGGGACTGACAGTCTCGTGCGCTCGCTGTCACGATCATAAATTCGACCCAATTCCAACCGCCGATTATTATTCGTTGTACGGGATCTTCGCGTCCTCGGACGAGCCCAAAAATGAACCATCCACACTGCGACTGGTGGATAAGCCTCAGCCTGTTGAACCCGTCATCTTTAAGCGAGGCAGTCCGCACAATCCGGGTGACGCTGTTCCGCGTCGCTTCTTTACGGCTCTGTCCAAACCAGACGCCGCGCCGTTCAAGGATGGGAGTGGCCGGCTTGAACTGGCCAATGCAATTGCCGATCGTAACAACCCGCTGACTGGTCGTGTGGCAGTCAATCGTATCTGGATGCATCTGTTCGGCCAGGGACTTGTAGAAGCGCCGAGTGACTTCGGGGTCAGAACAGCTTCACCGACTCATCCGGAACTGCTGGATTATTTGACCGCTTCTTTCATGGACCACAACTGGTCGGTCAAATCTTTGGTGCGACAACTGGTCATGTCGGAAACCTGGCAGCAGACCTCCAATCGACGCCCGGATGCGGAAAAGAAAGATCCCGAAAACCGACTGCACGCCCGAATGCCGCGAAGCCGACTGGACTTCGAAGCGCATCGCGATGCAATTCTCGCTGTCTCCGGTCGTCTCGATCGTACGATCGGCGGGAAGTCGGCCGACATTGCTGCGGACCCAAACAGTCTTCGACGCACGATCTATGCGAGGATCGACCGCCAGAATCTGCCGGGCCTGTTTCGCACTTTTGATTTGCCAAGCCCGGATGCTCATGCGGCTCGCAGATTCGAGACGACGGTTCCGCAGCAGGCTCTGTTTCAGCTGAACAATCCGTTCGTGATGAATCGAGCGGCCGATCTGGCCGAGCAGTCAAAGTCTGCAAGTTCGGATCAGAACCTGAGCCCCCGGATTCAGCAGTTGTGTCGCACCATTCTGCTGCGGGAACCCGAGTTGTTGGAAGTCACCGGCATGGCGGCCTTCGTGAGAAGAATCGAAGCCGAGCAGGCAATTCCTGGCGGTGTGTCGGGATGGAGTTATGGTTACGGCACGCTGGACGAAACTGCCGGTGCGGTGACACAGTTCACCGTGTTCCCTTTTTCCGGGGACGGAAAATGGCAGGGCGGAGCGACTCTGCCGGACCCAGTGCTGGGCTGGACGTCGCTGCAGAAGCAGGGCGGCCATACCGGCGGCGATCTGGCTCATTGCGCAATCCGACGCTGGACGGCCGATACCGATTGTCGAGTTCTGGTGAATGCTGTGATCAGCCACGCCACTGAGCAGGGCGATGGTGTCCGCTTTCGCGTCGTGAAAGCCGGTCGCGGCGTTGTTTCCGATGTGGCCGTGCATAACACAACGACTCCGACAGCGACCGACGCTATGGATGTTAAGGCCGGCGAATCGATCGACTTTGTGATCGACTGCCGGACCAATGAAAATCACGACTCGTTCAGTTCAAAGATTCTTGTCACACAGTCGGTAAATGGCAAAGTGCAGCGAGTCTGGAACTCCGAAGATGATTTCCGTGATCAGCCGGGTTCCATTCGCCTTGATGCCTGGGCTCAGCTTGCCCAGGCCCTTCTGCTGACCAACGAATTTGCTTTTGTGGATTGAGGCTTTTTATGAATCATTCATCTATGCCAGACAGTCACTCACCGCTTGCCAGTTCGCGAATCGCCGTTGGCCGTCGAGGAATGCTGGAACGATGCGGGCTCGGTTTCGGCGCTCTGGCCATGACCGGGTTTCTGAACGATTCGATGGGCTCCTCTGCAAGAGCGGACAGTTCTCTGAATCCGATGACGCCAAAGCCGGCTCAGTTTCCTTCGCGTATTAAACATGTCATCCACCTGTTCATGAACGGTGGCCCTTCGCATGTGGACACGTTTGATCCCAAGCCCGAACTGCAGCGGCGTGGGGGCGAAACGATTACGAGCGGAAACCTGAAAACCGAACGTCCAACGGGCGCGTTGTTTCCGTCCCCGTTTCGTTTCCGAAAGTATGGTGAAAGCGGAATCGAAGTCAGCGAGTTGTTTAAGCACACCGCGCAGCACGTCGACGATATGGCAATCATTCGTTCGATGCATGCCGATGTGCCAAATCATGAGCCGTCATTGCTGCTGATGAACTGTGGCGAAGCGCGTCTGGTCCGGCCCAGCATGGGTTCATGGCTGACTTATGGACTCGGCACGGAAAACCAGAATCTTCCAGCGTTCGTTGCGATGTGTCCGGGCGGATATCCCATTCAGGAATCACAGAACTGGCAAAGCGGTTTTCTTCCCGGCGTTTATCAGGGAACGTACATTGACACGAAACATACGGAGCTCGAAAAGCTGATCGAGAACATCCGCAATGACAGAGTCACCCGTTCCGAGCAGTCCAACCAGCTGGATCTGCTGCGAAGCCTGAATAAGCAGCATCTGGAAGAACGCCCTGGGGATGCGCAGCTGGAGGCTCGCATCCAGTCGTTTGAACTGGCCTTTCGGATGCAGACGGAAGCGGCGGATGCATTCGATGTCAGCCGGGAGCCCAAACATATTCGCGAAATGTACGGCGATGGTGTCCAGGCGCGACAGATTCTGATTGCTCGCCGCCTGATCGAACGCGGCGTTCGATTCGTTCAGGTCTGGCATGGCGAAGGTCAGCCGTGGGACAATCATGACGACATTGAAGTCAACCACCGACGCCTGGCCCAGCAGTGTGACCAGGCCATTGGCGCTCTGCTGACGGACCTGAAGCAGCGCGGCATGCTGGAAGAAACGCTGATCATCTGGGGCGGAGAATTCGGCCGCACGCCTGTGGTTGAACTGCCACAAAAAGGAGCGAACGCCGGCAAGATCAATGGCCGCGACCACAACCACTGGGGCTTCACGATGTGGATGGCTGGCGGCGGCGTCAAAGGTGGTTATGTTCACGGAGCGACCGATGAATTCGGCTTCAAGGCGGTTGAAAAAAACGTCCACATTCACGACCTGCACGCCACAATTCTAAAGCTGATTGGCTTCGATCATGAGAAGTTTACGTACCGCTATGCCGGCCGCGACTTCCGACTGACCGATGTGCATGGCTCGGTCGTGGATGAACTGATCGCGTGAGAACACACCGGAATGACGGGGTGGGGCAACGCCGTTAAGCATTTGATAGCGTCAGAACCAGCGAATAACCCGCTCATCCGGCCCATCGGCCACCTTCTCCCCCTTCCAGCGGGAGAAGGGACTTCGACAAAGCCGCTGAAAACATGGTAATAAATCCTTACCGGCGTTGGGTGGGGATAAAAACCAGGGACTGCCAGGCCGGCCTCCTGATGCGGAAGTTGTCGCGGCGGAAGCATATCGCGATCGGTATAGCTTGCAGCCCGAGCCTCAACATCGGCGGTTTACTGCTTGCCGGTGGCAGAAAATCTGGATACGCTCCGGGTCCCCCACCACAACTCCTTCCTGTACTCCGCCATTGATCTTATTCTTCGGAGACCGCTGATGCCCGGTAACCAGAGCCCTCAGCACCTCTGCATTCAGACTCAGCACGCTGGTCACTCATTCGGCAATTTCTTTGGACGGACTCCGGAAGGGGTCTATTTGAAGTCGCGCCGATCAATGTTGAAAGCAGGCATGGCCGGGATGGCTGGCCTGTCTTTACCCGGTCTGTTGCAGGCAAAGGCAGAAGCCAGTGCAGTCGGTCAATCGCTGCCGTCAGGAAAAAGCGTGATCCTGCTTTGGATGGCAGGCGGGCCAAGCCACATCGACACATGGGACAGCAAGCCCGAACGTCCGTGGATTAATCGCGGGCCGTTTGGGGTCACTCAGACTAAACTGCCGGGCGTTGTGATCTGCGAGCATCTGCCGAAGCAGGCAGCGATGCTGGATAAGTTCACCATCATTCGGTCGGTTGATGCGCGTCACAGCAATCATGAACCAAACATGGTCTTTCAGACGGCCAATCTGGCTGCGGAACCGCGAGTCAATCCGGAAGCCGTCAAGTATCCTTCTCTTGCGTCAGTGATTGCAAAGAGTCACGGTCCCAATCATCCGGGGATGCCACCGTACGCAGCATTCATGAAGTCGCGATCGCATCTTGCCTTCGCTGGTTATCTGGGCAAACAATACGACCCTTTCATTTGCGACAAAGCCTCTCAGTTGCCCGTTTATACGGACGTCGGCGTGGATACAGGTCGCACAACGGGCGGAGATTTGTTCCAGATGCCAGTTGGATTGTCGCAATCGCGTCTCCACGAACGTGTCAGCCTGCTGCAGCAGTTTGATCACATGAAAGCGGGACTCGATCAGGACGGGTCAATGGCGGCTTTGAATTCGTATCAGCAGCAGGCCGTCGATCTGCTGCTGGGAGAACGAGCGCGCCGCGCTTTCGATCTTTCGAACGAGGATGCAGAAACACGCGATCGATATGGCAAGCATCTGTGGTGCCAGCAGGCTCTGATCGCCCGCCGACTTGTGGAAGCCGGCACGACCTTTGTCACGCTCGATCTCAGCTATCACGGAGCGTCCGGAACCTGGGACACTCACGGCGACAACATCCCGCCGTACGGAGGTATTTCCAAAGGTCTTGGTCCGCTGCTGCCATTATTTGACCACCTGTTGACGACGCTTGTCAGTGACCTTGAAGCGCGCGGACTGCTCGACAAAGTCATGGTGATCGCCATGGGAGAATTCGGCCGTACGCCGGTCATGGGTACTCAGGACAGTACCGACGGTCGCAACCACTGGCCGGAGATTATGTCGATGTGTCTCGCTGGCGGCGGACTCAGGCATGGTCAAGTCATCGGTGCCTCAGAAGCCGATGGCGGGACCATCAAAGAACGTCCGGTGACTCCCGCAGACCTTGCGGCGACGTTGTTTCGATACTTCGGAGTTCCACAGGACACGCAGTACGTTGATCATCAGGGCCGTCCGCGATTCGTTGTGGATGGAGGCAATCCGATTGCCGAGCTGTTCTGATGACTCCGCCCTTGTCACAAATGGCGTGGATCTAAGCAATCCGACCGGCGAGCGGAGTACGTAAGTGCCCTGATTTCCGCATCATTCGCAACAAATCAGGGGATTAACATCCCCCGCTCGCCTTAAGTCCACGCCATTGCCCTTGTCGCAGCGACTGAAACCAAGAAGCAAGCTCACGCTTCGCATTCCCCGGCATCGCTGTTCGCCGACCATTCGTTACAACCGGCAACTTCCCCTGTCTCCTGCATATTTTGCCGCGACCCACAGATCTCCGCCTCAGGACTAATCCGCAAACTGCCGATCAGTCTTCCCAGACTATGCGATCAAAACACTCGCCGCACAGCACCCATTGTCTGGTGCAACCCGGCGGCAGTGTGCGTAAATTCAGGGAGCAGACGTGATGCGATACGACATCGCAGTGGTAGGAAATGACGAAGCGGCCTTTGAAATCATGTGCATTGCCGGCGCAGCTGGGCAACGTTCCGTGGGCATCCTGCCGGAGCAGCGTCACTCAGCGTGGATGGTCAGCCTCGCGCTCCGCCGACTGGTGGAGCAGCTTCTGGTCGATCGCTCACAAACCCGCCAGAAATTGTTCGCTCGCAGCGGTACTCCGCGCCTGCTTCACAGGCTGCTGGCCACAGCCATGACGGCGGAAGTCATGGATCACATCGCTATGCTGGAAGGCCTGGGCGTCGATGTGCTGGTTGGTGAATCGCGTCTGCAGACACGGAATAACATCGCAGTCACGAGCGGTATCGAGTGTCGACGCACTCTCATTCAGGCCGACAATATTGTGATTGGAAGCGGGACACGCCGGACTGCGATGCATCGACCGCTTGGCCTGGTCCCATTTCATCAGGCCGAGTCTCTACTTTCCGGCAGTCATCTACCGAAAGCCTTGTGCCTGCTGGGTGGAGATGAGTTTGGTGCCGGATTCGCAGCGCTTATGAGTCTCTTTGGTGTGGAAACAAGGCTGCTCACCGGCGATGGCGACTCCAGTGCGATGCTGGAACTCGCGGACGCGGCGGGCGTGACGATTCGCCATAGAGCGGCAGATCTGGGCTGGAATCACGATAACCTGCGGCCCTGCAATGGTGCCGATGTCGTCGACTGCCGAAGGGCTGTGGGATTCACCGATCATCTTGGACTGCCGGGCATTGGCATCGAACCCGATGAACATGGCCAGCTGTGGTGCGCCGCCAATCTGGAAACGTGGTGCAGCGGAATCTTTGGGATCGGCGATGTTGTTGGATTTTCTTCCGACATTTCAAAGCACCCGACTGATCAGGCTCATCGCATCCTGAACAGAATCACTCACCGCATTCGCAAGCCACATTTCCTGAGGCTGCATACGGGAACACATGCAAAGCTCTGATGATCTCTGCGGATAAAATTTGCGGATTCGGGGAAACCGCAACAGGATCCAAACAACCACTCAGAACGAGGAAAGCTCGGAGATCTTTCGGAGAACCAGAGTTGCCGTAGGACGAATTTCCGTCGTCATCGTCCAGTACCGCCCACTGGACGATAACGACGGTGATGGTTTGCCGGGACGCTGGAACCGAATCTGATCGCTGAGCGTGGCTGCTTTCTCAACAGCAAGCGACAGCGATGTGGACTTTGGACTGTCGGCCCAGCAGATGAGCTCAAAATCGAGGTCCGTCGATCCTGATTGCGACTGTATTCGATTCATCAGGTCGATCGCATAATTAATCGCTTCCTGATCGGTGCCCTGAGCCACAGAGACGAAATCAAAAGCCAGTTCCCCCGAGTAACTTCTGATTGCGGAGACATCACACAGTCGATTGAGTTCCACTATCAGCCGCGAGAACGATTGTTGATTCACATCCGTCAGCTGCTCCGATTCGGTCCTTTCCGAAAAAAGCATTTTACTTCGACGGATGGAACTCAATCGGTCCTGGATCGGATTCTTTTCATTCGGCCGGTCGTTAATCGTGAAGTATGCCGCATTGCTGCTGGCATCTGGTTTTTCCGCTGCCAGACTCAGGCCTCGGCTGGCCAATGAGAATTCAAAAGCGTCGCGGACTCCCAACAATCTTTGGCCCGAATGATCAGCAGAAGTGTTCAGCAGCGCGAGCGTGCATGTAAACAGGCACAGCATCATTCCCGCCTGCGAAACTGCGGTGGAAGACGAAAGGGCGGGCTTCAAAAGACTGGGCCGAATCTCCATCATGGAACGATCTCTTCTGTGGCCACCATCATCGCAGAGCGCAGGACATCCAGACAAAGAATGTCACTCGGCAGATTTCTGTCGACGCTGATCCCGATTTTATCCTGAGTCACGCTGAAGGTACCTGACAACCCATCCAGAAGTTTAACGGCTCGCTGAACATTGTCGGGCGCAACGCGAATGTTGATGCGCAGGTCCAGCGGCTCCATTCGGCGAGTCAAAAGCTCGAGCAGTCCCTTTTGCTCATCACGAACTGTGGCTGTTCCCGAGGCACGATCACCAAAGGGAATCTCCAGCGTGACACGTTCAACGGGGGTCAGTGATGACGATGTCTGCAACATCTGCAAACCAGTGTTAATCGCTAAGCCCTGCGGCTGAATCGTCGGAACGATATTTTCATCCCGACTTCTTCCGCGCAGTGGGCGAAGCAGCGTTGCATTTTCGTCCGCCCGCACTGAACCTCCAGATGCTGAATTGCTCAGCTGCAGCAGCAACACAACTCGTTCATTAGTCGAGCAGTTCGCGAACGCAGTCAGCAAAAACATCATGCCGACAATCAGCCCGGGCATGACAGTTTTTATAGTCGCGCTGTAGCTCAGATGAACAGGCGGAGTGGCTGATCTTGTCTTCATGAAAGATCTTTCCTCAGGCAGCTCGTGCCTGATCGGCAAATGTCTCGGCCCGCTGTTGGGGTGGCACCCAGGCTCGCAGTCGCTCTTCGATGACTCCCGGCGTATTCTCTTCAAGCAGCGCCAGAAAGCCTTCGGTCATGACATGACGCACGACAACCTCTTCGGCATGCCTGGTTTCGAGTTTTCCAGCCAGCGGGATGCAGAACAGATTGGCAAAAAGGGCTCCGTAAAGAGTCGTCAGAAGCGCCACGGCAAGCCCGCTGCCGATCTGCCTTGGGTCATCCAGACTTCGCAGCATCTGCACAAGCCCGATCAGCGTACCCAGCATGCCCCAGGCAGGTGCGGCGGAGGCCATTGTTTCAAAAAGTTTGCGACCCGAGAGATGTCGGTGCTCAATTGCAGTGATCTCACGTTCCAAAGCCGCTTTCAGGGATGCCGCATCACCGCTGCCGGCGGTTAACTCCAGCCCCAGCCGAACGAACGGATCAGACTCTTCGCTGACCAGATTTTCCAACTCCAGTAAACCTTTGCGCCGCGTGATCGTCGCAAACTTCTGGAATTTGGAAACCACCTCGGAAGGTTCCGGAAGCGTATTGAAAAAACATTTTCTGGCGATGGCAAAAGCGCTGACCACCCGTTTGAATGGAAAATGAATCAAAACAGCAGCCAACGTGCCGCCAAACGTGATCAGCAAAGACGGCAAATGCATTAACGGCAGCGTGTCACCGCCGAAAACCATTGCCGCAATAACCATCGACAGGCCTGTCACCAGTCCCAGGATTGTTGCAACGTCCATGTGTCCTCTCGAGCCTGTAAAGTTGAGTACTGAAACACTGCGGCGTCACGGCAATGCTGTCAAAGCCGATCAATCTGAATCCGTAGAAAGTCGTCTCATAAGTTCATCGCTGAAGTCCTGAAATGCCCATCACGCTGCCGACTGTCTTGCCTTGTAAATCTGGGCCAGAATTTCAGCAATCGCACGAAAGAAGTCGAACGGGATCTCCTGCCCGACCTGAACGGTTTTAAACAGCGCTCGCGCCAGCGGCTTACGTTCGATCACCGGGATCTTGTTTTCCTTCGCGATCCTGACAATGTTCTTTGCGAAGACCCCGGCTCCTTTGGCCACCACTTTTGGTGCCCGCATTTTTCCGGGCTCATACTGAATCGCAATGGCAAGGTGAGTCGGGTTGGTCAGAATCACTGTGGCTTTGGGAACATCCTTGACAGACTGTCTCTTCCGAGCCTCACGCTGCTTTCGACGGATGGCGGCTCGAACATGAGGATCGCCGCTATCATCCTTCTGTTCCCGCTTGATCTCCTCACGAGTCATCATCATCTTTTGCTCATGGCGAAACCATTTGATCAGGTAGTCAACCAGAGCAAGCCCGACCGACACACCTGCCATGGCCAGACAAATCATAAGACCAAAACGCCATGCGAAGGCCGCAACAGCCTGCACGGACTCGAAATTTCGGATGGAAAATTCGCTGCGCCGAACCCAGATCAGCGTTGCGGCGACGCTCAGCAAAAACGTGACCTTCACGGCATTCATCAATCCCTTGATTCCGGAATCAAGGGACACAATTCGCGACAGTCCGTTTTCCGGAAGTACTCTGTCCCAGTTAATGGCCAGAGATTTGAACGAAAGATGAAAACCCACCTGCGCGAATGAAAACGCAAGGCCGATCGACATCAGGCCCAACACCAGTAATCCGCACGTGCCCAAAAGTTCCCAGCCGAGCCATTGAGCGATGGCGCTCACGTGTTGACTAGTCCACTCCTGATGCGGCACTTCCATGCACCAGAGGCGAACGCTTTCGAGAATGCGATTCAGCAGAGTCGGTCCGGTCCAGAGCAATGTCGCGCAGCCTGCCAGCAGAGCGACCGAAGCCGTCAAATCTGAGCTGAAGACAACATCTCCCTCGTTCCTCGCTTCTTCGCGACGACGTGGTGTTGCTGCTTCTGTTCCGTTGTTCTCTGGTCCTGCCATTTCAGCTCGCGACCTCCTGGCCTACAAACAACAGCAACTCCTGAATGGTGCCACAGATCTCCGGAAAAAAAACGACCAGCCCGCCCAGTCCCGCGGCAAGACGCAGCGTCATGCCGAACGCCATAAAGTTGAACTGAGGCGCTGTTCGCATCGTGACCAGCACCGTCAACGATATTACAAACAGAAGAATGCCGATCGGGCCGATGATCATGAAACCCTGATCCACAGATTCTGTGACACTCCAAATCACATTGTCCCACGAAGGCATCGCCCATGACGTCGCCGCGGGGCGCAGTTTGAACGACTGTCCCAGCAGGAAGAACATAACGTGATGCAGATCCAGCAGGAAGAACATCATGACGCCAACGGCTTCAAGGAACTGCGAAATCACATTGCTCGACTGCTGGTCCATCGGCGATGACAGCCCACCCATCGTCAATCCCATCTCCTGGGCGATCCACGCGCCTCCGATTCGCAAAGGAACCAGACACAGACTGAACAGCCATGCCAGACCGGCCCCGAGCGCCGTTTCGCGAATGGCAAGGTACGCCAGTTGAAGCCACGCCCCGTGGGAAGATGTCAATCCATTCATGGCCAATGAAATTTCCATGGCTCGCTGCGGCGCCAGAACGCCCACAAGCGCAACTGCCAGACCTATCTTCACCGTATTCGGCATCCCCTGGCCATTCATTGGCGGCAGGAATGCGATGAATGCTCCCACTCGAAAGAGGATCAGCAGACAGGCGATGACAAGTCCTTCGATCACTGAGTCACCTGCAGCATGCGTTCCATCATTCGCAGAGTGAATTCCGATGACTGCTCCAGCGTCCATGGAAGTGTCAGCAGCATGACAACTCCCACAGCAACGATTCGAGGCGCGAACGACAGGGTCTGTTCCTGAATGCTCGTAACCGTCTGCATCAGACTGATGGCCAGCCCGACCACAAGGCTGACCATAATCGACGGCCCGGACAACATTAAAGTTGTCAGAAGAAGATCCTGTCCAATCTCAACGACGTCCAGTGTATCCATCAATCGGCTCCATCCATATAAATAATTTGCGAGGCTCTGCCACCCGGTTTTGCAACACTCGCGGAGGGCGTCAGCGTTTCTTTGCAGATTTTGCCGCCGAATTTCGATTGCTCATTTTCAACAGAAACTCGCTGGCCAGTTTCTCGTCCTGGAGCGCATCCATGATGGCGCCCGATTTCCGTTGTTCCAGCAGCATCAGCACGTCCACGACCATCTCCGTGTTTCCAGTTGCAGCCAGCTCGCGAATATTGCTGGCTGCATTTTCCGAGCTCATGCCTTCCAGCATTTGAGCGACAGACTTCAGACTCTTCTGACGTGAAGCTTCATCCTGCGGGGCCGCTGGCGTTGTAGGCGTTGTCGGCTGTGCGGACGTGGTCGGTGATGTCGACGGAGTTGTCGTGGTGGCGAGCACCCGCTTGTCCTGTTCGAACAGCTCCCGATCCACTCTCAGCTTGTCGCGATCCAAAGCAATCTGCTTCTTTTCTTCCGCGATCTTTTCTTTTTCCGCGAGCCATTTTTCGCGTTCCTTGACCAGCTTCTCGCCGTCCAGCGTGATTCGCGTGCGTTCTTCCTCGAACAGCTTTCGTTGTTTATCCAATTCATTGCTTCGGATGGTCAGATCGCTTTCGCTTTGCACGACGGACGATTTTTCCGCATCAAACTGCTTCCGCGCGGTTTCAAATTCATCTCGCTGCTTCTTGATGAGCTCACGTTCCGCGGCCAAAGCTTCGCGTTCGCGTTCCAGAGTCTGATTCTGAGCCGTGATGCGTGACAGCAACTCCTCCTTCGCCGCCCGCTGATCAGAAGTCTGAGCCAGCAGATTTTCTATATCCTGCTGCGCGGAGGCGATATCAGAAAGAGCCAGTCGCTGTTGTGCTTCGATTTCCCGCAGCGTCGCTTCCCGCTTCCGCACAACTTCATCGCGTGACTTCAGACTCAGCCCCATCCGCACGATTTCTTCGACGCTCATTGGAGTGGCACGAACCGCCACTGGCAGACGTTCATCATCATGACTTCCCGCAGATCCGCCTGCATGCGAACCGCCGCCCATTATTGAACCGGGCAGCTCGGCCGTCTGATGCCCGCCCCTATCACCATAAGCAGCAGGGGCCTCACCATGAGCATCAGCAGCTGGCGCAGCACCATGATCTCCGGCCGCTTGCTCTCCCGAATGCGTGTCCTCGCCGTCAGCGTCTTTGCCTTCGGCGGTCTCAACGTGAGGCTGTGTCTTTTTCAGCATGAACATGCCGAGTCCTGCGGTGACTCCAAACATCACTCCGGCATACAGCACCATTGCAAGAATCTTCTTCATGATTCGCTTTCCCGCGTGAGTTCCATTGTCCGGTGGTGAGTCTGTGCTGCCTGTTCCTGAAGCTGGTGTTCTTCCATCTTCAATTGTTCGCGGCGATGTTCGGTCTGCTCTCGGTGAATCATTTCTTCGACAACCTTGAGTTCGGCACGAGCCTGCTTATGCTCCTGCAATGCTTCCCGAAGCCGCTCTTCAGCTTTTTGAAGGCAAAGGTTTTCGTGCTGAAGCTGCAACTTTGCCTGTTCAATCTGGCTGGCCATCGAGTTGAGCAATGCGCCGGTGATCCCCAGACCCATGCCAACACCCGCTTCATGCTCCACGGTATTCAGCCACGCAACTGCCTTATCCCGACGTTCTTCGATGATCGCTCGTTCTGCGTTGCGCGCAGCCGCGGCAGCTCGGCAGGTGTCCTCCTGCTGAGACCTCAGGCGGCGAACTTTTTCGTATCGTGATGAAAAGCGTTTCATGGTTTTTCAGATTTTGAGCACCCGGCCTCCACAACAGGAAGCCATGATTATGATTCGGTCCAAAGTTACCAGGGCCAGGCATTGGCCAGAGCCTTCATCTGATCCTGCGTTTCCTGCCAGGACGCTTTATGATTAACGGTCTGCTGCAAAAAACGCTTTGCTGCAGGCATGATCTGCACGGCTCGATCGACCTGCTGGGATGTTCCCGCTTTGTACGCCCCGATCTGAATCAGGTCGGCCACATCGGCGTGAGTCGCCAGCAGTGAACGAAGCTTTTGGGCATTCTTCTGATGATCATCAGTCGCCACTTCTCGAAAGACTCGACTGACGCTTGGCAGAACATCGACAGCCGGAAAATGACCCGTCGCCGCGATTTTTCGACTCAGAACAATGTGCCCATCAAGAATGCCGCGAGCCGCGTCGGTGATCGGCTCGTCCATGTCATCTCCGTCGACCAGAACCGTAATCAAACCCGTGATGGCACCCGTGGCTCCGCATCCCAGACGTTCCAGAACGCTTGCCAGCAGCGACTGCACGGAAGGCGGATAACCGCGTGAACCCGGTGGTTCCCCCAACAGCAGGCCCAGTTCGCGCTGAGCGATCGCGAGCCGCGTCAGACTGTCCAGGAAGAACAGCACATGAGCCCCCTGATCACGAAACTCTTCGGCGATCGTGGCCGCTGTCAGAACCGCTTTGATGCGCATCAGAGGCGTCTGATCAGAAGTCGCCACCACAACGACAGACCGCTTCAGCCCGGCTTCACCAAGGCAGTCTTCGATGAACGGACGCACTTCACGACCACGTTCTCCGACCAGCGCGATCACGTTGACATCAGACTCGGCGCTTTTTGCAATCTCGCCCAGCAGGGTACTCTTTCCGACACCGCTGCCAGCAAACAGACCCACACGCTGACCGCGACCAATAGTCAGAAGCCCGTCGATCACACGTTGCCCGGTCACCAGAGGTTCCGTGATGCGAGTTCGCTGCATGGCATCCGGCACAGTCGCCGTTTCGGAACGCCAGCGACGCACCCGCAAAGGACCTCGTCGATCAATCGGCCGTCCAATGCCGTCAATCACGCGCGTCAGCAGACCGGACCCCACAGGAACAGCGCGGCTGCGACCCTGACCGATGATTTCCAGACCCGGCTGCAGACCTGCGGTACTGTCAAAACACATCAGCTGAGATTCAGAATTATCAAAGCCCACAACTTCGGCCATGATCTGTTCACCGTTGGGAAGTCCCACAGAACAGGACTCACCGACGAACGCGGGCATCTCGGCTCGCAGCAGACCACGTACGCTACGCAATTTCCCGACGGTCCGGAAAGCGTCGCAGCGTCCTGGAAGCTGAGCCATCTCCTCGACGTTCAACCTGAGAGTCATCCAGTTTCTCCAACCATGAGCGGCGGACATCTTCCAGCCGCGAGTTCATATCCGTTAACAGTATTCGTCGGCCTGATTCCACACGACAGCTTCCTCGCACCAGTGTGGCATCATCGAAGCACGACACATCGGCAAGCAGAGCACGGCTTTCCGGATCTCTGATTAAATTCTTCAGCAGCATATGATCGGCCGGATTCAGACGCACTCGCACAGGCTGATCAAGCTCCATGTGCTGCAGGGCATTTCGAACGAGGTCATCCACGGCAAACAGATCACGATCAATGGCCACTCCCACCAGCCACGAAGCCGCCGCGCTGGCCAGTTCGACAGCGACTTCCTGCATTTCACCCAGAGACTGACGATGCTGTTCCTGAAGTTCTGTGACAAGCTCCGCCGCGCTGGCCAGCATTTGCTTCACTTCGGAAAGTTCTTCTTCCGACACTCCGCCGAACCCCACTTCCGCTGCAGTGAGCAGCTCATGAGTCGCACCGGACAGAACCGGAACCGCATTGGACTGCGCCAACGGCGTCACGATTTTTCCTGAGGCATCTGCGCTGATGGTGGCCACCGATGTGGGCATGCTCACGAGAGCCGGACGCTGTGCCGAATCTGCCTCGCTGCCGCCTCCCATATTTTTTATGCCGTCCCTGCTGCCATCCGAATCCGATTCCCCTGCATTCTGACGTTCTGAATTTTCGACCGATTCACCCGGCGTGACTTCGCCAGCGGCGTCACTGGCCGCCTTGTGAGACGCGAAATCGATCACAATCGTGTCATGATCCACGACTAACGTGAGCGGCGAGCGACGAAATTTAACCTGAATCGTTGTCATTGGATTTCTCAGGATTCACTTTCCATATCGATCTTGGCGATGACTTCTGCGATGGCTTCACGAGCCTGCTGGATGCGAGACTCCGGCAGGTTGGTCATGAACTGCATCTCTTCCTCAATCGTCTGCCGGGCTCGCTTGGACAGGTTCGAGAAGATGGCATCTTTCACGTCGCTTGCCGCACCAAACAAGGCGGTGGTCAGATTCGTGCTGTCCACTTCGCCAAGCACTCGCTGCACCACAGTTTTGTTCAGACCCGCGATATCGTCGAATCGATAGATGCGAGTCAGCAGCGACTTCGCAAGCTCCGGATCCTGTTCCTCAATCGCGGCCAGCATATTGCGACGACCGGCCTTTGGAACGCTGCGCAGCACCTCGGCCACTCGATCCGCATGATTCCGGGTATCGGGTGGATCCGACGGCAACTGTTGCGCTCGAATAAACGTCGCGCGGGCGATCCGCTCGACAAGAACGGCCGGAGCGTGCTGTTCCTTTGTCAGCTCCTTCATTACAAGCTTCTGGTAGTCAGGCTTGAGCAGGTTCAGGACATCGCCGGTGAGCCTGGCCGGCAGCTTTGTCAGTAGAATTGCCGTCGTTCGCGACTGTTCTGAGGCCAAGGCGAGAGCGATCTGATGGATGCTCAGCGTCTGCAGATCCTGTAATGGATCGCCGGTCGTTTGAGCCGTCGTGGCGGAAGGGGTTGCAGCCATTGAGTTCTCCTGATTGGCAGCTGATTCGGCAGCATTTTCTTCAGTGTTCGCGGGTGTGGTACCTTCAGACGATTGGTCTTCCCCAGCAGTTGCAGCCGCCGCAGAATTCGCAGCGTTCAGCTCGTTGGTCTTCAGCTCAGCGGCCGCCTTTTGCTCGGCTGCCGATGAGGACTCCCAGTCGGCTGCTGAATCTTTCGCAGTGTCTTCTGCGTTGGCGAGTTTCTCCGACGTTGCGGAATCAGGACCGTTGTCAGAAGGCACAGGCTCCGGTGGTTTGGATTTCAGGGCAAACTGAAAAAAGCATTCGAACTCATCCAGAACCTCACGCTGTCGACTGATCGTGGACAACAGCAGCCGGTCAGACTTAAGACCGGCTCGCAGTTTTTCCGCACGCTCTGGCTGTAGTCGCCCAAGAACTTCCTCGGCGACTTCGTCACCCAGCAGTTGCAACAGTTCCAGAGTTTGCCGTTCGCGATCCATGATCCGTCCGTGAACTTCCCGACTTTCCAATGATCCAGATGAGCATCCATTCTCATCTTCGTGCCTCACTTCCGAGACACCATTTTGAACAACTCATCGCTGTTGCCTGTCAGTCCTTCACAGCGATATGCGACAGTGAGCTTCAGGCGGCCTTTCGATTTTCATTAAACGGGCTCTGCGAATTCTGCGGCATCGCGGATCTGGGGACCGATGCTCCGCTCAAGCCCGACGCTGACGAAGCACGGGCTGAGGTTGTTACCGAGGCAGATCCAGATGCCATCGCTGATCCCGCGGCGGCAGGTGCTTCGTTCTGTTCGTTAAGCCATGCCGAAAGAATGTTGGCCACGATCTCCGGATTCGCCCTGGCCTGTTCGGAAATGGCGGCCAGTCGACGAGCGTCCGCCAATGGAATTCCCGGACCAACGGTTTCCGTGATCACAATTGGCTTCATGCGTTTCATCAGCATCATGCCGATGAGAAATGCGAGCGTGGCGGCAAGTCCCAGCGAGATCGACTGCAGCAATGGCTGCCATTGCTCCCAGAGAAATCCGGTCAGGACCGGAGTATCGGCAACTTCCGGAGCCAGTGGAGCCAGGATGACCTGAATATCGTCGTTGCGTTCTGCATCGAATCCGACCGCAGTCTTCACGATGTCTTCAATCTGCTGCTGCTGAAGCAATGGACCGGCCGCTGGCGGGGTGCCTGGATTCCCGGACGAAGCAGCGGATGGCTGAACATCCACGATCGCCGCGACCGTCAGTCGCAGGATCTTTCCAGGAATCACAACGACTTCTTCGCTGGTTGACGGATAATCATAAACCGCTTCCATTTGCTCATTTGTGTACTTTCCGCCAGCACCCGACTTTGCATTGGCGTCTGCAGGAATATTCGTTGCAGCCCCCGGGACACCGGCTGGCGGAGCAACGCCGTTATCCTGTTTCTGGGCCGTGACCGTTGTGCTGCGCGTGGCTTTTAATTCCGGGTCGATAGTAATCACTGATCTTGTCTGCTTACTGAAGTCCACATCCGCAGTGACCTGAACGACCGCCCGAACTCCCTGTGCTGCGGCAAGCAGCCGTTCCACTTTACCAGCCAGAGCGGTCTCAATTCGCTGACGGTATTCCAGCTGCATTCCAAGATCCGCCTGAATGCCTTCCTGACTGCCGATCTGCCGACCATTGGTATCCGTAAGAACAATGTTGCTGTTGGATAGTCCGGGAACTGATCTTGCCACGACGGCAATGATGGTCTGCGCTGTGGCTGATGAGATCTGAGTTCCTGCCGAAGGCTTGATCACAACGGCCGCAGTGACAGGAGACTGATCGACCACAAATGGGCTCTGTTCCGGCTGGCTGACGGAAACCGTTGCCGCCTGAATCCCACGGATCTGGATCAGAGATTTTTGAATTCGTTTCTCCATGGCTGCTCGGCGTCGATCGTTATTACCGTCGCCTCCACCCGGAAGAAAAGAAATCTGGCCGCTGTCCGTGGCTTCGTCGTTTTCTTCGGCATCAAGGATATCTTTCAGGGCCATACGAGCCTTCCCCACATCACTGCTGGCAACAGAAACAGCCGAGCTGGAGAAGTTGAGCTTGTAACCAATTTTTTCCGTATCGAGCAAGCCCACAATCTTTGAGGCTTCTGTGGGCGTAAGCCCGCTCTGGATGACCACATAATCCGGCTGCGAAGCCCAAATCACGGTTCCGGCGACCGTCAGCAGACATGCGAGCGCGGCGGCCGAAAAACCGGTCCGCTGTGCGATCGACCATGTCGACCACATGTTCAGCAACTGTTCTTTTAAAGATGTCCAGAATGGCATGGGCTTACTTTCAACAATAAGTCGACCAGGAGGTCGGCAGGAGCCAGTTGACAGTCCGTAACATTCAGGTCAGACGACAAAGCGGTGAAGCCAGCGAGGACTGTCGCAGGAATCTTCAAATCTGCATTCGCATGACTTCCTGATAAGAAGCAATCAGGCGATTCCGAATTTCCATCATCAGCCGAAAAGCCAGGTCGGCACGGGAGGTGGCCAAAACAACGTCGTGAATGCTGTCTGTTTCGCCAGTGATCAACTGCTCAACACCGGCCTCTGCCGCCTGCTGCTGCTGATTGGTCTGCTGAACCAAACTTTTGACCATATCCGCAAACGGGACTTCACTGCCTGCACCTTTTGTGTCTCGAGGCGACACTGCGGGCGTTTGAGGAAGACCATTTGGCCCGTAAAGCCCCTGCACTGACATTAGCGGAGACCTCGAAGAAGCCCAAGAGCCTGTTCAGCCATCTGACGAAACGTTTCCATGGCTTTCAAATTTGCTTCGTAGGCGCGGCTGGCAGTCACCAGATCCACCATCTCGTGCGACATGTTGACGTTCGGCATTTCAACGTGTCCCGTGTCGTCTGCATCTGGATGGCCAGGATCGTAGATCTTTGGGCCAGGCGTCGTGTCAGGTGTGATCCCAACAACTTTGACTCCCAGGAGCTCATCCACGGATTTTTTTCCGGGGACCATAAACTGATCCATCGCCGCGGAAAATGTTACCTGCTGCCTTTGGTAGGGACCACCCTCCGGCGTTGTCGTGGAATGCATGTTGGCGATATTGTTGGCGGCGACTTCCATACGAAGCCGTTCACCTGACAACCCCGAAGCGCTGATCTGCATGCCGGAAAGAATCTGTTTCATGGACACCGTACGCCTCCTTTCTGCTCAATGATTCTGAATAACACCGCAGCAATTCAACACCGGAGTTTACGATCCCTCGATCGCCAGCCGCATCTGCTCAAGATGACTGCCCAGCAACTGAATATAAGTCTGCTGCAGCATCGCATTTTTGTTCAGCTGCCCAATCTCTTTATCAATGTCCACGTTGTTACCGTCTGCTCTGGCCGTCAGCCCTTTCGTCTGAACGACTTCGGGAGTTGCTGTACCGTGAGAATGGCCTTTCAGTTCCTGGGCTAACTGCGTTTCAAAATCCACATCCATCCGCCGATAGTTCGGCGTGTTGACGTTGGCGAGGTTGTTGCTGATCACTCGCTGACGAAGGTCCGTCGCGGTGATCAGACGACCAAGCAAATCAAATTGTGGAATGAGAGGCTGCATACGGTCGGCATCGGCAGCGACCCACTCATCACTACAATCAGAACATCCGGCAAATCTTCTCTGGATTGCCAGTTGTTGCATCAGGCACAGGACATCACGGGGACACGCAGGAAAACATGCAGTCATGAGGCGTCTGACGTGAGGCGATTCCCTGCCGCGGCCAGATCGGCCGGAGAATGGAAGCAAGACGTTACAGGGAGCAAGACGGTCCATGGCTCCGACGAGAACATGAACCAAACACTCGTCCAAAGCCATTCAGCGCTGCGGTCTAGTGATTCGTCAACCTTTAAAGTTGGGGTTGAGCTGTGTTTTTACGACGGACTGGAAGTCCGTCGTACCCCAAAAATAAGCGTTGACAAAGCACTGGGGATCTCGCGATTCCGGAGGCTCCGAATTCGCTGCCCAGTCCGGCACAAATTTTCACTCAACGGGAAGAGGCACGATATTGTATGATCACTGCAATCGTAACCTCTGGAACGTGGGTTTGCCTTAAACTGCGCACTTATCAGGGTCCTTCAGCAAGTGGGACCACAGGTTCTGCGATGACGCCTCTGGTGTTAGGTCCAGAAAATTCTGGGTGGCAATTGTTCTTCATATTCCAAAAACAGAATCCATCTGATGCACGGACAGACTCCACAAGTCGTGCACGCAATTAGAACAATGCTGCGACAGCCAGTCTTTCTGCCCCGACACAATCCACCTCTCGCACCTGCGAATCTCAACTATGAATACCGACTTCTCTCATTATTCACGAATCCCATCGCTCCCGACTATTGCGATCGAAGCATTGAAGCTGTTCCACGACGTGAACAGTTCCAATGAACAGCTTGTGTCGGTGATCCGCAAAGATCCGGCAATGGTCAGCAAACTGTTAAAAGCGGCCAACTCGGCACGCTACGGCACTCGGGGTGAAGTCACCGATCTGAACCGCGCCGTCATGATGATGGGGCGTTCCGCGGCCGCTCCTCTTGTCTTGAGTTTCTCGCTGGCCAAACAGTCCATGGAGCCATCGGAATACCAGATCCATTATGCTCGATTCTGGATTCGTTCCTTTGTTCAGGCGACGGCTGCCGACATCATCGCCGCACAGTTTGGTTCGCCCGCTTTCCGCGGTGAATGCTACACAACAAGCATTCTTGCCGGGCTCGGAAAGCTCGCGATGCTGCGCGCTGAACCCGAAAAATATCTCGCCTGCCTTGCACGAGCCTCGAAGGAAGGTATTCCGCTGCCGCGCGTTGAGCAGGAGATTTTTGGCTTCAATCACGCAAAACTCTCGTCAATACTTTTGCAGCAAATGGGACTGCCGGATCACTGCCACATGGCGATTCGTGGTATCACCGATGCAGCCGTGACAGGTACCAGGAGTGGCGACGGACGCCATCCTCTTCTTGAAGTCACACGTCTGGCGGATGCCGTTGCCAGCCTGCTGTGCGATGAAACTCCGGCGATCGCTCTCATTCAACTCGAAGAATCACTCGCAGCGATCAACCTTCCCACTCAGAAAAACGCAGAACAGGTTGTCAACAGCGTCAGGGACCACCTTGAGGCATCAGCCCAGTTGTTCGACATTAGCCCTCCGCATTTGTCATCAGCCAGTGATCTTCTTCAGGAGGCACTCGATCAGTTGTGTCGACTGGCCGACATGGCGGCAGAACCTAATGCTGCCCAGGCAGTTCCGGTGGAACTTCTCGAGGAGAATGGTCGCCTCAAGCGCCGAGTGGCTGATCTGCTTCACGTGTCCCGGATTGATTCTCTGACAGGTCTCTGCAACCGGGGTTATCTGCTGCAGGAACTTTCCGAACGAGCTGCACTTCATCGAGTCCGCGGGCTGTCGCTGGGAATGGCCGTCATTGACATCGATCACTTCAAGAAAATCAACGACACCTATGGACATCAGGCCGGCGATTTTGCCCTGAAGGTTGTCGCCAACGGGCTCCGCGACGCTTTGCGTGACCCAGATATCGTTGGCCGTTACGGTGGCGAAGAATTCGTTGCCATTCTCGAAGACTCAAACGCCGCCGGTTTGGCTATTGTCGGTGAACGGCTTCGAAAGAAGATTGAGAACACGCCCATTGAATTTGAAGGGAAAGTCATCCCTGTCACCATCAGTGTCGGCCTTGTCGAAGGGCAAGTCGTCGGCGCAGAGCAGGAGTTTGGGGAAATGCTGTTCGCGGCCGCGGACGCAGCAATGTACCGGGCCAAGAACTCCGGTCGTAACTGCTTTGTCGTGGATTCGCTGCTGCAGGACAGCAGCGGCGCACGCACCTGTGAGTGACGTCGCTCGTTGCCCGCTCCAGGCGTGTGCTGAAAAGCCGCGAATGGATGAGTCAGTTGTTATGATTGTAGTCACCACTTCGGGACGTCACGAGTTTCTATTCAGAAAATCGCCCAAAGGTCATGATGGTGATGTCGTCGTTCTGGTCACGACCATTGGCATGACGACGCACATCGGATAACAATGCGCGCCCAAGCTCATCAGGATTTGAAGATCCCGTCCGCACGAATTCCTTGACGCGTTCTTTGGTGTAAAGAACGCCGTTCGGGTCCATGGCCTCGTCCACACCATCCGTAATCAGGATGAACATTTCTTCAGCGCCAATTTCCCTTTCGACGACCTCGTAAGGATAGCCGTCCATAATTCCAATCGGGATGCCGATTGTGGAATCATCGAACTCGTCCACGTCTCCGTTCACGCGACGGATCAGAGGCGACATGTGTCCGGCATTGGCCATCGTAATTCGATTGGTATCAAGATCGATCACGCCCAGAATGTAGGTCACGAAACGCCCTTCGACCATGTTGTGACACATGTGGGAATTGATGCGATGAATAGCGACCGACACATCATCGGTAAAACTCATGGTATTCTGAACGACGCTAGCAATTCGCGACATGATCAGAGCCCCGGGAACTCCTTTGCCAGCCACGTCGCCGAACGACACACACACCTTGCGTTCACCGATCATAAAGCAGTCAAAGTAGTCACCGCCAACCGCCTGAGCCGCATCATAGGAAGCATAAAAGCGATAGCCCGAAACATTGGGCAGCGTTTCCGGAAGCAGTGCCCGCTGGACTCCGCTTGCAATCTTCATTTCTTTATCCTGTTTCTGCTTGTCAATGTAGCTCTGCATCAGTCGAGCATTCTCGTAAGAGTGCGCTGCCTGGTTGGCCACGGCCAGCAAAAGTTCCAGATCGTCGTCTGTGAACCGTTTCATGGGATTCTGGGTATCAAGATTAATGATCCCGAAGGGCTCCCCTTCAATATTCAGAAGCGGCACGCACATCATCGAATGAATTGTCAGGCTG
>JBDNHX010000346.1:0-56197 GCA_041688565.1 Planctomycetaceae bacterium
GAAGATTATCGTCACGTAACCGCATATATCGTTCGCGAACTGGTCAAACAGGGTTCCCTGCAACAGCTTGAAACAGACCAGGGGACTCGTTTTCGCTGGAAAAATGACCCACAGAAATTTCCTGTCGAACCGTGGGTGAATTCGCAGGTCCATGGGACTCAGATCACAGAAGCTCCCGTGGAAGATCGGCCCCGCGAACGCCTGATGCAGCACGGAGCATCTCAGCTCAAACTGTCCGAACTGCTGGCGATCCTGATCCGCACCGGCCGCACCGGGGAGTCCGCGTTGCAGGCTGGTGAACGGATCGCGACGCGTCTGGGGACTCGCCTGGAAACGCTGCCAACTCTGGGCCCGAAGGAGCTGAAGGAATACAGCATCGCTGTCAGCGAACCGGCCTATTGTCAGATCATGGCCGGAATTGAACTGGGGCGGCGAGTCGCCGCGGCCATGGATGACGGGTTTCGGGACCGCATCCGAATCACCAGCCCGGCGACCGCCATGCGCTTCTGTCTGACTCGCTTTGAGCGTCTTGCGAAGGAAGCCAAACAGGAAGAGTTTCATATGGTGACTTTGGATACCAAGAATCAGCCCATAGCTTCGCACCAGATTACGGTCGGAACATTACGAAACAGTCTGGTGCATCCTCGCGAAGTTTTTCGGCCGGCGATTCGAGATGCGGCCAACTGTATTATCGTGGTCCACAACCATCCGTCCGGCGATCCCACACCGAGCGATCAGGACATCAGCGTGACGGAACGCCTTGAATCCGCTGCTGAGATTATTGGAATACCGCTCATCGACCATATCGTCGTCGCCGGTGAAAAGGCCATCAGCATCCAGGAATGGCGGTCCGGCAATCGCTGGTAACAACAACAACGGCGACGGAGGAACTACTTTTTGGATTCCAGGTTATCGAAGTAGTTCTTGATCCCATCCACATAGCCCGGCGGAATCTGTTCGTTTTCGATGGCCGCCTGAACGCCTGACTTGATTTCGGTGATCGTGCTTTCGTACTTCTTCAGTTCTTCCGGATCAAAGTCCTTTTCGGTGGCCGCTTCTTTAGTTTTGATGGACAGCAGAACTTTGCCGGCCTGAATTTGCGTCTTCGTTTTTTCATCCTTGTAGCCTTCCGGATCGCTGTCGTCTTCTTCCTGCATGCCGCCCGGGGCATCTCGTTCGCCTTCGCCCTGAGTTCCCATGCCGGCCGTCATTTTCTTGTACATCGCGGCGTAATCAGACATCGCCTGGCAGCCCTCACATTGTTCGCCATCCAGCTGACCCTGGCTGTTCAGCTTCTCCGCCTGCTGCAGAGTCTTCAGAGCTTCTTCCAGCTTCTTGAGATCCTTTGCGGACCGAGCCAGTTCCTGAAGTTCCTTTTTTGAAAGCTCCAGAGATTCACGAAGAGCCGCCTGCGATTCAGCCGACATTTCGCCTTCTTCAGCGCCTTCTTCACCATCTTCAGACTTCTTTCCCGCGACTGCTTCCAGAGACTTCAAAGCCTGGCTGAGTGCACTTTCAAGCTCCGGTGAGCCCGCTTTTTCGCTCGAAAACTTCTTCAGGTCCTGCAGTTCCTTGCGCAGCTGTGACGCCAGTTTCTGACGTTCTTCCGGAGTCTTTGCTTCGAGCATCGCCTCCATCATTTCCTGAGCTTTGTTCAGCTGCTGCTGCAATTTTTCGCTGTTACCTTCCTGCAGATCCTTCAACCACTCGTTCATCTTCTGAGCTCGCGAGCCGCCGAACTGCTGATCAGAAATCGACTGACTGAGCATCTCACGCAGTTCTTCGCTGGACACATTTTTCCACAGCTCATTCAGCGACTGACGATTTGTTAGCAGGACCTGCGAATTGGGCTTCTTCTCTGCAGGCTTCATTTGTCGCAGGGCCCCCATCAGTTCTTTCATCTGGTCGGCAATTTTCGATTCTCGTTCTTCGGCCACCTGAACTTCGGATTTCAGCTGCTCCTCACGAGTCTTCACGACCTTCCGAATGATCTCAATCTCTTTCTTTTGCTTCTCTACTTTCGTGGCGGCTTCCACTTTGCCAAACGGATCCAGCGTGGGAAGAAGCCAGACCAGCAGAGCCAGCACGGCCAGCACGCAGGCCTGCATACCCATCGGCCGTTCCACTTTGAATGGAACAACGTCCGCTGGGACTATTCGTGAAGCCACTTTTGCGGCCGCCTGTTCGACCAGCGGCTGATACTGTCCGGCGGAGGACGATAACGTGGCGAGTGTCAGAAACAGATCCTGGGTCCTTGCATGCTGATCGACGGCGCGGGCCGCGGCGGTTTTTTCGACACGCCGGTGAAACAGCCATGCGGCCAAAGCGGCCACCGCCGGAAAGACCAGCAGCCACTGCAACGGTTCCCGATCCGCAGGGATCAGCCCCATTAGCCGCACGGCCAGTACGCTTAGGCAGGCCAGGATTAAAGCTACCAGCGTCCAGCGGTGCAGGGACCGTGCGAAACTGGCTGTTTTGAGCCGGTTCTGAACACGATCCAGCAGGGTTAACGCATTGAGTTCATTCGACATCGCAAACTCCCGGATCGCGGACGGTCTGGAGGACACATCGGATGCAATTGACTGACGACAGTCTACCTTTACCTCTAGGGTCGATCAATCAGATCCTGAAGACATGAGGATTTGTCTGTTTTTCGTAATAAATTTGACTGTTTTCCTGCGGCACGGTGCGTTTGGTCTTTTTTAAGTCCGCCATGGCATTCCTGAACGCTGCGAGATCTTTGGTTAATCGCATCGCAGGTCGCGGACGAAATGGCTTTCCGGCCGGATCAGTTCAGTCGGTATATCAAGTTGGTCGGAAACGATCGCGACCAACCGCTCCCAAATCTGGTCTTCAGGAGGCACGCGCGCGCGCCTGTCGCTGCGGTAGGCATGGCCGCATACACCAGATCGCGAACAGTATGGATTCCTGGCGGCAACTGAGGAGGAAGTTGCCGAACCACCCAGATCGCAAGCCACGTAGCAACCGGTATGAAAAGCAAACTGGCGAAGAGGATGCCAGCCACGTCAAACGCTAGAAAGGCAAGCAGTTCGGCAAGGACCACAATTCCCAACCAACCGAAAAGCACAGCCCCAGACTCTTTGGGTGGCAACAGGGATGGCAGTCGCGTGAGAAGCGTTGCTTCCAGTTTGTCCCACGCTGCCGAATTTTTTCTCGGCAGCAACACCTGGTCAAGCTGAGTGCTTGGACGAATCCGCGCGGCCTTCGAGTTGAGGAGGCTGAGACAGTCACGCACTTGGAAGAAGATCGGAATGCACACACACGCTCCGGCTTTCGAACCAGCAGCAACTCTTTGTAAGTGGAGCTTGATCGCGTCAAAGACATCGCCAACGGTCTGTGGAAAGGTCTCGTTGGCGGGCAGTCGAATACCAAAGTGGTCTTCAATGGCCATGTGAACTTCAACTATGTCGAGGCCCATGAAAGCAATCTCCTTCAATGCCTGCCAAACAAACACGAGTCGCTTATTGTTTCCGCCATCGCATTTCCAGCGGCCAGTGGCGCGATCAGCCAGCGTGATCGGTCAATGTAGCCGTCTCGAACCGCTGAGACGAGCGTCGCCGCACCCCGGCTTGACATTTGCGGGCCTGTGAACGTTTTGCCTGCAGGCGAGGTGCAGAAAAATTTCACCACGGAGGTCACAGAGATCACAGAGTAAAATCACAGAGGAGTCCCCTTCTCCTTGTGTTTCCTCTGTGCTCTCTGTGACCTCTGTGGTTCAAACTGCGATTCTATGGCTTCTGCCCATTTTCAGTCAGCATTACGTCCATGATCAAGCTTCATCGCAACGGAGCGAGACGGCGGCTTTTAGTTGCATTCGGGCGGAATCGTGATAGCTTGGCCCTCCTTTTGACGATCGGCCGCGATCTGGTATTTGAAATTTCAGATTTGAAATCTCAAATCTTCTGATAGCGACATCACTCCACGTATTTCCACCTGAGTTTCATCCATGCGTTTGCTGACTGCAATCTTGTGCTGTCTGACTTTTTGCCCGCTTATCAATTCGTCGCTCAACGCGCAGGAGGCCGCAGCAAAACCCGACCCACCCATCCGCGCACTCCTGGTCACCGGCGGATGCTGTCATGACTACGATCGGCAGAAGCTGATTTTGACTCGTGGAATCAGTGCGCGAGCCGATGTCCTGTGGACCGTGGTTCATCAGGGCGGGACGACAACCGACACAAAGATTCCGCTCTATGATGATCCCAACTGGGCCGACGGATTTGATATCGTCGTTCACAACGAATGCTTCGCCGGTGTCACCGACAAGGACTTTGTGGATCGCATCCTGAAGCCGCATCGTGAAGGTCTGCCGGCGATTCTGATCCACTGCACGATGCATTGTTATCGAGTAGGCGATGATCGATGGTTTGAATTCTGCGGCGTTCAGTCGCCAGGCCACGGGCCTCATTATTCGTACACGATCAACAACCAGAAACCCGACCATCCAATCATGGCGGCCTTTGGCGAACGTTTCGTCGTGCCTAAGGGTGAGCTCTATCACGCGGCGAAAGTCTTTGAGACCGCGACGCCTCTGGCTGTTGCCAATCGGCAGGACAACAGTGAGCCGCAGGTTTGTGTCTGGACCAACAACTATCACGGCACCAAAGTCTTCGCCACAACCGTGGGCCACTACAACGAGACGATGGTCGAGCCAACCTATCTGGACATGGTGACTCGCGGGTTGCTGTGGGCCGTGGGTCGCGATGTGGACAAGAACTTTACGCCAATCACGCCTCAGATTGACGAAGAGATCCGAGCACTCGTTACTGCGAAGATCGAAAAGAACAGCCCCGTGCTGACTCAGGGCTGCTGCGGCGAAGGCAACCTTGTTTTTAACAAGCCGGCCAAAGCCAGCAGTGAAGAAACCGGAAAGAACAATTTCGCAAAGAACGCTGTTGACGGTCGACTGGATACTCGTTGGTGCGCGGCTGGACCGAGCGCTGGCGAAGCGATCACGCTGGACATGGAGACGCCGCAATCGCTGCGCAACATCCGGCTTCACTGGGAATCAAAAACCACTGCTTACCAGTACACGATCGAATCATCGGCCGACGGCAACGACTGGATGATGCTGGCCGATCAGTCGACAAACACGAAGCCACGAGGCCTATCCGTCGATGAAGTCAAAACGGATGACGCTCGCTTTCTGAAGGTCACGTTCAATGGTTCCAACGGCGGCGGCTGGGGCAGCCTCTGGGAAATCGAAGCGTATCCCGGCGAACTGCCACCATTGCCGGAGGGTGTTGCGGGCGGCGCGGAAGGATCGGCGTCGATTGAGGATGTGAAAGCTCCGGAAGGCTTCGATGTCAGTCTGTTTGCTGGTCCGCCACAGGTGACTTATCCCGTCTGCATCACCACGTCGATTGACGGCGAAGTTTTTGTCGGCGTTGACGAACAGGGATCGCTGGGCAAAGACCTGGGCCGAGGCAAAGTCGTGCGTTGCATCGACACAGACGGCGACGGCAAGGCGGACAAGTTCAATGACTTTGCGAAGATGGATCATCCTCGCGGCCTGATCTGGGACAACGGATCGCTGTGGGTACTGCATTCGCCTTTTCTGACTGTCTTCCGCGACACGAATGGTGACGGTACGTCGGACGAAAGCGAAGTGCTGATCGAAGGAATCAGCACCGAGGAAGTCAACAAGCGAGGAGCCGACCACACGACCAACAATATTCGCATGGGCATCGACGGCTGGATTTACATCGCTGTTGGGGACTTTGGATTCAACAAGGCGGTTGCCAAAGATGGCACGACGCTGAGCAAGCGTGGTGGCGGCGTTGTCAGAATTCGTCCTGAGGGAACGGAGATGGAAGTGTTCAGCTGGGGCCAGCGCAACATTGTCGACATCGCGATCGATCCATTGATGAACATCTTCACGCGAGACAACACCAACGATGGCGGCGGATGGGACATTCGCCTGTCGCATGTGATGCAGACGGCCAACTATGGTTATCCGTCTCAGTACATAAACTTCACGGACGAGATCATGCGGCCGCTCGCAGATTATGGTGGCGGATCCGGTTGCGGTGCTCATTACTTTCAGGACGATCGCTGGCCGGCTCCCTACCACAATATGCTGCTGACCTGTGACTGGGGCCGTAGTGAAGTTTTCAGCCATCATCTGCCGGCGAATGGCGCCACTTTTGATGCTCAGCAGGATACGTTTTTAAAGATCCCTCGCCCAACCGATGCGGATGCAGACGCCATGGGTCGGCTGTTTGTGACCAGCTGGAAGAACGGAGGTTTTTCGTTCGAACGCCCTGACGTGGGCTTCGTCGCGATGATCACGCCGGAGAACTTTGTGGCGCATCCAGTGTCCGTACCCGCGGCGAGCGGCAGGGCGTCAGCCCCCCGTGGAAATTCGCTGAACGAACTCGACACCGAATCCCTTATCCAGTTGTTGCGCAGCCCATCCGATGCATTGCGTTTGGCGAGCGGCAGGGCGTTAGCCGTCCGTGGTTTGCGCGACGTTACACGGGGGGCTGACGCCCAACCGCTCGCCGAAGGCCTTGGGGAACTTGCGCAGGATCGCACGGCTTCCGTGAACTCCCGCATCGCAGCCGTGTGGACTCTGCGACAAGCCGATTGGAACGCATTTAAAGCGGCGTTCGGATCATTTCTGATCGACGCCGATCTTCGCGAACATGTGATCCGCGCAGTCGCGGATCGCAGGACTCAGATCGACAAAGACTTGTCGTCACCGATCTTTTCCAAGCTCGATGACAACAATCCGCGAGTCCGTGCTGCCGCCGTTGTGGCGATGGGTCGGATGGGGGAAGGTCGGGCGGCCAGGCAACTGTTGGCACTTACGTCTACGGCGAGCGGCAGGGCGTCAGGCCTCCGTGGTTCACACGACATGACACAGACGGCTGACGCCCAACCGCTCGCCGAGGAAGGGAGCAAAGATGCCTGGCGGACAGCCGATGCTGGTCGAGTGCTTCCTCATCTGGCCGTTCAGGCACTGGTCGACATCCACGCGGTTGATGCATGTCTGGCCGCGGTGACCCGGCCCGGTCGGAATGGCGCGATCGCCGCACTGAAACGGATGCATGATCCGGCCGTTGTCGATGGGCTCTTTAAAATTCTCAGTACCAGTCGCGACGAGTCGCTTCGGCGTGACGTCTGGACCACGCTGATTCGTCTCTATCACCGCGAAGGGGAATTCACTGTCGACAGTCCAAAATGGTGGGGAACGCGGCCCGACACGACCGGTCCTTATTATGATCGTCAGAAGTGGAGTGAATCGAATCGGATTGCGGAAGCCATTAAAGTCGCGATGACGGAAGGCGATCCCTCGCTCAAGGCACATCTCACGGAACAGCTGAAAAAGCATGTGGTGAATCTGGACGGGCTGGATGCGGTCGACGTTGCGATGAAGGAAGAGGAGAAAGCGATCTTACTTCCGAAAGCCGATCCGAATGATCCTGACGCGATCGCCAATCTGGCCTTCGACGTTGTCACCGCGCGGGCCTCCGCGGCGCCGGGAAATGCCGAGAATGGTGGTCTGCTTTTTCGGCAGCAGTCGTGCATCAATTGTCACACGTTCGCCAACGGTCAGCAGCCCAGGGGGCCTCATCTTGTCGACATTGGCAAGCGGTACAAGCGAGCCGAGCTGATTGAGTCGATTGTTCAGCCGAACAAGAAAATTGCTCAGGGGTTTGATACCTGGGCGATCGCCATGCAGGACGGCAAAGTCTTCACGGGCTTTGTGGTTCTGGAAAGCGCCGAAACCGTTACGCTGCGGGATGCCACCGGCGTGTCGCATGAGCTGATTCAGGATCAGATCGAAGACCGTGTGAAGCAGGAGATCTCAATGATGCCACCTGGCATTGTGGGAAATCTGAGTCCTGAGCAGCTGGCCGATCTGATTGCCTGGCTGGAGTCATTGCGTTAGTGACGAATCATTGGGTCAGCGACTGGACCAGGACAACAATCGCCACTTCCATCTATCGCGTGGGCCCAATGTGGACGCTTCAGGGCGACGCGGCCACATCGTTCAGGGTCTGGCCGAGGCTGATGCGGCATCGCTGGCCGGCAAGTTCCATCTGAAGCGAATCACTTTGGATCGAAAGGACTCGGCCCTGAATGTCGGGAAGAACCAGTTCTGCCGACGCAAGCAGACTGACTTCCGCATTCGATCGCTGATCAAAGAACCAGGCTTCGCGTTGCTGGCCATTCCAGACCGAAGCGACGAATCGAACGCTGCTCAATGGGTTTGGCGGAGCGGGAGTGGGTTCCGGTGTTGGTTCAGCCGTGGTCACAGTCGGCTCATACTCCGTGGCCACAACAACCTCCACAGGCAGGGCTCGCCGAAAAATGTCGTCATGTGACAGAGTCGTCAGCAGTGAAGACTGTTCTTCCACGGCGACAGGATCAGGCAGCGAATCAATGTTCTGAGCCGAATCGAAAGCGAGCGCCTCGATGCTGAGTGTGACTCGATGATCTGCCTGGCCATCGGATGTGCTGGAAATGTTCAGATTTGTGATACGGTGCAGAAGCGGGGTCGCATAAAACTGATCAAGAAACTGAGCGATGTTCCCAGTCGATGCTGTGCATTGCACCGTCAGCGGGATTCGGTGGCCAATGCCCTTTTCGACAATCGCAGGAGCCGGAGTGACCGTGGAAGATGTGATCGAACTGCGATCCAGCAGGCGAATCAACCATCCCTGATACAGCACGCAGGCTTTTCCAGGCTCCGCCGGAAGGCTGCGTCCTGCCAGCTGCTTCAGGTTTTTGAGAGCGTGTTCCACGGTGGTCGATTGTTCGACCAAAGCCACATTGGCTGACTGAGCCGCGTCGACTGCAGCCTGCTGATTCGTCAGGGGCTGCAGAATAATGTGGCCGATAGTTTCCCAGAGACCGAAGGCCGCCATCGAACCGCCGAACAGGATCGCCAGAAATTTCTCCCGTGGTGATTGCAGCATTAGTTTTCTCCCGACTGACTGGCTGTTGACTGCGCGCGCAGGACGGCTTCAATGCGAAACTGGGATGGGAAAGCACTGCCCACGGGGGAAGGCTCAATCCCCTGCGGCCGCAGATCGTAATGGGTGGGTTCGTCGAGGATCGAAGCATTCATTTTCAGGACATCTTCAGCATCCTGTGCGAGCCCATCGATTCGCAGAACGCTGTCATCGGAGTCCACAATGTTCTCCAGCTGCAGACGCGTGACAATCAGCCGTTCTCGTGAAGGTAGAATGGCGGCCAGCTGTCGAATTTCGGACGTGGCCTGAACCGTATCATTCTGCCAGCGACTGACATATGACCACTTTCCGACAACATCCTGGCCCCGGTCGATAAACTGTTGCAGCTGTTGTCCCTGAGCATTCAGGCGAGCCAGTTCGTGACTGAGTGATCTCTGCCACATCCACAGTCCGCAGGCGCCCAGGGCGACCACCGCGGTGACGGCGGAGGCGATCTGAATCCACCGCCGACGTTCACGGGATTCCGCTCCGTGAGCCGACCGAGGACGTAAGAAGTCAATGCCGTTCGTTTCCCATGACGGAGTCTGCTGGCTGCTCAGGTCCTGCTGTTCCGATTGGCCACCGATTCCAGCGACCAGCGATGTGGCCACCGCCAGAGCTCGCGGAGTTCTTTCATCGGCAATCGTCACGGTGGCCGATAGTCCGTTGGCCTGAAGTTCTGTCGCCAGCTGCGGTGCGAATGACCCGGTGACGAAGATCTCCATAGCGTCCGAGTCGGCCTGCCAGACAGCCGGGCTGCCTGCCAGCAATCGGCGTGTCATCGACTGCACGATCGCCGCCGCCGCCACGCCCTCGGTGGACGATGGTTCGTTTCGAGGCATTGCCGTCGCGGAGCTGGCCACAGGCCGACCGCAGTAACACAGCAGCATTTCCAGCTTCGTCTGATTGGCCTGCACATGCATCTGCCAGGAACTGGCCGAGGTTGGGCAAAGGTTGGCGATCAGCAGGTCACCGGAAGTCAGAACTGGATTCGACCAGTCTGCGAAGGCGGCAGTTTGGCAGATTGTTTCAGCAACGCTTGAAGGGGCCGTGGCCAGCATCACATAGCGCTGCGGGTCGTTCGGCTTTGCGGAATGCGCGAGAAAATCCCAGGCAACAGGCAGCCCGGTGGACTGAATGCGAGACTCCACCTGCAACGCGACAAGCGGGCCCAGTTCTTCTTCCGGAATGTTTGGCAGCTCAAGCAGTTTCAGGCTGAGATCACGTCGGGGGATCGAGATCGCCACGTTGGCAGTCGGAAGTTCGGCCTGTTTGCAAATCTCTTTTAACCATTGACCGTGTTTTTCAGGAGACGCAGTTTCGCCATGCGATGATGGCCAGCTCTCAAACTGGGATCGAACGATGCGGACTGTACCTTCGACGATGGCGGCCTCGGACAGCACGACACCATTCGTCAGCCAGTCGACTACAAGAAAGGGTCGGCTGCGAAAACGTTTAACGACAGTGCGTTCTGCAAATAGGTGTCTCATTCGTGAATTCCTTTTTGATAGCCGGCAAGGCGATGGGCCATTCCCTGAGAAGCGTGAGCCGGTGACTCGTTTCCTGCCCGGCCTGGTCGAAGTTTTTCCGGCTCGCGGTGAACCGTCAGCTGGCTGGCAGAAGTGATCGGCTGGATGACGGATGCCATGCCAGTCAGGCGATCAATTCGCAGCAGTGTCTGATGTTCATTGGAGTCGGTGAGCTTCAACAAACAGTCAGAGACGGTCCCATCCGGCTGACAAACAATTCGGGTCGGCTGATCAGATTCGGTAGTCGACGCGGCGGGTAATGTGGTGGGTGACACTTCAGAACATATCAGACCGGCTGGCCAGTGAAATAGCAGTCGGATATCCACAGCAGCGGTATCCCGTACAGCCTGCCTTCGTCCCGGACGTTGATTCTGTGGCAGCACAAGGTTCCATGCTTCGCCCGAGCGGATGGCGGCCAGACGTGTTTCCTGAAGCTGAATCTGAAGGGTAGAAACGCCCTGCTCCATCGAAAGACCCCGTTGCCATCGCAGAACCGAAGGCAGAGTGACGGACGTGAGCACGACGAGGATTCCCAGAACCATCAGGAGTTCCACGATCGTGAAGCCACTCGCCCGACTTCGTTCAGGCGAGCCGCAACCGATTTGTCGGGCCGTGGCTCGCCCGGCATTTGCATGAAGGGCGAGCGGCTGTCCGGGGAGCGGCTGTTCGGTGGAGAAATGGGATTTCATTGGACCCAGTTCCCGATATCATCCGGTGTGCCATGCACGTGGTCGGGACCAGGTGAGTTGACGTCGAAGCTGTCGGGATTGTGTTTGCCGGGGAACGTATAAACCAGCGGTTGTCCCCACGCATCTTTGGGTTCCTGCTCCAGATAAGGTCCTTTCCAGGACGCATCGGAACGAGCCGGTTTTTTCAGCAGCGAAGTCAGGCCATCGGCGGCGGACGGGAAGTCACCGGCGTGGTCCAGAGAATACAGTTTCAGAGCCTGAGTGAGTCCTCCGATGCTGACACGCGTGGCATCAATGCTGGCATACTTCTGGCGTCCCAGTACTTTGGGAACAACCATGGCCATGATGACGCCGAGGATACCCAGCACGAGCAGAACTTCCATCAGGGTGAAGCCCCGACGAGGCGAGCGACGAGTTTTTTTACGCTGATCATATTCAGGATCCGAGGGAGAGAATTTCGAAGAATGTTGGGAGGCTGGCTCTCGGCGAATCTCTCACACGGAGACGGCCACGAGAGCGGCCGCGAAGAGCAATGCACAGCAGGCGGACACAAATGGATCGGGCAGGCGAATCATGACAAACCGTTTCCTTCAAAGACCGGCATCAGTAATGCGATAACAAGGAAGCCCACGATGACGGCCATCACGACCATCAGCAGTGGTTCCATAAGCTTCATCAGCATGTCGAGCCGCAGTTGGGACCGACTTTCCAGCTTGTCCGCCAGCTTCAGCAGAACGGTTTCCAGTTTGTTCGATTGTTCCGCCACGGAGAGCATTTCCAGCACGTCTGGCGGAAAGTGGCCACTTGCGGCCAGAGGAATTGAAAGGCTTTTTCCGGCTCCGATGTTCTCCGCAGCGACTGCAATCGTTTCACTGAGCACGCGATTACCGGTCGCTCGGCGAGCAATGTCCAGCGACTTCAGCATGGGCACACCATTCTGCAGCAGCGTGCCGAGGACTCGACAGAACCTTGCAATCGCAAGCGACTGCACAACCGGACCAATTCCCTTCAGTTGCAGAGAAACGCGATCATAAAACAGACGTGCGCGTTCTGCAGGAATCAGGGACTTCAAAACAGGGACGGCAATGGCGCCCAGCACCAGAGTCGCCAGGCCCCAGGTTTTCAGAAGTGAGCTGATCACGAGCAGAACCGTCGTCGGCCAGGGCATGCGACCAGACTGCCGCAGCGAATCAAACAGGGGTTCAAATTTTGGCACGAAGAAGGTCAGCATGCCCACAACGACGATGGCTCCCACGATCATCAGAAGTGCCGGATAAGCCAGAGCACTCAGCAGACGGCCGCGGATTTCTTCCTGACGTTCGCGAACAATGGCCAGACGTCTCAGAGATTCATCCAGAAAGCCGCCCTCTTCACCCGCTCGGACCATGCTGACTTCCAGTTCGCCGAACAGCGGCCCGTGTTCGGCCATCGCGTCGGCCAGCGTTGATCCATCGGCCACTCGTTCAGAAATACGAGCCAGCGCGGTTCTTAAACCGTCGCTGGATGTCTGCTGCTCCATCACTCGCAGCGCTTTCAGCAGCGGCACTCCTGTGTCGAGCTGATCGGCGAGAAGGCTGCAGGCTGCAGCGATGGCCGCCGGTTTGACCCGCTGGCCTCGGAGCGGTGTGACACGGCCTTCTTTCAGCGTCAGCGGCATGATCGCCTGCTGTGCAAGCGCCATTAACGCTTCGCCTCGGCTGGCGGCGTTTAACTGGCCCAGGATTTTCTTTCCTGAACCGTCGATGGCACTGTAAATAAATTGTGACATGAAAGGCGTCGTTCATAAAAAGCTGCCATGGAAAGCCGGTCAGAAAAGCCGACGAAGTCCGACGTATGCCGTCATCTGACAGAGATCCCGCGGCGGACTTTTCAGCCGGGCCTTTTCAGGCGAGCACCGCGAACATCCCGGCAGCAAGTCAGCGAGAAGTCGACTTTTCCAATGCAATAGTGATATCACAGCGGTCCGAGAATGCGCGATTTTGGCACTCCGGAAGCGGTGGTTTCTTCTTCAGCGTGTCAGCTGGCCGTATCGAGCAGACAACAGCAGCCGGATGATTGGCGGCAGCACGGGCTGTTGCCGGAAATCATCCGGCCGCTACGACAGGCGTGAGCCCGGAGGTAAGAGCCTGTTTTCTAAAATTTGCGGCGGCACAGGTCCCCGATCGGCGGAGAGATTGCTGTGATTAATCCGAGGGGATGTTGCGTTTTGGTAACGCACGTTGAGTGATGCTGAGAGGAATGAGTCCCGACATTGAGCGAACTCTGTGGTATTCTTGGATGCCCGGTCTTTGCCCGACGCAAGCCTGAACGTTGCCCATGAAGAATGTTTCATCGACAATCCGCCCCTTGTCCAAGCGAGTGAGTCGCGTTCGGCGCGGCATGCGCCGGCGGAGTGGCCTGACGCTGATTGAGATTCTGCTGGCATCGGTCATTCTGGCCGGGGCTCTGGCGGCTCTCTCTCAGCAGAACGCGACGGGCGTGGAAGCGGCCCTGCGGTCTCAGCTGGAAACAGAGGCCGCCGTCAAATGTCAGTCGAAACTCAATCGGCTGCTGGCAGAAGGTCTTCCGGCAGCTGACGCGACCAACCAGGCCATTGAAGGCGATGAACGCTGGCGCTGGTCGGCGAAGGTCGGGTCGTCCGATTATGTGGGCTTGAAGTGGCTGACGGTCACGGTCCATCAAAACGGACGAAACAAGGCCATCTCAACGTTCTCATTATCCCGGCTGTTCGCCTTCAACGAAAAGGCGGTTACACAATGAGACGTCCATCTCCGCATCGCTCCGAAGTCGGCAGGAAAGAACAGCCGCTCGGTTTCACACTGCTGGAGACGCTGGTGGCTCTGGCACTGCTGAGCATGATCATGGCTTCGATGGGAGCATCGATCAATCTGTATTGGAAGTACCGTACGCTCAGTCGGGCTCGGGTCACTTCGTCGCAGCTGATGCGCGGACTCATCGAAGACCTGACGAGCGATCTGAGGTCGACCGTGGCGATCAGTGTGCCACCGTTGCTGGACGATCAGAACCAGCCGGGCCAGAGTTCGTCGAGCCGACGACTGCCGGACGAAGTCAATACCGCGATTGCATCCGGCATGGCTCCTGCGGGCATGGAGCAGCAGCTGCGTGTGCAGGAGCAACACTTGAATCTGCAGAGGAACGATGTCGGGCAGCCCGTGCATTTTATCGGGACTCGCACTTCGCTGGCCTTTCTTTCGGAACAGGAGAGTCCGCGGTTTTTTCAGACTCGCGAATACCACGCTCGGCGACAGCATCACATCGCCTGGTGGGTTAATGAGGGTCGGCCTCTGAGACTGCCGTTGTCGCAAGTGGGGCCTCGGAAGATTCAGGAATCGCTGGAGGCAACAGGCTTGCCGGCTGGCCTGGTGCGAGTGACAAAGACATTTGGAACTTCGACAGCCGATTCGAAAGCAACGAGCGGCCTGGGGACATTGCTCTCGGAAGACGTTGAGTCTCTTGCGTTTCGCTATTTCGACGGTGAGCAATGGTTGCATGAATGGGACAGTTCGCAGCGATTCGCGATTCCGGAAGTCGTGGAGATCCGTGTGATGCTGAAGCAACAGCCGGATGAGCGGTCCGCTTTTGTGGTCTGGATTCCGCAGGCCTGAGTGTGTGAGTTTTCATCCGACGTCCCTTTGTGAATGAATGAGTTCCGCAGTAAAGCCATGAAAAGAACCCGGCACCACAAACATCAAACAGGACTGGACCGCGCCGGAATGGTGCTGGTTCTTGTGCTTGTTGTGGTCATGGTGCTCAGTTTTGCGGTGTACTCATTCTCCAGTTTGATGGTTGCAGAATACGCAGCGACGACCACGGGTCTGACTCACATGCAGCGGCGTGAACTCGTGAATTCGGGCCTTGAACTGGCGTCGCTGGCCATCCGTCAGCAGGCCGGCCCGCAGTCGTCTGAACGTCTCGTGTTGCCAACGAAACCGATTCGTCTTCAGCTGCCGGATGGTCGAACGGCCGCCATCTCTTTTCTGCAGCAGCTTCCTGTCGCTGGCAAGCCGGCAGCTTTTGGGCTTCGCAATGAATCGGCCAAGCTGAACATCAATACGCTGCCGCTGGAGTTGTCGCGTCGAAAAGAGTCGCGGCGTCGGTTGATGGTGATCAAAGGCATCACGGTCCAGATTGCGGACGCGATTCTGGACTGGATGGACCCGGATGATGAAGCTTCCGAGTTTGGTGCGGAAACATCTTATTACACCGCTCAGGCCCCGCCGCGAAAACCTCGCCAGGGCCGGTTTGCAGAATTGTCCGAGCTGCTGCAGGTGCGAGGAATCACTCCGGGGCTGCTGTATGGAGAAGATCAGAATGGCAACGGGATTCTGGACCCGGAAGAAAACGACGGCGCCCAAACATTTCCACCGGACAATGGCGACGGTTTTCTGCAGCGTGGATTGAGCGACTATCTGACTCTGCTAAGTTGTGAAAGCACGCTGCTGCCACAGGGCCGACGGAAGATTAATCTGAATCAGTCGGTGCTGGCCCGTCTGTACGATCAGCTGGAACCCGCCTTTGGAAGTGACGTGGCAACTTACGTCGTCGCGTGGCGGATGCGAGGGGCCACGTATCTGGATGAGCCGCGTCCGGATGAGGGCGAGCAGCAGGAACAACGGCGGCTCGAACGACTGGAATCAGTGCGAAAACGTCTGGAGTCGCAGCTGGGCAGCGTTGACGGTCGATCGCCGTCATTGATGGCCGATCAGACTCGCCGGGCCGGATTGACGCTGTCTGACGGTTCAATGCGGTTTCAGTCTCTGGTCGACCTTTTCGGCGGTCAGGTGCGAGTGCCAGTCGACGGAAAAGATACTCTGCTGAAGTCGCCCTGGGCCGCCGATCCCGTCACCATTCGACGTGTGCTGCCGATGCTGGAACAGATGCTGACGACTGTGGACAGCGATGTGTTGCCCGGACGGATCAGCATCAATGACGCGGCTGAAGTTGTCTTGCGCACGATCCCGGGAATTACAGAATCGGCGGCGAGTGCGATTGTGCGGATGCAGCCGGAAATTCGTCAGACGGAATCCGGCAGCGAATTTCAATCCGTCGCGTGGCTCATGAGCCGCGGGATTGTGTCGGCCGCAGAATTGCGTGCCATGGGTTCCAGCATCACGACACACGGCGATGTTCGCAGCGGGATTGCCATTGGGCAGACAGCCGGTTCTCTTTCTGTGTCGGCCGCAGGATTCATGTTGGATTGTTCCGGTCGCAATAATCGAATTGTGGCCCTGCATGATCTGCCGGTGATGGCCGGTGAGTCCGCGGGCCTGAAGAATTTGGCCGAAAAGCCGCAGTGAACCGGCCGTCGCTGCGGAAGAGAATCCTCCCTGTGAGCAGGCCGACTGGGCGGGTGATGACAACAGTCTGAAGGTTCGGGATGATGCCAAAACGCAACGTCGCGTCAGGATGGTTCCAAGAGTCGAATATCTGCGGATACTGGGGAAGCAGGAAGCCGCACAACAGCAGGCGTCGTGCAAACTGGCAGTAATAAAACAGTGACAGTGCAGTATTAAAGTTCGTTCGGCGTTCAGTCAGTGCCATCGAACCAGTGCCATGAAAAAAAGCCCCGCCCCGCCCCGCCCTGCTCTGACGCAGACGCAGACTTAGGGCGAAAAGGATTCAGCAGTGATCAGCAAAACAATCTCCAGCATCGACACTCGACTGTCCGTCAACGAATTGGCGATCCGGTATGGAATGGAGTCTGTTGACCTGGAAGCCTTTGAGGTCGACCCTGCCTTGTTGAGCCTGTTTCCCAGCCAGGAGCTTTTTCGGGAATCGATATTGCCGCTGTCTCAGTGCGGTCAGCGAGTTCGAGTGGCTGTGGCCGATCCTTTGAATCTGGAATCGCTGGACGACCTCACGTCCCGATCGGGACTTTATCTGGATCCTGTTCTGGCCCCTGGAGAACAGATCCAGCGCCATCTGAAGAACTCACTGGGTGTCGGCGGCGGAACAGTTCGCGAACTGGTGGCAATGTCTGCCGACGATGCGGAAGCGCTGCGAGCCGCGGCCAGTGATGAGATCGATGATGTGTCCAAGGCATCATCCGTCGTGAAGCTTGTCAACGAACTGATTCTTGAAGCCGTCGAACAGCGTGCCAGTGACGTTCACATTGAACCGGAAGAAGAAGACTTAAGTGTTCGCTACCGTGTGGACGGCATGTTGCGAATTCAGCCGATGCCGCCGGAGATCCAGCGATTCCGGGCCGCCATTGTCAGTCGCCTGAAGATCATGGCGAAGCTGAACATTGCTGAAAAGCGACTGCCGCAGGATGGCCGTATCAGGCTGTCGGTGCGAGGTCGCGAGATCGACGTGCGTTTGTCGATCATTCCGATGCTGCATGGCGAAGGTGTCGTCATGCGTCTGCTGGATAAGTCACGCTCGAATCTGAGCCTCGATTCAGTCCAGTTTCCGCCCAACATCCGCCGCTCGTGGGATCAGCTGATTCGGCGACCTCACGGATTGTTACTGGTCACCGGGCCGACGGGCAGTGGCAAGACGACAACCCTCTATAGTTCGCTATGTGAAATTCGTCGGCCCGATCTGAAGATCATTACGGTGGAAGATCCGGTCGAATACAACCTGAAGCAGATCAGTCAGATTCAGGTTCAGAATCAGATCGGCCTCACGTTTGCGGCCGGTTTGCGCAGCATCCTGCGACATGACCCCGATGTAGTTCTGATCGGCGAAATTCGTGATGCCGAAACAGCCACGAGTGCTATACAGGCTTCGCTGACCGGGCATCTGGTTCTAAGCACCATCCACACCAACGATGCGCCGAGCGCGTTTACTCGACTGGTCGACATGGGCATTGAACCGTATCTCGTTTCCAGTACGGTCGAAGGCGTTCTTGCGCAGCGACTTGTACGGCGACTGTGTCCGGTGTGCCGCACTGAATATCTGCCAGGCCGCGACGAACTTCCGGCCGATCTGATTCTTCCGGAAAATCAAAGCCTGTTTCGCGCGGTCGGTTGTCGTGAATGCAATCAGACGGGTTACGCGGGCCGAGTTGCCATCTTTGAACTGCTGATTAACAACAGTCGTATCCGCCGTTTGTGTATGGAGCAGGCGCCGGCCAGTGAGATTCGCACAGTTGCCGTTCAACAAGGCATGCAGACGCTGAGAGAAATGGGCTGGCAGCGCGTGCTGGATGGCGAAACGTCTCTGGAAGAGCTCGTCCGAGTCTGCCCGATTGAAAGTGACTGACGTCGGTGCGGGAGCCAGAGTGCCCATGACTTCTGCAGTGCGATTCAGCAGAGCTCAGCCACGAAAGCATTCGTGTGTTTGCCAATCATGATCAGCGCCGAACGGCCGGGTATCGGGACTGCTGATAAGGCAAAACTTCCGGCGACGGCTGAGCCCGTGGGAACTCCCGCTGCTGCCCGTCGTCGCCATTAGCGTTCTGTGGACGCGCGGTCGACCTGGGTTGTTCAGGTTCGTTTTTCTTGCTTCCACCAAAGCCGCGAAAATGTGGCGAGCGGCCCCAAAACGATTTCTTTTTGACAGGTTCCTCGGACAAGCTTGAAGTCTGCGATCCGGAGTTGTTGAGCGTCGAGCCAGACAACGAGACCTGACGCAGGCTTCCCGAATGTCCGGCCGCCGGAATCGCGGCCGGGCGAAAGTTTTCATCGGCTGGCATCACGCGAGAGTGCGAAGCAGGCCGCACGCGGGAGCCAGATTCCGGAAACAGACTTCCTTTGGAACTGGTGTCAGTCGCTTCGTTCAAGGGCTGGCTTTGTTCGGACGGACCATAGATGGAGCCGTTGCTGCCGCCGTAGATTCCCGTCAGATTGTCACCAAAGCTGAATGCTTCCGCCGGCATTTTAATCAGGCCGGATTCGCGAGATTTCAGGAACTCAGAGTGACCGTCATTTTCCAGAACGGTCGGCGTGAGAAAGACGAGCAGTTCCTTACGCTTGTGCCGGCTTAGATCGTAGCGAAACAATCGCCCGATGAAGGGGATATCACCGAGCCACGGGACTTTGCGAACCACGACAGTCTGATCGTTCGTAATCATGCCGCCCAGAACAATCGTCTGGCCCGACTGAATGCTGACGGTCGTGTCGGCAGTGGTGATGTCTCTAATCGGAGCTTCAATCACGTTGCCATTCGTCGCATCGGTGAAGATCGGAACTCCCGTACCCGGCGTTAGATTGAAGGCACTTTTTTCAGCGTTGACAGCCAGCTGAACGCGTCCGTCCGGACTAATGCGTGGAGTCACCTTTAGAATGATGCCCGCCTGATCCTGACGAATTATGGGATTCGCGGTGCCGACCGGAGTGATGGCCACACCGTCGACGACGGGAACCTGCTGTCCGATCTGGATAAAGGCTTCATGATTCTCGACAGCTCGCACCTGAGGCCGACTCAGAACATCGATATTAAAATGAGCATCCAGCGCTCTCAGCAGCAGGTTCACGGATTCTGAACCGGCTGAAAGAACCAGTCCGCCGAAACCCAGATCGCCGTTGACTCGTCCAACGCCGAGATTTGAAAGTCCCTGAGGAGCAACACGGCCAGGACTTGCGGCGATGTTGCTGCCCAGGGGCTGATTATTGAATTGGAAACCAGGGGCCGAGGTCTGGGAAATAATATTCTGGTTGGTTGTCTGGGTGCCGTTGGGAGCCGTCGTTGTCTGCGAGACCGTGACCAGTTTGTCGACCACGCCGCGGTCAAACAGGACGGAATCCTGAAAGCCCAGTTCGACGCCCAGTTCGTTGGTATTTCCCAGTTCAACTTCCACCAGCAGCGCCTGCACGAGCACTTCGCGCGGTGCTCGATCGAGCTCATCAATCAGCCGCTGAATGGTTCCCATCTCTTCGGTTGTTCCTCGCACCAGCAGGCTGTTTGTAGTCTTCTCAGCGACAACTCGCTGGCTGCTGCTGGAACCACCGCCGCCCATGGTGCTGCCATCTGCGGCCACCATTCCACCGTTATGGCTGAGAAAATCGGTAACGGCTTTTGCAACATCTTCTGCCTGAGCGTGCTTCAGCTGATAGACGTAGGCCTGCCCATCGCCGGCTGCGACTCCCGACCCCAGCAACAGGTCGCGCATTCGTCGCAGGTAGCTGCCAGTGTCCGTCACAATGACTCGCCCGGAATTGGTCAGCGCCTTGACCTGTCCCAGCTGGCTTTGCAGCTGTCGAATTTCTTCCACAGCCAGGGCCGGATCGGTGTTCCGCAGCGGGATGGCGACACTCGCCAGTTCATTGCGACCGAGACTGTCGATTAGATGAATGGGAACAAAGGGAATCATGTTCCCGGGAATGTCAGACGTAGCGTTCGTCAATGTCAGCCGATTTCCGTCACGGACCAGGATTCGCCCATTGGTCATCAGGTAGTCATTGAAAAGATCGAGCACTTCCGTAGCGGTGTAAGTGTTTTCGTCAAAATAAGTGAACTCACCGTCGGGCTCGGCGGAGATTTGCAATGCGAACCCGGCCTCCTTTGCGAAGGTACGCAGAACCGTCAGCCATGGGGCTCCCTGAAAATTGAACGACCATCGTCGTTCATTCGGATCCGCACCGGACGTGCCCGGCCCTGGATGTCCGGGAGTCATCCCCGGGACGGTAAAGGGAACGAATGAAGAATCCTGAATAATGCCATCCGGAATAGGTGGCACCATAGACTGAGGCGAAACCATTGATGGCTGTGGCACCAGGGCGGAAGGAGGCTGTGGCACGCTATCGATTGGCGGGCTGAAGGGAGTTGGGAGCGGTGGTTCCTGCGACGCCAAACTGCCGGCGGGAAAGACAGACTGCCGTTGCGCCAGAAAACTGTGACGCATCTGCGGCGGACTCGAAGGCGCCCGTCCCTGCTGTGCGAATCCAGTCTGTGCCAGCAGAAGCAGCACAGTGACAGGAGTCCGGATGGATTGGCGAAGCCAGCGCACAAAAACGTCCCGCAGGAGCTGACAGTTCATGGATGAAAGTTAGCAAAGCCGTGCGTCCTGAGGCGTTTATTAGGATCATACTCCGATGACGGAGACGGGTCCCGGCGAAGCCATTCGTGCTGTTCGCGAACGGCATCGCCAGACGCGAACTTTGCAGAGGTGTCAGGTTTGCCTGGTCTTGCTAATCGTTACCATCGGCGCCCCTGGGGCGGGATCTGCAGTACGATCACAAATTGGGCTCAAGTTTCGTGAAACATTCTAAATGCCTCATTGGGCGGCAGCATTTGCCGAGTGTGGCCGTCCCCTCAGATACGAATGCGACGCCGGATCAGCTTTGTTATTGGCAGCAGCAAAATTGCCCGTGGTATTGTCCCTGCGGCGATCCGCAGGCGTTTTCCGGTTTAAAACTTAGCTGGACAGCGCCATGTGTTGATCAGCCGCAGTGCGCTAGCACCCGGTTTAAGCAGGGGAAACATTAAAAACCCGGACGCGAGCGCGTTCCAGCTGATGATTCAAAAACACGGCATTTCTGCAGACATGGCGCTGTCCAGTTAGTCGTCAGAAAACCGGCTGGCTGAGGAGACACTCAAATCGCCGCATTCCGGGACAGGACAACTCTTGCAGAAGGCGAATCCGGGAATTTTGGGGAGCAAAATGCGGGTCAGATCTTTCGGGGCAAAGTGTTGCTTTTTGGCACACCCAAAAACCTTTGGCGTCCACGATCTTTTCTTTGGAATCGCCAGAATGGGGTTACTTTTCTTCCCCTCGGCAGCAGCTGGGCTTGCCCGTTCTCATGCAGCGTGTGCAGAAACAGGTGAGCGATACGGATACGCGACGACACGTGTCCCCAGTAAGAAACGTTTAAATTGGAGGCAGGTAATTTTATGTTGAAACTTCTACGGACCAGTATCAAGGGGTGCCTGAATGGCGTCTCTGGCTGGCGGGCACTCCTCATCGTGGCCACGTTTGTAAAGTTGTCATGCGAGGCTTACGCCACGGATCCAGGCAACGTGGTGAAGGATGGGCAATTCGTTCTGGGTATGCCCGGGGCTCCGTTTACGACTTATCAGAAGGGACAGACGTTCGGCGACTGGAAAGTGGACGTCGGGGATGTGGACGTCAACGTCGGATACTTTGCAACCCCGGATGATGCGACAAATTCGGTAGACCTGAATGGGAGGGAGCAAGGCCGGGGGAATCAGCCAGAGTCTGACTACCGTTCCCGGTAAGGTTTACACCGTCAAATTTCTGCTGTCAGGAAACTGGGAGATTGGTTCCGACAGCCGATCACTCACCCTTGAGGCCGGGCCGTTAAGCAAGACTCTGTCGGTCGCCAGGCCCGCCGGCTGGTCCCGGACCAATATGCAGTGGAAGACGATGAGTTATTCGTTCGCTGCCCAATCAACAACGACAAATCTCCGTTTTCGTTCAGAAAAGACCAAGGGCTCCTGCGGGCCTGTCATCGGCGACGTTTCGGTATCCACTCCTGTCGATCCACCGAACGCTCTTGATACGATTCCTGTGCCAACTCCGCCTGACCTTGGCACCTACGTCGCCGACAAGGATGCAGCGATCGCTTTGGGTAAAGCCTTGTTCTGGGATATGCAGACCGGCGGAGACGGCAAGACGGCCTGTGCAACCTGCCACTGGCATGCGGGAGCAGACGTTCGGGCGCGCAACACACTGCATCCGGGCGCACCGGGCAGCACCTTTGGTCATCAGACGTCCGCCGGCCCGGCACTCGCTGCTGCAGCCCTGGCCGAATTTCCAGGTGTGAACCTCGATCTGACATCCAGCGACTTTCCTTTTCACCGTCTGGAGAACATGGACCATCCGGAGAGTGATTCAAATCCGGTGACCTTTGATGCGAAAAAGGTAGTGGGTTCACAGGGCGTTATCAGCAAGAAGTTCCTGAATATCGTGGAAGGTAATCCCGTTGACGATGGACAGACAACATTCCATCCCGTGTTTAACCTTGATGGCACAAACGTGCGACAGGTCACCGGGCGCAATACGCCAACCAACATCAACGCCGTGTTCTTTGATCGCAGCTTCTGGGACGGTCGTGCCAATCGTTACTTCAACGGTGTGAACCCGTTCGGAAATCTCGATCCCGATGCAAAGGTTCTGAAATGGACATCGACTCAGAAAGCAACAACAACGGTTACCGGTTATCGATGGGTCCTGAAATGGCACGGTTGGTGGGTGTGCTGGGTTTACGAACCTGTGACGACTACAACTTATGAAACCGTCGCATCTCTGGATCCCGTCAGTATTCTGATCGACAATGCCGCTCTGGCCTCTCAGGCCGTAGGTCCTCCAAACAACAGCACAGAAATGAGCTGGGACGGACGCACCTTCAGCGAACTGGCTCGCAAGATGTTCTCTCTTCGTCCGCTCGCTCAGCAGGCCGTCCATTACGACGACAGTGTGCTGGGACCGTTTGCCGACGGCAGTGGACAGGGTCTGAAGAGCAGCCAAAGCTACCAGGCCATGATTCGAACAGCGTTTCAGCCACAGTGGTGGGCAGCAACATCTCCGACCGCCGACGGTTACACCCAGATGGAAGCGAACTTCTCAATGTTCTGGGGTTTGTCGATCATGCTGTATGAAGCGACGCTGGTATCGGGCGACACACCATTCGACCGATTCCGTAAAGGGGACTCAGAAGCTCTGAATGAAGACGCCAGGCGTGGTCTTAAGATCTTCCTGAATGAAGGCAAGTGTATCAACTGCCACGGTGGGCCAGAGTTTGCCGGAGCAACTGTCAGCCAGCTGCGTGGAGTTCTGAGCAACGACGGGCCTGTGGAACTGATGCCAATGGCGAGGGGGACCGCATTCTATGATGGTGGCTTCTACAACATCGGTGTGCGTCAGACAGAAGAAGATATTGGTGTAGGCGCGTCTCACCCAAAATTCGGACCGCTGTCGTACTCAAAGCAGAAACAGAACGGACGCGACATTGGCAAGAGTATCAGTGTTCCGGCTGGAGCTCGCGTGGCAGTCAATGGAGCCTTCAAGACTCCAACCCTGCGTAACATTGAGTTGACGGGACCCTACTTCCACAACGGTGGCAGCAAGAGTCTGCTGGAAGTTGTGGAGTTCTATGTTCGTGGGGCCGACTTCAAGAAAACCAACATTCAGGATCTGGATCCGGATGTGAACGGGATTCCTGAACTTCAGGGCAACGAGGCTGGCCAGCTGGCACTCGTTGAATTCATGAAGCACCTGACTGATCCACGCGTGAAGTATCAGCAGGCTCCGTTCGACCACCCGGAACTCATCCTGCCAAACGGCCATACGGGTATTGAAGACGGTGTTGCTCTGGACAATGACTTCGTTCTGCCGGCGACAGGTCGCGACGGCGGAGAACCGTTTAGCTCCTTTGAGGAGATTCTGCACAACGGTTACTAACGTTTGATGTCAAAGTTGTTCACCTGAAAGAGGTGTCGGCTGCAGGGCTGACACCTCTTTTTTTGTGGAAATCAAGGCAATGTCTACGCCTGGGGCAACCACTTTTTGCGGCAGCTGGGTAGTTCGCGAGAAACCGGGTTTTCCCTGATCACACGAATTGGCAATCTTTTTGTCGGCCGACTAATATCGCCAGATTGATTCTGCCACAAACGAAATCAACGCTGGCTGACTCTGCCGCTAATTGCTGTGAGCGGACTGTGCTTTTCTGTTCGTCCTTTCGGATACCGACATTGTATGTTTTCGCCGCTGATGTTCGCTGCTGATATCTCACTGGGGTTCTGGGGGCAAACGTTTACCAACCACGATCTTGTCGTGATCCTGCTCCTCGTGCTGCTCGAAGGTGTCCTTTCCATCGACAACGCCCTCGTTCTCGGCCTGCTGGCCAAGCGAGTTCCCAAGCCATTGCAGAAGCGAGCCCTGACTTACGGACTGGTCGGCGCGTTTGTGTTCCGCGTGATTGCGATTGCCATGGCCAGCTACCTGCTCAAATGGCAAATCGTGAAGTTGATCGGCGGCGGATATCTGATTTATATCGCCGTCAAACATCTCTTCTTTGAGTCAAAAGAAACCGCCGACGAAGTCGTTACTGTCGACAAGGAAGGGGAACTGGAACTCCGTATTGCCGAAACAGGTGCTCCGCTGACCTCCGAACAGGAGATGATGGAAATTCGGGAACGTGTGCCCGTACCGATTCCGGAAGAAGAGATTCGAGCGGGCAAAAGTTTCTGGATGGCTGTTGCTGTTATCGAACTCACGGACATGGCCTTTGCGGTCGACTCGATTCTTGCTGCCATTGCGCTTGTGGGAAGTCCGCCGGAAGGGCATCCGGAAGGCGCTCCGAATCCGAAGTTGTGGGTTGTTATTATCGGAGGATTCCTGGGGCTGATGTTGATGCGCGTTGCGGCTTCCCTTTTCATTCGCGTTCTTGAAAAGTTTCCGCGGTTCGAAACGTCAGCCTATCTTTTGGCGATCGTCATTGGATTGAAACTTCTGGCGGATTGGGGCCTGCCTCAGGTTGGCATTCCGATCAACTTCCATAGCTACAAGACTCTCGAATTCTGGATCTTCTGGATCTCGATGCTGGTATGTCTGGGCTTCGGATTCATGCCGAAGAAATCCAGCAGTGTGGATCAGAAAGAATCCTGATCCTTCGGCTTGCTGCCTGTTGGGTTGCCGGGACGGAATTCGGTTCGACGACCTCACCACGGAATGTCGCATGGTTGTTCCGTGCCAACTTCCGCGGCCGGACCTCAGGTCGCCTTCCGGCCGCTCAATCATTCACGGTTTAGTGACAACATGAAACTGCGACGGCTGCCTGAAGACTTTCAGGTTCACGAACTGACTCAGGTGACGCCCGATGGCGGTGCGTTTGCGTTGTACCGCCTGACAAAGACGTCCATCGGCACGCCCGAGGCCGTCAATGCGATTGTTGAGCGGTGGAAGATTCAGCGAAAACGCATCAGCTACGGCGGTCTCAAGGATCGTCACGCGGTCACGGTTCAACATTTGACGATCCACAATGGGCCTCGCAAGGCGCTGCGGCAGAACGCGTTTGATCTCGAATACCTCGGTCAGGTCCGTGCGCCGTTTACTCCAGCGGAGATTGAAGGCAACCGGTTTGAGCTTGTTCTGCGAGACATGACGACCGCAGAAGTTCACCGGGCCGAAACGGCGACGGCCCTGGTTAAGAAAACCGGGCTGCCGAATTACTTCGATGATCAGCGGTTCGGATCGCTGGGCGTTTCGGGAGAATGGATTGCCCGCGCGTGGTGCCTTGGCAACTGGGAACGCGCTCTCTGGCTGGCTCTGGCGGACCCGCATGTCAACGATCCGTCTGCGGAAAAAAAACAAAAGCAGCAGCTGCGAGATCTCTGGGGCCAGTGGCCGGAACTGCAGCAGCAGCAGCAGCTGGATCGCTCGCATCGCCGCCGCATCGTGACCTACATGTCGGACAAGGTGAAAGTCGGCAAAGATCCGGACTTCCGCGGGGCTCTGGCTTGTATCAGTGCGGATCTGCGGGGATTGTATTTATCAGCTTGGCAGTCAGCTCTCTGGAATCGTCTGTTGACTCGCTTTCAGCAGACAGTCTGCGGGGTGGAATCACTGCGATCGTTTGAACTGCTGAGTGGCCCGTGTGTCTTTCCGATGCAGCCAGGTTCCGATGCGATCGCCACGCTGCAGTCGACGGAACTTCCGCTGCCATGTGCTCGTATCGATCGGCCGGAAGGATTGATCGGCGATCTTCTGGATGCCGTGCTGCAGGAAGAACAGGTTGAACTTCGCGAGATCCGCGTCAAGTATCCTCGCGACAGCTTTTTTTCGAAGGGCGTGCGAAACGCCATCATTCATCCGGCCAGCTTAAATTCTGCTGTTGCGGATGATGAACTGCATCCTCATCGCCAGAAAATGCAGCTGTCGTTTGATTTGCCTCGCGGCAGCTACGCCACGATTCTGGTGAAGCGACTGACAGAAATCGTGTAACACGGAAGCGTGATGGCAGTCGGCAGTGGCGTGTCATGCAAAAATCGGTAGCGGACGCCGCCAAGGCTTTCGGCCTGTGGCCCTCCCCCGTCGATCGGTCGAAACGCTTGGCGCGTTCCGCTACAGAGAGGGCCTTTGCGAGCAGCACTCGCAGTCGTGCAGAGTCGGGATGAACCCGCGAGAAAACTCGTTCCCTGGGACTGGTTTGCAGTCGAGCGGTTTTCCGACCAGAATCGAGTTCCCTGTGCCCCACCTCTTTCTCATTGGAGAATGTTTATGCTCACCGGTCGACTCAGAAAATTGTCAGCGCTGCTGCTCAGCCTGATTGCCGTTTCCAATTGTGCATTTGCTGACGTTGGCGTGGGTGCGAAGCCAATTGAAGGCGCGGAAATGCTCATTGATGGCTCCCGCGAAATGCTGAACGAAAAATGGACCTACTGGCAGGGACCGGGGTTCAAATCGTCGCTCCCGATCAAGTGGAAGATTGTCGACGATCCGGTTGACGGGGGCACGGCTGTGATGACCGACGATGCAGCCGCAGCCGGCGGTCGCTTCGGAGCGGCCGATATTGTGACAAAGAAGGAATATCGCGACTTCCGCCTGCACGTGGAATTGCTCATCATGAATCCCGGCGGAAACAGCGGAGTCTATCTGCAGAACCGTCACGAAATTCAGGTGCTCGACGGCGACAACACGCCACACGGCATGGCGGCCATCATTAACGAAACAGAATCGCCGTACTACGCATACAACGGTCGAGGCAGCTGGAACTCCTATGATGTTGTCTTTCGCGCAGCCCGTTTCAAAGACGGTAAGCGATCGGAAAAAGCGCGCGTGACGATGTATCTGAACGGACAGAAAGTTCACACCAACTTCGATGTCAACCAGGTCTGGGGCGGTCCGAATTCGGGAATCGATGGCGGCAATGACGATGGCAAAGGCATCACCGATACCGCTGGTGGAATCAAGCTGCAGTGCGAAGGCCACGATGTCCGCTACCGCAATACGTGGATCAAAGAACTGAACCTGGCGATGCCGGAGACGGATTTCTCAGAACCGCTGAGCGTCGAGTCTTCCATTCCAAAATCAGAAAAGGTCGAGCACCCATTTAATGGCAAAGATCTGTCCGGCTGGAACGGCGATGAATCCCGCTGGTCCGTTCTGCACGGCATGATCCGCGGTGCCAACGATGGCAACGTACCCAGCAGCACTTATTTGTTCACCGCGAACAAGTATCGTAACTTTCGCATGCTGTTCGAAGTGAAGCAGACGATGAGCGACAAGCATTCCATAATGCACTCGGCCGTAGCCGCCCTGGGCGAACAGTTTACCGATGCCGGTGATAACACGTTTGGCTTCAAAGGCCCGCTGTTGATGTTCTGTCACGACTGGGGCATCTGGGATGCGCATCGCCGCAACCGCGTTGTGCCCGGCGGAGCTGGTGCTGAAGTTGAAAAGAAGGGCCAGTGGAACCAGATTGAAATTCTCGTCATCGACGACCGGATCCGGTTCGCCGCCAACGGCAAAGAAATCTTCGACTTCACCGATAAGCCGGAGATGCTTCAGGCCTGTGCGATTGGCCTGCAACTGCACAGCAACGCTCAGCCGCAGGAGTATCATTTCCGAAGTTTGCTGCTGACGCAAAATCCGACGGACGAGCTTATCACCGTTCGACGGTAGAGTGCGGATTGGTGTTTCCGTTGCAAAGTAGAGTGAGCGGCCAGTCGCTAACTCACTTCGTAGCGGAACGCGCCAAGCGTTTCGGCCGAGCGACGGGCAAAGCCAAGGTCCCGAAAGCCTTGGCGGCTTCCGCTACGGACCTCCGCCGTCGACCGATGTGCCCCAGGCTGGTCGCCTGCCTCACTCGTCCAGAAATCTACGCCGCTCGCGTAACCGCCTGCGGGCGTGCGGCGGGGGGAAGTTCCGCAAGTTTGTGGATGGAGCCCTGGACCGGAACGGTCTGCGGCATCTGGGTGGCCGGCAGCAGCGTGGCATTGATCGACGATGTGGGGCCGAGCATCGTGGAAATCACATGTCCATTGACTGTGCTCATCGGCTGAATCTGGAAATTGAATCGCTTGAGCATGATGGTCAGAGCCGTGCGAATCTCCACCATGGCCAGCGGTGCTCCGATGCACATCCGAGGCCCGGCGCCGAACGGCAGATAGGCGTACGGTGACGGCGTAATCGTGGCCCAGCGTTCCGGGATGAACTGATCGGGATTTTCGTAAAGGTCCGGTCGATGGTGCGTAATGTATTGGCTGAAAATTACCGGAGTTCCCGGATTGATCCGGACCGGGCCGATCGAGGTCGGCTCAACAGCAATACGCTGTGAGTACGACGACGCCGGAAGGACTCGCATGCTTTCTTTGATCACGCTGTCCAGATAAGGCAGGCGTTCAAGTTCTTCAAGTGTTGGGATTTCCCCGGCAACATGCTGCGACAGTTCGACCTGAAGTTTCTGAAGGACTTCCGGATGCTGCGAGAGCAGAAACAGTGTCCAGCTGAAGGTATGAGCCGTTGTTAGATGAGCGGCGGCAAACAGTAGCGTAGCATGGCCGGTCAGCTGATCGTCCGTTAGATGCTGCTCTGATTGTTGAGCCTGAAACAGCAGACTCAGAATGTTCACCTGCTGGTGCTCAACGCTGCGGTGACGTGAAAACATTTCACGAACAGATTGTTCCAGTTCCTCAGCCTGCGACAGCAGGTCATCATAACCCTTCGCAAACTGCGGAGCAGATACCAGGGCACCCATGCCGATTTCATGATTTCGGTGAGCCCAGCGGTCAATCAGATGACCCAGCTTCAGCGCAAACTCTGCGTCGTCCACACCGAACAACAAGGCGCTGGTCATCCGCAGCATGAACTGAACCATCTCGGAGTTCAGATCGCAGGTTTCCCCAACCTGCCATCCCTGGGTCAGTTCATTGGAAAGTTTGCAGATGGTTTCGTGATACGCCGGAAGGACCTTCTTTGCGAAGACATCTTTCATCATGCGCCGACCGTCCCGATGTTCGGTTCCGTTCTGACTGAGCAGACCGGATGTCACACGTCGCTGAGCCGACTTGCGGTTGCCACGCACAGCAAAGAACCGAGATTCAAAGGCCTGAGTGTCCGAAAGAACCAGCCGATTGAGTTCCGGGGAGAAGACGAAGACCAACCTCTGATCGCCATCCGCCAGAACGGCCAAGTCACCGTGTTCACGATGAAGACGCTTCATGCAGGCAATGGGATCGTCCGAAAACTGGAGCAATGAGCCAGTGGTGACAGGTGGGGGTGTTTCGAGCATTGATACGATCGAAGGTTCAGACATCCTTGTCTTCCCAGGCTGAAATTCTTTGCCGCGATCTTCCCGACCGGCGACTGTGGGGCAGTCCGAGCACCGCTGCGTTCTGCGATACCCAACGTTTCTGTGAGCCGAACGGTTTTTTATCAGATTCCATCGGCGATGGCGAACAGGATTCCCCAACGCCTCCAAAATCGGACGGCCAAACAGTCTTAAATCAGGAAGCCCGGTTGCGGGCCGCATGCGGGTGAGCTTTTTCGTACGTCTCTCGCAGTCGACGAGTGCTCACATGGGTGTAGATCTGCGTTGTGGTCAGGCTTTTGTGGCCCAGCAGCTCCTGCACGCTTCGCAGGTCGGCGCCGCCATCCAGCAGGTGAGTCGCAAAACTGTGCCGTAAAGTGTGGGGCGTAGTTTGCTGAGAAAGCCCGGCCGTCAGGATGTGCGTCTCCAGCATCCGGCCAATGCTGCGAGTCGTCAGGCGTCGCCCGAAACGGTTCAAGAAAATGGCGGCCCGCTGCTTTTCGAGGGCTTTGGCATCAGGTTGCCGAACTTCCATCCAGCGATCAAGCGCTTTTGTTGCATAGCTTCCTACAGGGGCGAGACGCTCTTTACGTCCTTTCCCCAGGACTCGCAGAATACCAGAAGGCCGATCCCAGTCAGAAACGTTCAGGCCGACAAGTTCGGACACCCGCAGTCCGGCCGAATACACGGTTTCCAGGATCGCGCGGTCTCGCAGACCGGCGGCTGAGTTCGCGGGAGGCGCCATCAGCAGATCGCCCACCTGATCGGTGGTCAGAAAGTGAGGCAGCTTGCGTCCGGCGCGCGGCGTTCGCAGGGGTTTGGCCGGATTTGTTTCGCAAATTCCTTCACGATTGCAGTAACGAAAGAAGCTTCTCAGGCAGGCGAGTCTGCGGGCGACGGTCGTTCTCGCATATCCGCATTCGTGCAGGTACGAAACATAGGAACGCAGAATGGCGACTTCCACGAGCCGGGGTTCAGGCACGGCCCCGGTTTGTTCCAGAAAAAATTCGGAGATATGGGACATATCATCAGCGTACGACTTCACCGTCAGATCGGACGCGTTGCGTTCAATCCGCAGGTAATTCAGAAAGGCCTGAATCGCTGACGACATCGACATGAAACAGCCTCAAAAGAACGACGGGAAATCTTCCGTGCGTGCTTCTTCTTCCTCAGCCTGCAGGTGTCGCACGCGTTGTGAGAGCATCGCTGCATCATACCATGTAAAATCAAGTTCCGGATCGTTAGCGAACTCGGCAAGCTGAGCCAGCACGGTCTCAACACTGTTGTCGTCGTACATAAAGACGTAACGCTGACCGTCACGGACGAGTGCCAAAACATTGACCGCTCTGCTCATCAGCTCCGCTCCATTCAAAGCCGGGTTCACAGGTTGAAAAACGAAGCCCGGGAGGGCAACAATCTTCTGACCTGCTGCTGTACCGAAAATGAAAACTGTGTGTTCGAGAGTATCGGATGATGGGGCGAGGGGTTTCGAAACAATTCCAGAACAGGTAAAAGTCCTGCCAGAGACCGCGTGCGTGCGCGTTACGTCTTCCGCAGACAGAAATTCCTCAGGCATTTCCTGCCGGTTTTTGTAAGCCATGGTTCCAGGGAATGACAGATGAGTTCCGGTAAAGCTGAAGGTCCCGGCAAAAAGCTGCCACCTGATACACCATCGGGAATCATGCGCCTGCCGGCCGCATTTACGGCCGCAGCAGCCGGGCGGTTGTTCGACCCGGTGGGGCGGGAATCCGAGGCCGAATCGATTACGGTTCGCATTCGCTGGTTCGGGCTGTGCATCGGCTATCTTTACGTCAACCTTGTACAGCGATCGGCCGGCCGACCCGAACTGAATGCGATGTTGACTCTGGGCGCTTTCTACGCGCTGCTGGATACGATCGCCAGCCGCAAGGGAAAGGTGCTTCTGGCCAATTATCGAATTGGCATTTCGCTGATGGAAGCTCTGTTTATTGGGCTGTTGTGTCACTTTGATGACGGGGTCAGCAGTCCGTTTCGCTTCTACTATTTTCTGTCCCTGCTGGTGTGTGCGATTCGGCATTCACCCTCGCTGACTTTTGCGACCTTTGGTCTGCATTCCATCAGCTACATTGTGCTCGGGCTGTACGTCGCTCAGGCGGCCACAATTCCTGTTGAGATCGACGGGATTGAGAACGCAGTCACGCAGGAGGATGCTCCGAAGACCGGGTATTACGAACTGTCGCCCGACCAATCCAACATCATCACTGTGATTCTGACGCTCATCTTTCTCGGCTGGGCGGCATGGGCCATTATTGCGCTCACTGGCCTTCTGAAGTCCGCCGGACAGCGACTGGCCATTCTTAATGAGCAATTGCAGTCCAATCAACAATTGCTGGAACGACGCATTGCCACTCGCACCAAGGAACTTCAGGAATCGCAGGCAATGCTGGTGCAGCAGGAAAAGCAGGCGGCCTTCGGACTGCTTGCGGCCGGTATTGCGCATGAAGTGGGAAATCCCCTGGCTTCGATTAGTTCCATCGTGCAGATGCTGAGTCGAAAGAACTCGGATGAATACGTAAAGGAACGTCTCGACATGGTCGACGGCCAGTTGACGCGCATTCAGAGGACTCTGCGGGAACTCACCAGTTTCAGTCGACCGACCAATCAGCAGGAATCCACGGTCGATGTTCAGGCAGCGATCAACGACGCTTTGAATATCGCGAAGTACTACAAACGCTGGAAGGGCAAGACCGCGACGACTCACTTTGCAACCGACATCCCTCATATTCGGACGATCTATGACCAGTTGGTGCAGGTGATGCTGAATCTGATCCTGAATGCTTTGGATGCAACGCAGGAAGGCGCGACTGTGGAGATTTCTACCGAGCGGATGCCTGCCGGGAACGGCGCCGGGGATCGCATAGGAATCCGCGTCCGCGATGAAGGCCACGGTATCAGCCGGGATGCTCAGCAGCAGATTTTTCAGCCATACTTCACGACGAAGGATCATGGCACCGGACTGGGTCTGTTCGTCTGCCGCCAGCTGGCCCGCCAGACTTTGGGAGGCGAAATCGAACTGGTGGAGTCGACGTCTCAGGGAACCGAATTCCTGGTCAGCCTGCCAATGAAGACGGTGACATAGTGAATGTCTCCGTCACGGTGAACGTCACTGGTGAGCTCCATGCACTGACGACTCCTGCCGTACTCACGGCCCGAATCCAAACTCGATAACTTCGAGGAGCAAGATCGTTAAGCGGAGTATAAGAGTTGGTCGGGAGGTTCTTGACATTCACGACAACGACGTTCGCGTCTCCGAGAGCAATCCAGATTTCGTAGCTGGCGACACCATCCACCGCAGTCCAGGAAAACGTTGGCGTGCGGTCAGATGTTGTGGCCGGAATGCTCAGCAGTGTTGGCTTGCCTCCGACGTTGAAGTCTTTGGAGACACTCCAGCCACCAATGATTCCCGAGGCACTGTAGGCTCGGACCCACCAGCGATAATCACCGACCGGCAATGCGTTTGTCGGCCTCCAGCTGGTGTTAAGAATGTTGGGACTGCTGGCCACTGTGGCATTTGTGAGGCGATCCTTCAGCGTCATTTCATAACGGATGGCGCCTGGCACAGCCTGCCATGTCAGCGTCGGCCGAGTATTAAACGTCGGAAGCCCGGGCGACAGCAGGGTGACTGCAGCAGCAGATGTAAATCGTTGTGGCACGGCCCACTGCCCAACAAGGCCGGCGGTATCCACCCCGCGAATCTGAACGGCATACCGGCCCAGGCCAAGATTGTCGGGAATCTGAAACGAAGTGGTCAGAATGTTGTTATGGACCAAGACTCCGGCGACTCCGGTTGTCAGGTTGTTGATGCGAAGTTGATAGGTTGCCGCACCAGGCAGCGAGCTCCAGCTGACACAGGGCAGGCCGGAGTAAACCGGCGAAGCCACCGCGTCAACCACCGGAGCCGTTGTAATTCGAAAATCCTTCGCCGGCGACCAGGCGGAAAACAGTCCCGTTTGATAGCGGGAGCGAACGTTGATACGGTAGCGACCAATGCCCAGGGGTGACACGGGCGTGTAATTCAGCCCGGTGACCGGCCTGCGAATCACCGTCACGCCTGTGCTCAGATTTCTCACCATGAGATCATGGGAAACTGCGTTGTCGGCGCCCTGCCAGGCAATGTTTGGCACCATTGAAGTCGTGGTCACCGCTGGGCCTGTGACGACAGGTGTTGTGGTCTGGACAAGTTGAGTTGTCAGGATCAGCCGGTTTCCGGTTCCCGTCCCGATTGTGACCACGGGAAGAGTCACGAGTCCTTTGGAGTCGACGGCCAGAGTTCCTGATTGAACGACCTGTCCCGTAACATTATTCACATTTTTCCAGCTGATCGATGTGCCGGGAGACGGCTTGAACGCCTGAGTGCGCTGGGGTGTGACGTTGGCTGACTGAGCAACCGTGGATGACCGCACGGAAATTTCATAGGCTGTCGGCGTGTCTACAATGTTGCTGTGAAACTGATTCCATGGCACCGACCACTCAATCTTCATGTTGTAAAAATCAGTGCCGGTCGGACCAGGCTGTTCAGGTCCGGACCCCGTCGCTTTCGTAATGCCAGGGAAGCTGACGTTTCGGGGATACGCCCAGGCACTCAGGCCGCCGTCTGCCGGACTGAACATGCTGTCTAGCGAGAAGTCAAAGCCCATCCAGTTATGATCCCAGCCGTTTCGCTGTTCGGCAGTGAAGCCGACATTCCCAGCGTTCAGAGCGGCGATGAATGGCTGGCCCTGCGTGGCCCAGTCGATGACGTCGTCTACTTTGCCATGACCGACCATCAAAAAGGCCATGGGGTCCCCACGACGATTTGTCAGCTGCTCATGGTGATTCATCCAGTTGTAAACGCCGAGACCATCGTATTTTTTCAGCGGTCCCGCATAAGTCCCGTTGTTCACGATCGGCAGATTGGACGTTTTGCTCCCCCACAGCACAGTGAAGTCATCCTGGAAGCCAGGACTTGTGCCGTAGTTCGTCATCGGTTCGCTGGCAAAGATTCCAGAGAACACGTTCGCGTAACGCATTCCCAATGACAGAGACCCGGAGGCTCCCATGGAATTGCCCTGCGAGTGAACTCGCAATGAATCGACGGTGAACTGAGATGAAACTTCGTCGATCGTCTTCAGGACTCGTTGCTCAGTGAAGTTCTCAACTCGACCGCTCGTCGGTACTGATCCGCTGGTCAGGTAGTTGTGGTCCGCTGCAAAGCCATACCACCAGGTCTGAGATCGCTGGCCCGGCGCACCGCCGCCCGAGTCGTCGAGGAAAACCTCAATACACGGCCAACCATATTCTGCCGATGGTTCCATCCGCAGTCGCTCACCATACGCATGCGGCATGAGCTTCAATGGCCAGGCGACAGCTGGATTATAATTGTCGGGCAAGGCCACCGAGTAATTGTAGGCGTAGCCCTGGAAGGTCGGATTCCATTTTGCGTAGTCCATGTACTGCGTGTAAATTCGACCTTTTCCGCTGGCATTGGAAACTGTCAGGACCGGTGTCGGTGTCGCAACAAGCTCGGAAACCGCTGTGTTCAGAGAGTTTGCGCCGGCGGTGAAAATGCGGCTTTCAACGCCAGCAGTGACTTGCGTAACCGCGTAGTACCACGAGCCGGATTGTGCCGCAGGCGTGGTATAAACGAACAGCCCTTTCTCGCCAGACAGCGGAGTGCCAAGATCCTGAATAACAAAATTCCCTGGCGCGCCAGAGTTCGGGGCCACTCGCGAATGCACCGACGTGTTGTCGTCCAGCGGGCCCCACTTGCTCGTCAGTTTCTCTGCTGAGGAAATGTTGGCGGTCGTGATCGGGGAAGCCGAGCGATAGATGTTGTATTTCTCGCCGGTGACGCTTCCGTCTTCGGTCCAGGTGAGAAATGTCTGGCCCGATCGATGGAAGGCCTGCGCACTTGTCGCCGAAAGTAGTTGTCGCTGCTCCAGAACCTCCAGCGGGACGGGATTGGATCCAACGCGGCGGCGATTCTTTTTCGGGCCGGTCGTCAGAATCGCAAGAAGTTGGTTTAGCGTTCGAGCCATGGGGATTACATCAGGATGCGAGACAGGTGACAGCACGGATGTCAGTGGCCAATTCCTCTGACAGGTGCTGCTGTGAGTCTGCAATCTATCCTGAGCAAAAAAAATCCAATGGCCACGTGCGAGGCCACGATGGTGTGTGATTTCCCTCGACATCACCCACCAGAGCGACTATCCGGCGGATTCCTCATGTTGCAGGAAAACGACACCCGATGCGAAAGCGATTAACTGGCACTCTCTCGCGCGTTCAGAGCGGTCAGCGCGGCTTCTCGAGTCGGATAGGGCAGCCAGCAGAAATCGGTCTTTGTGTTTTCCAGAAGCATCAGTGTTTTCAACATGTCCTTCATGTTGTCGGACAGGTGGCATAGCACAGCTTCGCCTTTGTTGGCGCGGGCCTTTTTCGCCAGACGAATCAGGATGCTGACAAACGTCGACCCAAAATATTCCAGCAAAGAAAAATCGACCAGCAGATGCCTGATCCCGGGTTCGCTCAGCCGACGATACGCTTCGTTGTAGGCGTTACGGATATCATTGTCCCGGAACTCCATGAACGGGCCATGAGCGACCAAAATCAGGACGTCGCCGGCCTGCTCAAATTCAAAGACCTGAATGTCCTGGCTCATCCGAGACTTTCGCACTGTGCAACGTCATAGAAAAGAACGGCCCGCCACAAATGCGAAGCCTGCTGAGATTTGAGAACGGAACACTAGCGGTGATCGCAGTTCAGAACAAGACCCCAGCGTTCTCGAAACGCACAACAGTGTGCGGCAGCGTCGCATTCTCACGGGTTTTGCTGTTCGTCGGCCGGAGGATCCTGATTGCACAGGAAACCGACTGTCCTGAACGTTATACTGTCCTCCTGCTTCCTGGCGAAATGATTTTGTTCCATCAAACCGTTTGAATTCTTTGCGGTTCCTCCACTATGACAACTGCCACACCGTCAACGACTCCTGCTGCGGCCCCCGCCGCCATCGTGAATATTTCGTGCTACAAATTTGTTCCGCTGGACAATCTGGACGAACGGCGGACCTCCATTCGACGGCGGGCGGTGGAGCTGAATCTGAAGGGAACGGTTCTGCTCAGCCACGAAGGCATCAATCTTTTCGTGGCCGGTCTGCCGGATGCCATTCACAGTTTCGTGGACTACCTGCGATCCGATCCTGCATTTGCCGATCTGCAGCCCAAGGAAAGTGCGAACGAATATCAGCCGTTTAATCGCATGCTGGTGAAGGTCAAGAAAGAGATCATCGCCTTCGGAATCGACGGCGTGGTACCAGCTCAGAAAACATCGCCCAAGCTGCCCGCCAAAGAACTCAAGAAGTGGCTGGACGAAGGTCGCAAAGTCCATCTGCTGGATACTCGCAACGACTACGAATACGACCTCGGCACGTTCGACAATGCCATCAAAATGGGACTGGACCACTTCCGCGAATTTCCTGAAGGCGTGGCTCGCCTGCCGGAGGAACTCAAGGACGAGCCGATCGTGATGTTCTGCACGGGCGGGATCCGTTGCGAAAAGGCGGGGCCGTTTATGGAGATGGCCGGATATCGCAACGTGTATCAGCTGGATGGAGGAATTCTGAAGTACTTCGAAGAAGTGGGCGGCGATCATTATCACGGCGAATGTTTCGTGTTCGATCAGCGAGTCGCCGTGGATCCTTCACTTCAGGAAACTCCGACGACTCAGTGTTACATCTGTCAGGCTGTCGTCACCGCCGAACAGCAGCAGTTACCCGAATACGCGCCCGGCAAGTCGTGCCCGGCGTGTTATCGGGAGGCGGCTCAGACGATGGACGAACTCATCACGTCACGTCATGAGCAAATCCGAAAGGCGGGCACACCTTTGCCCGGCAGCCAGCCATGCCTGAACCGTCGTCCGCTCAATGTGCCGCAGCGATGCGCTGGGATGACGCTGATTGGATTTCTCACCGATCTGCATCCACAGATTGAGCGACAGGAATGGCTGCAGCGAATCGCGGAATCCAAAATCGTGCCGGCTCAACCTGTGCGTCGTCGCCGTCGATCAGCGTGGGTCGAGGAAGCGCTGCCGCTGTCTCCCGATCGACCTGTCCGTGAAGGCGAACGGTTTGATCAGTTGGAACCGATGTCGGTTGAACCTGATGTTTCCGCCGATATTCGGGTGCTGCATGAAGATGACGAGTTCATCATTCTGGCCAAGCCGGCTCCGCTTCCGGTTCATGCGTCCGGACGATTCAATCGCAATACGCTGCGCAACATTCTGAACATCGTCTGGTTTCCCTGCCGACCGCATATTGTCCATCGGCTGGATGCGAATACGTCCGGCGTGATGGTATTGTGCAAACGAAAACGAGTGGCATCCATCGTCCAGAAGCAGTTTGAGAATCGCCGTGTTGCCAAAAACTATCTTGCGAAGGTGCATGGTCATCCGTCCGATGATCAGTTTTCCTGCGACGCTCGGCTGGGGCGCGAGGCCGATCAGGGCGGAGTTCGTCTGATCGATCCAGACGGCGATGAAGCGAGCACCGCATTCGAAGTGATTCAGCGGCTGGACGATGGCACTTCGCTTGTTCGAGCGATCCCGCTCACTGGCCGGACCAATCAGATCCGCGCCCACCTCTGGCATCTGGGATTTCCAATCGTCGGTGATCCGGCCTACCTGCCCAATCACCAGCTTGGCAGCAATCACACACTGTTGCCGTCGGAACCACCAATGTGCCTGCACGCCGAATCAATCGGTTTTCGGGACGACAACGGCAGTGCACTGACGTTCAAGTCGCCAGCCCCAGTCTGGGTTGAGACGAGATCGCGATTTGAGTCAGAGAAAGAAACAGGCTGAGTGGCGGTTGCTGTGCCGAGCGCGGCTAAGAAAGTCTTGAGGTTTAGCTAGCACGTTCTCTAACCGTGGTGGCTCAATGATGAAGTGGCACAGTTCAATAGTCCGTTGGGGAGTTCAGCAATTTCCTGTTGATCGACGCTCAAATCAGAACGTGACTGTAGCCCCAAAGAGAAGCGAGTCGGCCGATGCGCTGGACGTCACGTTGGTTCCTGGGATTGGACCGCCGGGCGACTGAATTGGGCCACTGATGGAGTTCTCGAAATAGTGCGAATATGCAAACGAAACTGTGAACCGCGCCGTCACGTCGTAGGAAGCGCCCATGTAAGCACCGTGCTGAATGATCAATGGGGAACCCACGTTGTAAAACGCATTTTCATCATCAATCGGGTTCGTGTTGAATGAGTAACCGAGTCGCATGGAAGCGGCGTCGGTCATCTGGTACTGAGACCCGAGCGAGAGTGCATAGATGTCATTCCAGCCGAGGCCGGAAATCGCCCCTGTCGGAGTGAATCCGGTGCTCGAAAAGCCTCGAGTATCCGAATAGTTGAGATAACGACCGTCCACGGCCAGCAGCCACTTCTCAAAGCCGGTGTAAGCGGTGCCAACAGAGATAATCATGGGTGCGTCCAGCTTATATTGAATCTGCCGCGATGCTCCGACCTGATCTCGAGAATTGTATTCGAAGTCCTTAAACCACTGAGTGCTCTTAAAGGACGCTCCATATTGCCAGTCGGAATCGGTGACATAGAACGCACCCAATTGAAAGCCGGCTCCCCATTGAAACGCACCGTGATTCATCGGTGGGTAAGTCGGAAATCCGCTTCCTCCCGCATTGTCGGGCGCGGCGAGGATCCCTGGATCTGCCGATAGTCCCGCCAGATTGATGATGGGAGAAAAGCCGATAGAAAGGCGCTCCGACGCCTGATACGAAACCGTCGGGATGACCTGCATCATTTGATATTGTGTGTATATTGGACCGACACCCAGCCCATTGGGAAGCGGAGGAGTCAGCATCGGATTGGTGGAACTTCCGGGGTAATTCACTCCAAATCCACCGACGGCCAGCACTCCGAGCCCATACGAAAAGTCTGAGTCCTCGGAATTCAGGACCACGCCAAATTCGGGAAGGGGAAACACGCCGGTGTCACTATTGTTAGAACCTGAAACTGTTGCAGCGGGAAATCCGGGCGCGAGACTTCCGGCATTCACGGTTGATGCCAGAGTCGAATGCGGCAGCAGCAACTCCAATCCAAAATCCATCGATGAAGGCAATGCGGATATCGTGGCCGGATTCCACTGAAACGCGCCGAGGGTATCAACGGGAGCAGCGGTCGTCGCACCAGCCATCGACCGACTGACAGGCCCAACGCCGCTCAACGTTGCTCCAAATTGTGCATGTGTCTTTTGCTGAGCCAGGAAAACCAGGAACAGGCTCGCAGCAACTTGAACGTAAGGCTTTATCATTTGGCGTTCTTTGCAATCAATGCAATGGGAGCGTCCTTTCTTCCACGACACCGTTGCACAGACAACATTTGGTGGTGCCGTGAAGTGCTTGCCTCCTCCTGCGCTCGCACTTATCGACAGGTCTTCCAGCCACGGTCTGGGCAAATGGTCGGTGAACGGGAAAAAGTACTCAGATTCGGGGAAACGATCCCCCTGAATTGAGTGTTTCCATGCAAACAATGCGGTGTATTCCAGGCGATCGCCTCTCCCGGCGACCGTTATCCCTGAGGTACTTCCACATACCGTTGTGCAGGAAATCCGAGAGAGGGTTTGTGCCTCGTTTCGCCGGAGGAATACCGTCCTCACGGTCGGGCGATCGAAAACGAATAGGTGCCCAGAACAGGATCCGGATCGTCGAGGTAAGCCCCGGCAGATATCGTTTCAACGATCTCGAACCCAGCAGGCTGGAGCAACTCTGATGGGTCGTCTGTTCCAAAAATGAACGACTCGCCGATGGAGTCCATGCCTTCCAGAAAACTGATGATTCTCTGATCGTTTGTGCGACGAGTCACCACTTTGGTATCCACAAAATCGATCCAGAGGCAGCTGAGCGGGTGCTGCAGGAGTCCACGAAACGCGGCGCAAAGTCGCAGGTTCTCGGCTTCTGAAAAGTACATCGAACAGCCTTCGAAGATGATGGCTGTTGGAACCCTGTGGTCGAAGCGTTCATGCTCTCCGATAACATTTGCCAGGTCATCGGTTTTGAAGTCCGCCTTCAACATCACCCTCTGGTGGCTGTAGTCCTTCGGCAGCAGCTTAATCACTCGCTCTCGCTCGGTGATCATTTCCGGCAGATCCACTTCAAAGAAAACGACATCCGGATGATTGGCCGCATGTTTAATTGACCGCATATCCAGCCCGGCCCCTGCCAGCACAACCTGGCGGAGCCCCGGAACCTGCTGAATCATTTCATCAATATGCTGAGAGCGCGTGAGTACCATGTCCTGAAGTTGCGGCAGGATCGAATTTAGATGATCAGCCAGCAGGTGCCCATGAGGTCCGGCGACAGAACCAGCGTGAGGACAATGTGTTCGCAGCTTCGCTCGAGCAGACGACTTGCCTCGCACACCAGCGATCATACGAGCCGACGCCTTAAGTTTGTGATTGAACAGTGTCGAGCGAGACGGTTGAGGTGCAGCGGGCGTCAACTGGATCGTGGGCTGAGCGAAGTACTTCATCTCGGCTTCAGCCGCAAGTTCGCCGTTGGCATAGAATCGTACGTGCAACGTCGCCAGAACACGATTGCCTCGGGAATAGCGACGGCGGATTTCTTCAGCCTGAACCGGCTCGATTTCACAGATGCCGGTCAGATGACCGGTGCTCGGGCTTTTGTACCGGACATTCATGCCTGCCAGCCAGAGTGATGCCGAAACTTCGTTACGGCAGGCGTGAATTCCCGCCAGCGGAACTCCTCGCAGCAAAGTTGCCAAAGCCATACCACCCGTATAGTCGGCCGAGAGAGAGATCAGCGCGGCCTGATGTGTGCCGTGTTGATTTGTCGTGGCTTTGTTCAGAGGAAGAAGCGTTTCACAAAATCCGTCTTTGACTTCTGTAATCTGCCAGTCACATTGTTCCAGCGCTGGAATGGATGTCCGAAGCAGGCTGGTCATCAGCGCGGGATTCATCCGATCCTGGTAATCCTGTTCCCAAGAGACTTCAATCTGTTGTACAGACATTCTTTTTATCCTGCGATGACGGTTGAATGAAATGAACCGTCTTGCACGATAGAGCTGCACTTGCAGAATCTCAATGGGCTGTTATTGACAGGCTGTCGTGGTGACTTTGGTGAAGCAAGAAACGTTAAGTAGATTCCCGCACGTATGTGGAACGAGTTACGAAGGACAGGAAAACTTTGATGCAAAGCTTGGGTCGCGCTGGCAGCATTTTCCAGTTCTCACGTCATCTGCAGATTTTGTAAAGTTGTGCCGAATTGCTTTCCGGAAAGAACTTCGGTGTTGCACTCGCAGCGCAGAGCCCTGGTGATCGAAGCCAGTTCGGCTGCTACCAGTCTTGCACCGACAGGATCTTTATCGCGGGCGAAATCCTGAATCGCGATCCCCATGTTGGTGTAGTTTATTAAACCAACAGTTCCGCCCGTCCCTTTGATCCAGTGTCCAATCTGAGACAATCGCGTCCAGTCAGACGCGGCAATCGTTGATTGAATCTCCGGCAGTGCGAGTTCAACCTTTGACAGGAACCGCAATGCAAATTCGCGAAACACGGGATCTGCAGGCAATTCGAGCTCTGGCCGGGAAGATGCTTTCGAACCGGGCGCCGTATAAGTGGGAGCAGCCGCCTGGAAAACGGGTGCTGCACTGGACGTAGCGGATTTCCCTGGAGACACAATCTGATCAAAAGGTCGGCCGAGTTGCTCTGAGACGCTTCGCAGCAGCGTGGCCATCGAAATCGGCTTCGTCAGATAGCCCGAGCAGCCAGCCTGTCGGCATTTATCCTGATCTTCCTCCATACCGTTTGCCGTAATTGCGACGATCGGCAGTGTTATCCCGGCTGATCTCAGTGCTCGCGCTGCAGTATATCCATTCATGACCGGCATCTGCATGTCCATCAGAACCAGATCAAAATTCCCCCGCTGAATGAGGTTGACAGCTTCCTGCCCGTCGGCTGCAAGGTAACACTCGGCATTGGCTCTGCGGAGTACCAGAGCAAACAGTTCACGGTTCGCCTCGACGTCATCTGCAATGAGAATGCGGCAACCTTTCAGATTCGCCATTGGTTGACCTGCCGAGATCGGAGTCGTAAGCGAAGACTCCGCTTCTGCAGCGTTCAGCATTCGAATCTCGTTCAGCAGACCTGTGGCAATCGTGACCGTAAAGGTACTTCCAAAGCCAAGTTCACTGACCAGTTCTATTCCACCACCAAGTGCCTGAGCCAATTGGCGACTGATAGGCAAACCCAGTCCTGTGCCTCCGAATCTCCTCGCAACTGTCACATCCGCCTGCTTGAACGGTTCGAACACATCCTTCATGGCCGACGGGGGAATTCCCGGTCCGGTATCCACGATCTGAATCCTCAACTGTCCCGTTGTCAGGACTGTATCAATAATCAGATCGACGCTTCCTGTTTCCGTAAACTTGATGGCATTTCCGATCAGGTTGGTCAGGATCTGTCGCAGGCGAGTCGGGTCTGTAAGAATCGTTTCTGGTATCCGGTTGGGCACTCGCAGCGATAGTTTGAGATTCTTGTCGACGGCTCGCGACTGCAGTGACGAAAGAACATCGGACAGCAGCGCGTAAGGATCGCACCGAATAGACTCAATCGTCAGTTGTCCGGCTTCGATCTTTGACAGATCAAGAAGATCATTCAACAGTCGATGCAGATGATTCCCATTGCTCAACACGCGATTCAGATGGGATGTCTGCTCTGGCTGAAGAGGCGTGTCTCCGTTCAGCAGCAACTCTGTGAAACCGAGAACAGCGCCGATGGGTGTCCGAATCTCGTGACTCATGTGCGCCAGAAAATTGCTCTTTGCTCGACTGGCCTGTTCTGCCGCATCTCGAGCCGCTGCAAGTTGTGTCTGAGTCTTGCGGAGACTGTCGGCGGTTTCCAGCAACTCAGCGGATCGAGCTTCGACCACCGCCGTTCGTTCCTCAACGATATTCTCCAGATTGGCATTGAGTTCCTGAAGACTTTGAAATCCATCCGCGTTTTCAAGTGCCGCGCCGGCAATGGCTGTAATGTACCTCGCAATCCGAAGTTCATTGGCGCCGAACAAGTCACGCACCTCAGAGTTCCCCACCACGAGGCACGACGTTACTCTGGACCGCACCACGATGGGACACACGAGCAATGAGCGAAACTCCATGCCGGAGTTTGCAGTCACGGCATCCAGAGACTTAATGGCCGTCAACACAGTTGACTTGATGGACTCACTGTTCGTGACTGGCTGGCCGTGGTCATCCAGTCGAACAACTTCACAGTGAATACTTCTAAGCAGCCGTCGGGCGGCATCAACAGCAGTTGCTGCGATCGTTGCAGGATCGTTTGCGACCGCAATTTGACGGCCGGATTCCAGCAAAGAGTCGAAGCGATCCACAAGTGACACAGAAGAAAGCATCCGCTGCGGCAGCTGTTCACTGCGAAAGGCCGCATGTCGGCGTTCCGCATGTTCCAGCGACGATTCTGCTCGGTGACATCCCAGCTCAACTCGAATCTTCTCGAGCAGCAATTCACTTTGAATGACTTCGTATTCCGCCCTCTGGCGTCGTGCGATCCGGACACTATTTTTCAGAAGCAGAACTGCCACGCGATTTCGATTTCGAAAGACGTGAGCCCATGCATACTCTCTCAGTGCGTGAGGCAGTTCGTTGCGAAATCGAAGAGCGATCAGCACAGCCCGAAACGCTGCCCGGCGGTGTTCCCGTATAATCCAGCGGCGGGGTCGGCGAGTCAGCGGCGAGTTGCCCTCAAGGTAAGAACGCAGCGCCGTCGCCTTCCAGGCGTAAAGCGGCGAGGTGTAAGTATTGGAGATCCCGGCACCTTTTGCAGCCAGAATTCCCTGATCAAAGATCTCAGAGGCTTCCTCGAATCGACCTTCAGAAATCAGGCAGATACCTTTGGCCAGAAGAACGTGAGCCTGGCCCTGAACATCGGCTCGCGGGCGGTCCAGTTCAATCTGCAGGACCGCTGGAGGGATGTCACCGTTGCTTGCACGAGCCCAGACTTCGATGATGTTTCCGCAAACCTGATAATCGCCGACAGCAAGGCCGGAGTTATATGCTTCGCGGGAGAGTTGCACAGCCTCTGTAAATCGGCCCAGCCGATACAGGGAGGCCGCGACCTGATACTGAGCAATATGCTTTTCCCAGAAGTCACCCGCTCGTTCGAGGATTCTGACACTGCGACGGCCAACTTCGACGCATTCCTCAAACTGAGCGGCCGAATAGAGCGCAATCGCGAGACAATGCAGTGATTGACCCTGCCCCCAGATATCATTCTGCTCCGTACGAATCTGCAGTGATCGTCTTCCATAGGCGATCCCGCGCTGACTTAGAGGAATCAGGCTCATGGCAGGAGCATGTTCTGAATAGGCCTGGGCCAGCTCCGCCGTTGGCTTGTATCGTTCCGCCAGATTCATTCCTCGCAAATGCGAGTGCAGGACTTCCAGCTTGCTGCGTACAAACCAGTAAGCGTAAGCGAGACGACTGTGAAGCCTCCAGATTAGTCGATCGTCGGCTGATGGTTCAGCCTTGAATTTTGCCAGAAAAAACTTTGGCAGCAATGAATGAAACGCCTGAACGGCAACTTCGCGAACGGTAGAGTATGGCAGACGCCATGTCGATGGCAGCTTGCCGCCGAGGGTGATCAGCGCGGATTCCCAAAGCTCAATCGCACGATCCTTCTTATCCTCCTTGAAGGCCAGTTCGCCAAGTTTCAGAGTGACTTGCGCGCGGGTTGCGGACGAGTCCGCGCACTGGATGGCTTTCGCAAAGAATGGTTCCGCTTCCTGATAGCGGCCGGAGAGCATCAGCACATCACCAAGTCCATAAAGAACCCGGAAATCCGGCTGCTCGAACAGAGCGAAACAACTTCGCAGCGCGATTCGATACTGCTGCTCAGCAGATTCCAGCGCGTGGCTGATCCTCGCCTGCTCCGCCGCTTCAATGGCAAAATCTTTCGCCAGATCGGTACGGCCGGAGGCGTCATGATGCAGAGCAATGTCAAAGATGCGGTGCGGCGCGTATTGGCTTAGATAGACTGCCGCCCGACGATGAATATCGGCTGTTCGATTGGCAGACAGTGTCTTCAGGATGGCGTCGCGAATCTGATCATGCATGAACACACAGACGCTGCCGGAAGATCGTTCCCAGACCAGGTAGTTCCTTCTGGGTTCGGTAAGCAGTGCAAGGACTCGTTCACCGGGAATCTCTGCGAGTTCAGCCGCCATCTCAATGGCGAATTCCTTGCCCAGCACGGCCCCGACAGCCAGCAGTTGCTGAGATTCCGCTGGCAGACGGAACAGTCGCTGTTTCAGAACTTCTGCTGCTTCGCCGCACAACTGGAGATTGCGGAGTTGTCCGTCATCAACTTTCCAGCCGGTGTTCGACGGAGCCAGAATCTCCGCTTCCACAAGGCCACGAAGGACCGCCGACGCCACAAACGGATTTCCGGCGGACATCTCCCAGACCGTGTCCAGAATCTGTGGTGGAAGTCCGCCAGCCATCGAGTTCAGCAACTGATCGTGATGCGCGCGGTTCAGTAGTTCCAGAGCGACTCGTGCAGAACAGAACAGCGTGTCTCGCAGACGCTCTGACGTTGCATCATGAGGACGCGTACCAACGATCAGCATCGTCTGACGAGGATTCGTCAGATGCCAGCATTCCAGCATGGTCAGCGTCAGATCGTCGGCCCACTGCATGTCGTCCATCAGCAGCAGCAGCGGTCGATCGGCAGTCCCCAGTGCCCCCAGAAAGGTTGCCAATGCCACAGAGATTCGCCGATCCGAAAGTTCGTCGGTTCGCTCAGGCGGGATCTGTAAATTCAATTCTGCCACAATCTCAGGAGTGATTGTCTGCAGTTCTCGTCCGAGGTCACTGAGTTCTGCAGCCAGACGTGTCCTGAGGGCTTCATCCTGACGAATGATTTCAAGGCACTGACTCAGTGTTCCTCGCAATGAAGCGAGCGGTGCCAGACCGATCTGGTTCTGTCCATTGGCGCGAAGGATTCGAAATCCCCGGGCAACAGCCGTACGTGAAATTTCAAGAAGCAGCCTTGATTTTCCAAGACCCGACACTCCTGTTACCAAAACGGTACGACTGCCTCCCTCACGGATCGAATCCAGTTCCGACTGCAACATCGCCATATCTGCACTGCGACCCACGAAGGCCGGTTCTATCAGCGTCTCGCGACGATCCATAGTGCCCAGCACAAGGCGCTGAGGAAATTCCGTGGATAGAGTGGTCTTTACCTGGCGAAGGTCAAACAGAACTCCGGCCGCAGACTGGTAACGATCGCGAGGATGCTTCTGGAGCAGTCTCAGGACAATGTCATTCACAGCATGGGGGATTCGCGAACTCAGCACCGCAAGATCCGGTACCGGGGAGGTCATATGGTGAAACACCGTGTCGCCGGAAGTCGTCGCCGTGAACGGAGTCCGGCCTGACAGGCACTCGAAGAGTACGATGCCGGCCGAGTAAAGATCCGAAGAAGCCCGCACATCTTCTTCCAAAGCTCCGAGAGCTTCGGGCGATGAATACGTTGCAATCTCCAGGGCTGCATCAGCGCTGAGCATTCCCTGCATGATCAGCAGTGGTCCATAGCCGCCGATGAAAGCACGCAATCGTCCCTGTGACTCCTGCAAATGAATTTCCTCAGGACGAATGCACCGACGCACGATTCCTTTGCTGTGCAGGACGGCCAACGATTCCAGCAGGTCTTCTGTAATCGAGAGGGTTTCATTGAGAGTCAGACCAGTTGTTCTGATCTTTTCCGCGAGAGTCGGCCCTTCAATAAAAGGACAGACGATTGTTGCCGAATCGCTGCGGAATTCGAAGTCCAAAGGAACGGTCATTCGTTCAATGGACAACATCGCGAGTTGCGCTGTTTCGTATTCCAGTCGCATTCGGACTGCTGGCGGAGTGTCTGCATCGAAATTCACATGATGCATCAGGACACGATCGCCCGATTCGCTCGCAGCGAGAACAGTTCTGCACGCTGCATTAACAATCAAAGTCGATTGATCTCGATAGTGCGACCAGTTCTTATGCATGGACGAGACAACTTTGTTGGTATTTCGGGTCGTTTGTGCGGGACAACTTAATCCGTATCCGCCGAAGTGATCTGAACCTCAATGATGTCGGCGCGTTTTGCGAAGAAGGCATCAAGGACGACAGGGTCAAAATGCTTTCCGCGTCCTTCGGCCATGATTTCAAAGCATTTTTTCAGCGGGAATGCAGGCTTGTAGGGTCGCTTGCTGCTCAGTGCGTCAAAAACGTCAGCAACGGCTGTGATTCGACCGCACAGTGGAATATCTTCGCCCGCCAAACCGAGCGGATAGCCGCTGCCGTCCCATCGCTCGTGATGAGTCAGTGCAATCTGCTTCGCAAGATCCAGAATTGGAGAGCGTGAAGAATCCATAATTCTCGCACCAATCTCAGCGTGTTGACGCAGGATCCTGGCATCGGATTCAGAGATTGGATCGGCAATACGTTTTCCAAAACCGCAATGTCTTTGCATCTGCTCAAACTCGTCCTGAGTAAGCTTGCCCGGTTTTAGAAGTATCGAATCTGCGATTCCAATCTTTCCGACGTCGTGCAACTGCGCTGCTGGCTCCAGGATATCCAGTTCTTCAGGAGAAAACCCCATCTGTTCGCCAATGATCCGCGTATAGCGACCGACTCGAAGCACATGCTGACCCGTATCGTCGTCGCGAAATTCGGCCGCGCGGGCGAGGCAATGAATGACTTCGAGCCGAGAGGCTTCCAGTTCGGCCGTCCTGCTACGGACAGCGTCTTCGAGCTGTTCCGAATGAAAGCTTAACTGATCCTGAAAGGCTTTGACCTTCAGAACATTGCTGATGCGAGCGAGCAATTCTTCACTGTGAACTGGCTTTGCCAGCAAATCCGTTGCACCTGCTCTCAGGGCAATAAGCTTTGTCTCCGGATCGGAACACCCTGTCAGGATGATGACAGGCGTTTGAGACAGAGCAGGATCAGATCGCACTGCCGAGAGTATCTGCAGTCCGTTGATATCCGGCATTTGAATGTCGAGCAATACGAGATCCGGACGATGAGCCCCGATCAGTGGCAGTGCCTGTCCCGAATGGTCGGTCGAGATGATGTTTTTGAATCCACCGATCTGAAGGTATCGCTGGACCACTTCGATGTTCAGCATTTCATCGTCAACAATCAGAATCGTCGCATCCAGAATATCCCGCCGTGATTCGTCAACGGAACCGTACGCATCCCGCGCCGGAAGGGGAAGCCTATGCCTTTCAGTGGAATGATGTGTTGCGGTCAGCATAATTACGTTTCTCGTGACAATCCGAGGCAGAAAAGAATCACACGAGCTGCAGCCCTCGTGTGGAGAAAAACATAGGTCAGAAAGCACAGTCGAGGTTGATTTGTTCACATTTCCAAACGCCCGCCCTCCCGCTTGTGTAAAGAATGCAGAATGCGCAACCCGCAACGTCGTCGATATGCGGGGATTCCTAAAATCAGATGGGCTTCTTTGCCTGGCAAAAACCCGCACAAGGTGGTATGGGAAGGTAAACGAGGGGACAGCGGAATTCGAAATCACCGTTCTCTCTGGCCTCTGTGTCCGTCCCGTAGTCTCTTCGAAGCAGCCGAGGCGTCATCCTGGGCATACTTTTACTGATGCTGATTCTTTTATTTTCTGTACTACCACAGCCTGCCATGCTGATTGTCTGGAACATGCAACATGGCTGAGTTTGCCGTCGAATCACAAAGTAGCCGTTACGCGACGTTGTGACGAGCGCCCTGGCACGCTCATTCGCCACCCGGCGCAGGTTCCAACGCGAAGGCAGCGCAAAGAGGCTGGTCGACGCCAAAAAGGCTCATATCTATAACGTGGAGTGAATGGCGACATTGTGCGTAATAAATTACGACAACTGTTCCGCCATCTCACCGGCGTGATAGCTGCTGCGGACAAACGGGCCGCTGGCGACCATGCCGAAGCCGAGCTGGCGAGCCAGTTCGCCGATTTCGTCGAACTCTTCCGGCGGCACGAAACGGTCGACAGGAAGATGCTCGGGCGTCGGCTGAAGATACTGACCCAGCGTCAGCATGTCGCAGTGGACGGCTCGCAAATCGGCAAACACATCCATCAGCTCGTCGCGAGTTTCCCCGAGACCCAGCATCAGGCCGCTTTTGGTCGGCATATCGGGAGCTTCGTCCTTCACCTGCTTCAGCAGATCCAGCGTGCGTTGATAGTCGGCGTTGCGGCGGACTCGGTGATACAGTCGAGGCACCGTTTCCGTATTGTGATTGAACACATCCGGACGCGCTTCGATGACTCGACTGATCGCCGCGCGGTTGCCGAGGAAGTCCGGGACCAATACTTCCACCTGGGCGCCCGTTTTCTCTCGAACGGCGAGAACTGTGCGGTACCAATGTTCCGCGCCGCCGTCTTTCAGGTCGTCACGAGTCACCGAGGTGATGACCACGTACTGCAAACCAAGTCGCGCGGCCGCTTCGGCGACTCGTTCGGGTTCATCCAGTTCCAGACGTTCGGTTTTGCCTTTTGGCACCGAACAGAAGCCGCACGGACGAGTACACACGTTACCGCCGATCATGAACGTCGCGGTCTTCTGCGACCAGCATTCCGTCCGATTGGGGCACTTCGCACTTTCGCAGACTGTTTCCAGTTTCAGGTCGGAAATCACGTCGCTGGTGTAGGCCATCCCCGGCTGCGGCAACGGCCGCTTCAGCCAGCGAGGCAATCGGCGCACGGGGCCGCCATCGATGATGTTCACACTGGCCAGAATTGAATCCGCAACGGGCGCGTCATTCGTCGGCTGATTGATGATTGGCAAACTTGTCATGAATTACGGTCCGGGTTCGTTTCAAAAAAGGATGACCAGTGTGCAGATGATAGTCGGGATACCCCAGTTGTTCACAGAGATGCTGAATCAATGCGGATCGCACCTGTGGCATTTGAGTCGGTCGGACGCGTTCGGCGTTCAGCGAGGAAACCTTCTGACCCAGCAACCCGCGACCGATTTCGCGAGCTTCATCCAGACGAGCGCTGACATTCAGAAAGACACCGAAGCTGGTGACTTCGTTTTCTACATGAAGGCCAATTTCCGCCACAACGCCGTGACGTCCGGAAACCGCTGTGGGATCGTTCGGAGAAATCGACGCCACCACCTGAACTTCCTTGCAGGTCTGAACAACGGCCCGCTGCAGGCAGGCGCGGTAGTCGTTTTCGTCCATGCTGCACTCAGGCAGAGACACGACAACGTACGCGGCCAGTTGGCCGGGCTGATGCAGAATGGCGTGCCCGTCACGTCGCAGCTTGTGCACCGCGATGAGTTTGGACTCCAGTTCACGCGGCGATTGAGGCAGCTCCAGCAGTGAGGCACCTTCACCAACAGTCACGGTTGGCGGATGTTCGCAGATCAGAATCGCGGCGTTGGTGCGAGCCTGCTGGCGGACTTCGTGAACCATCAGCTTCTGCAGCGCCAGCACCGACGGAACATCCACCATCCCGAGCAAACGGACTTCGGCCGTTGTCAGCGTGTGATTGGTAAAGGCTTCCCAGTCGATCGTCATGAGGTGTCTGTTTTGGATCCGTGCCAGCGGGTTTTGATTGAATCGTTTATTGATCCGTTAAACGAAAACGCTGAATCCGTGACGAAAACAACACCTTGGCGCGGGTCCTGACAATGCGGGAGGCCTTGGATCTGTTCCACGGGCAGCGGAGCATTGTAGGCATCCCGGACAATTCGCTCCAAGAACGTATCCGGAAATCGCGGAAGTGAGGACTTTTGTCGGGACGGAATCTGCAAGTTTCCCCGGCTCTGCTCTGGATTCTGATGGCATTCCGTGTTAGCAATTACAGTCCCACCAGCGAAGCAGTCGCATTCCGGCTGTACATCCATCCCGCCTTCTCTCGCCGGAGCCCGCCAAAAATGCTGAGACTCAATGGGCAAAAAGACCACTATGGTCGTTTTTGTGACGGTTTTTCACGACGCAGTCTGCTAAATATTGGCACACTGGCCGCCATGGGCACCGCCGGCGGATGGACTCTGCCTTCCCTTCTGCGAGCAGAAAACGCAGCCGGGATCAAAAAGAATCCCAAATCGGTGATCATGATTTATCTGGTCGGAGGTCCTCCGCATCAGGACATGTTCGACCTGAAGCCCGAGGCCCCCCAAGAGTTCGCTGGTCCGTGGAAACCAATCGCCACCAATGTTCCCGGCATGGACATTTGTGAAGCGTTCCCACAACTTGCCCGCATGGGCGACAAACTGACAGTGATTCGGTCGCTGGTCGGCAATCAGGCCGATCATGACGCGGTGCAGGTCTTCAATGGTCGAGATCCGAAAAAGCCAAAGCCGTCGGGTGGCTGGCCTCAGTTTGGATCCATGGTTTCAAACGTGCTCGGCACCGCCACACCGACCGCGCCGCCTTTCGTCAGTCTGTGTTATCCGTGCACACATGGTCCGTACAACGAACCAGGCCCTGGCTTCCTGGGCACGTCACATGCGCCGTTTCGTCCGATGGGGCCAACTAAAGAAGATATGGTTCTGAACGGCGTGTCGCTGGATCGCCTGGCGGATCGCAAATCGCTGCTGCGAAGTGTTGACCAGCTTCGCCGCGATATGGACGCCACGATGACTATGGCTGGCATGGACACGTTCACCGAACAGGCGATGGGGCTGCTGACTTCGTCCAGACTTGCCGAAGCTTTGGATCTTTCGAAAGAGGATCCAAAAGTTGTCGAACGCTACGGCACGGGTGATCCGAAGATTGCCATCGACTACAACGGCGCGCCGCGAGTTCCTCAAAGTCTGCTCGTGGCTCGCAGATTGATCGAAGCCGGTGTCCGCGTCGTGACGCTGAACTACAGCAAGTGGGACTGGCACGGCGGCAAGAATGCGGAAGGCCGCGCAGACAATTCCATCTTTGTGCGTGAACAGGAAGATTTTCCAGTCTTTGACCAGTGCGTGAGCGCGCTGGTGGAAGATTTGCATCAACGCGGTCTGGCCGATGACTGCGCCGTGATTGTGTGGGGTGAGTTTGGGCGCACGCCGAAGATCAGCAACATCGTCGGACGCGACCATTGGCCGCAGGTGAATTGCGCGTTGATGGCCGGTGGAGGCATGCGACACGGTCAGGTGATTGGCGCAACAGACCGCATCGCCGGGGAAGCGATCGCTCGTCCCGTGACGTTCGGCGATGTGTATGCGACGCTGTTTCATCATCTGGGGATTACAACCGATCAGATGACAATCGCCGACAACAACGGTCGTCCTCAGTATCTTGTGGAAGACGGCGGCAAGGTGATGCGCGAACTGGTGTGATCGGGAAGACTTTCTGAACGCAGGTTGACCACGAAAGACACGAAAGACACGAAAGACACGAAAAGAAGGCTGGTGGGCAAAAAGTCTCTGTCCCGCCCCCGAGTTTACCTCGTGGGTTCATTCCGACTTTGCACTACGGAAAATTGAACATCATCTGCTTCGGAGCTCACCCGGACGATGCGGAGTACAAAAGTGGCGGGACAGCGGCGCTCTGGGCTTCGATGGGACATCGAGTCAAACTGGTTTCTGTCACCAACGGAGAAATCGGGCATTGGCAGATGGCTGGCGGACCGCTCGCCAAACGTCGTACGGCGGAATCCGCGGAAGTTGCAAAACGGCTGGGCGTGACATCTCAGGTGCTCGACATTCACGACGGCGAACTTCTTCCGACGCATTCGACATCCTGCAGTGCGATGCGGCGATCCGGCCGAGCATCCACGTAGCCGCGCATCAATGCCAGTTCCTCAGCCGATGGAGGCCGAACAAGAGCAGCCCGGTAAAGCTGGTTTAAAAAATTCTTCCGTCGAAAGATCGCTGCTCACAGCCTGAGTCACGCTGTTTTGTCCGTCCCGCAGCAGATCGGAAATCAATTCGCCGCTCACCATTTCCATCGTCTGCGCCAGCGTCGTTTCGCCGGTCCGCTCACATTCGCACGTCTGCAGCTGGCTGGGTTTGCCAAACAGCGTCAAAAAGCGATCGCCGTTTTCCGGACGGCTGTAGCGATTGCCGCCATTGCGAACACCGCTGAGCTGAACGGCGCGTGTTCCGTCCGGATGCCCGCCGAATTTCGCAGAAGTCTGCAGAACCTGACCAACGCAGTCCAAAGTCTGTTCGGCCGTAAGACGCCGCGGAACAACATGCGAGAACAGACTTTCATCCAGACGATTGGTCTCATTCACTGTAGAAGACAGCTGATAAGTGGCGGAGTTCAGAATCAGTCGCATCAGTTGTCGAACGCTGTAGCCCGAGGCGACAAATTCAGACGTCAAAGCCTCCAGCAGTTCGGGATTCGAAGGTGGATTGCTGAAGCGAAAGTCGTCGATCGGATCCACAATCCCCGCTCCGATCAGCTGAAACCACACGCGTTTGGCTTGGGTCGCCGCGAACCGTTCGTTGGCCGGATCGCTCAGCCACAGAGCCAGCTGCTGCAATCGGTCGATGTCTTTTTTCGCTGCCGTGGCAGTGGCTTTGGCGGAGGCATCGCCCAAAAATCGCTGGCCCACAATCTTTCCGGTGGTCGGGTTTTTCACATCGCCGTCGTCTTTCTGCAGGAAGATCTGTTCGCCGTTGAACTCGTGCTTGACGTTTTCGTCTCGCCGTTTTTTTTCAATGATCTTGTAATCGACTCGCGCGAAGAAATTGGTCCAGCCGTAGTAATCATCCTGCGTCCAGCGATCGAACGGATGGTTGTGACACTTGGCACATTGCAGCCGAATACCGAGGAACACTTGCGCTGCGGACTCCGCGCGTTCTTCCGGAGTCCTGCGAGAACCGGCGACCCTCTTCATGAGGCACCTGCATCGACGGCTTTTGCAGCAGGAGACTGTCATCCGGATTCAGGACATTCGCCCGCCGCCCGGCCAACTGCCGCGTGATCGTCATAAAATCGAGATCCGGATCCTGACCTCGCAGTGAGATCTTCAGCCCGCATTTTCCATTCTGATTCCCATGACAAGTCCCCAGACTGCAGCCAGCCTTCGATTGAAGTTTGAACTGCCTGACCCCGCTCTGGAGTCCAGTCTCATCGCCGGTCGCAACGACGCATAAGGCGATGCCTGGGCATTTCGCTCCTGCCGGCGGTACGCACTCATGTCTGGCTGCGGAAGAACTCCAGGCGGTTATCTGCTTTCTTTCGGAGGATTCCCAGGCAATAATGGGCTCCCTGCAGGAATTCGGCGCTGACGAATTCCAACGATTCCTGATTCTTCCGGCGAAACTGCCTCCGCATTTTCGTTGAGCTTTCCCACCTGTTTTAAAAGCGGAGAATTTCATGACAAGTTCACACGGTGCCTCACGCAGAGGCTTCATTAAGACGTCAGCGGCCGTGGCGGCTGCTACGGCAACGCTCAGCAAAGCGGCCTCAGCCGGTCTGTATGCGTCGATGGACGACACAATTCAAATCGCTCTTGTTGGTTGCGGTGGTCGCGGAACCGGTGCGGCCAGCAATGCACTGTCTGTTGACAACGGGCCGCTCAAGGTTGTAGCGATGGCGGACGTGTTCGAGAAGAATCTCGAAGCCAGCCATGGCAACCTGGAAAAAGAATATGGAGCAAGCGGCAAGCTGGATGTTCCGCCAGAACGCCGCTTCGTTGGGTTTGATGGCTACAAGCAAGCCATGGACGTGCTGAAGCCCGGCGATGTTGTAATCCTCACAACGCCACCGGCTTTCCGCTGGGTTCACTACACCTATGCGATCGAAAAAGGTCTGAACGTCTTCATGGAA
>JBDNHX010000347.1:0-9039 GCA_041688565.1 Planctomycetaceae bacterium
AGATTGTCCGCCTGCGTGATCTGATCAGCGAACAGCGCATGGATGCGTCCGGTGTTCAACTGGGAGGCATCGATCTGGGTGCGAAGAATCAGGACACGCTGTGCTATCTGGATGGAAAGCCGTCCGTCGGATTGTCGATTTATCAGCAGCCCGGATCGAATGCTCTGGCAACCGCCGACAAAATTCGTGAACGCATGGAAGAACTGAAGCTCTCATTCCCGGATGGTGTTGGACTATGGGATTGTGTACGACACGACTCCGTTCATTGACGAATCGATCCACGAAGTCTTCAAAGCTCTGCGAGACGCGATTGCTCAGCAACTGCGGGCTGCCACATTTCGCAGTACTCAGGACGCAGCCGTTGCCGTCTTTGGACCACCAGCCGTCGATGGACTGGGGAATGCGGGCGGCTTCAAGGTCATGATCCAGGATCGGTCCGGCGCGGGTTTCGGAGGTCTGCAGGATGCGGCGGATAACTTTGCTGCGCAGGGAAATCAGCGACCCGGACTGACCGGGCTGTTTAATGCGTTTCGAGCCAACACGCCGCAAATGTTTGTGGAAATTGATCATGAGAAATGCAAATCCATGGGTGTGGCTTTAAGCGATGTCTTCCAGACGCTTCAGGTTTATCTGGGTGGATTTTACACAAACGACTTCAACCAGTTCGGGCGCACCTGGCAGGTCAATCTGCAGGACGATCTGGCGATGAAGGAACTGCCGGCTGGGATGACTTCGCTCTGGACCGAACTGACGCTGCTTCAGATTCGAGCCGGCAACACAGCGATGGTTGTGTTTGCGCTCGCCGTGGTCCTTGTTTATCTGCTGCTGGCCGCTCAGTATGAAAGTCTGCGATTGCCGTTTGCTGTGATTCTGGTGGTGCCAATGTGTCTGCTGTGTTCGGTCATCGGCGTTGCGTGGGCTGGTCTGGACATTAACATTTTCGTGCAGACCGGCTTGGTTGTTCTGGTGGGACTCGCCAGCAAGAACGCGATTCTGATTGTGGAGTTTGCCAAAGAAAAGCGGACTGCCGGTGCGTCCGCATTCGACGCCACTGTAGAAGCTTGCCGGATGCGATTGCGGCCCATTCTGATGACTTCGTTCGCCTTCATTCTGGGAGTGGTTCCCTTGGCAATCGCTCACGGGGCAGGGGCCGAAATGCGAAGAACGCTGGGCATCGCCGTGTTTTCCGGGATGCTGGGCGTGACGGTCTTCGGTATCTTTCTGACGCCGGTCTTTTACTTCGTGCTGGAACGACTTGGCAGCCTGCTGTTCGGGGAACCAAAGCCTGTGGTGAATGCTGAGCCCGGTGTGAGCGATCCTGGCCGTCACTCCTGACTGGACCGCGTCCGGCTCACCGCTTCCAGAGCGTTGGCAGGTTGTTGATTCCATGATGTCGCAACCGGACGACCTCGAATTGGCCGGTCTCCTGCAGCAGGAATCCGAATGTCTTTCGAGGCGATTCCCTTCCACGGCCGATTGCTGAATATTGAAATGCAGACCTCGTTGCCAGCTGGGATGTCGCAGCGTCTGGCGTACTACGTTTCCAGTCTGTACGTCAGTCAGTTGAATGAAGGAAATCAGTATCAGGAACTCCACCCGGCGATCAGCATTTGTGTGCTCGCGCAGGCCTTGATTGCTGAACCTCCTGCGCTGCACCTTGATTTTCGCCTGCGAGAAGTCTCGTCCAATCGGACGCTGACGGACGATTTGCAAATCCATCTTTTTCAGTTGAATCATCTTCAGGCCGCTGCCGAGAATGTGTACCATGCAACGCCAGCGGAACGCTGGGCTTACTTCTTATTGAATGCCGATAAGCTCACGCCGGAAGAAGTTCGCCGTCTGTCTCCCGATGAAGAAATCTCAGAAGCCGCCGGAGTCCTTTGAAATGATCTCAAAAACTCCCGAACAAATGTTGCTGTACAATGCTCGGTTGAAGTTCCATCGCAATGAGGTCGCCCGCATGCTTCACGCCCAGCAGGAAGCCATGAAGGAAGGTCGACTGGAAGGCGTTGAGATCGGCGAAGCACGAGGCCAGCAGACAGGTCGCATTACCTTGATGCAGGAGCTTCTGGGGCTGCGTGTGTTCACCGCTGAGGAATTTGCCGGCTGGGATATGGCTCAATTGAACAATCTGGCAGACCAGTTGCACCAACAACTTCGGGCTCGCAACTCCTGAAATGAGCCTTGCCCTTGAATCAGTTTGCCTGACCAATCCCAAAGAAGCCACTCACGATAGTCGCTCCGCTGACTCAACAGCTACAAGTTCTCGAAAGAAAAGTTAGCTAACGATGCTGGCAATGCCTGTTTTCCGCCACGCAGAAAGTTTTCGATGAGGCTGTTTCTTTTGGCGTTGCACCTGGCCATGCCATCCGTCTTTCTTCACGGAGCCGTGCAACCGCCGAACGTGATCCTGATTCTGGCCGATGACCTGGGCGCAAAAGAGCTGTCTTGTTACGGCAATACGAAACATAAAACTCCGAATCTTGATCGCATGGCATCAGAAGGCGTGCGATTCGAAACGTTTTACGCCATGCCACTGTGTACGCCGACCCGAGTCTGTCTGATGACAGGGCAATACGGGTTTCACAACGGGTTTCTGGGCATGCAGGATCCGGCCTTCAAGCCGCCGGGGAATTCACTCAGGGCCGACATCGGCAATCATTTCACTCATGCCGATTTGATGAAATCCAAAGGCTACGCGACGGCTCAGGTTGGCAAGTGGCAGCTCAGCGGAAAATTGCCCACGCTCGTGCGCGACGCAGGTTTCGATGAATACCTGATGTGGGCCTACGATCACAATCTGCCCGAAGGCGTGAAACATCCGGGAAAAGAAAACGGAGGAAAGGCAAGCCGCTTTTAGCATCCCAGCCTGATTCGAAACGGCGAATATCTGCCGACGACTCCCGATGATTACGGCCCGAACATGTTCAATGATTTTGTGTTGGATTTTGCGAAGCGAAACAAAACAAAACCGTTCTTTGTATATTACACGTCCGTGCTGACTCATGGCCCGCATCTGGAGACGCCCGATCCGAACAATCCGGGCCAACGCTGGCCAGCAGGATTCAAGTCGAACCTCGAATACCTTGACCATCTCATGGGCCAATTGTTTGCCGGTCTCAAAGTGGAAGGGCTCGATGAAAATACTCTTGTGATTTTCGTTGGTGATAACGGAACGGGCAGCGATGGCAAAGGAACAACGACGGAACTCGGCGCCCGAGTCCCCTGCATCATTCGCGGTCCCAGAGTTCAGCACGGAGTTGTCTCGCGAGCCTTGGGTGATCTGACAGATATCATGGTAACTCTGGCCGATGTTTCCGGAGCGGAGCTGCCGAAGGACATTCCGTTTGATGGTCACAGCCTCGGCCCTGTTCTTCGCGGCGAAAAGGAATTTCATCGTGACTGGATCTACAGCCATCTCGACGACGGCCGTGTCCTTCGAAACTCCCGCTGGCTAATAGAGATTGCAAAGGCTGGCAAAGGTGAACGCTTCTTCGATTGTGGCGAAAGTCGAGATGGCTCAGGCTACACGGATGTGACGAACTCCACCGATCCGGAAGTCGTCAATGCCCGCAAACGTTTCGCAGATATTCTCGCGTCAATGCCCGAACCCAAACCCAATCCCGGCATGACACCTCGTTCTGTCGCACAGGGCTCTGATGCAAAGAACGATCAGCCCTATGGCCAAAAGCCCGGCGGCAAAAAGAGTGTTCAGAAGCAGACATCATCCCGATTCCAAACCCGCGACCAAAACCACGACGGCGTCATTGACCAGGCCGAATTTCTCGCTACCGCCGCTACCGCCGCCGCGAAGAACAAGGACTCCGTGGAAACCCGCTTCCGTAAAATGGATGCGAACAACAACGATAAAATTTCGGAAGAAGAGTTCGAAATGATGACGGCAACGGAGAATTGAAAACGCGTAGTTCCCAAACTCGCGGTTCGCTGGCACAAGGCCGCCGCAGCCGAATGCAACCCTGCGACTCAACCGACCCGGGGTCGTTTGAGCGATCGCTCGGGAACTACGAAAGAACTCGATCTTTCATGCTTTCATCCGCACAACGGCACTTTCTTCTCCGTAATTGGCGGACACAACGGCGCCATTTCACGGTTCAGTGCGATGTAATCTTTCCATTGTAGTGGCACGTCATCTTCGTAGAAAATCGCTGAGACCGGGCACTCAGGGACACACGCACCACAGTCGATGCATTCTTCAGGATCGATAAACAGGATCGATTCGCCTTCCCGAAAACAGTCCACCGGGCAGACGACGACACAATCCGTATACTTGCATCCGAAACACGGTTCGGTAACGACCATCGCCATGGTTTTTTCCTTTTGAAAGAAGAGAGATACCGTTCAGCGAGAAAGACTGAAACACCCTGACAGAATGTGAATGCAAAGCCCTATGATTCACCGGACAAGAATTCCGGAAATTTTCGGGCATCCTCAAAATGGCGATAGAAGACCGTTCGAATACCGACCTGCTCCAGCTCTGGAAGCAGGGCGATCAACGAGCCGCGCAGATTCTGGTCGACCGCTATATGACGCGTCTGACAGCATTGGCTCGCAGTCGACTGTCTCAAAAACTGTCACGAAGAATCGATGCGGAAGACGTAGTGCTCTCGGCTTGGCGCAGTTTTTTTGTTGCTGCTCGTCACAGTCGCCTTCATGTGCCGCATGATGACAACCTCTGGCCTCTTCTGGTTACTCTGGCCATCCGCAAACTGCAGCGACAGGCTCAGCGTCATCAAGCCGAATGCCGCAGCATCGAACAGGAGATCTCTTTCGAATCCGCAGATGCCTGGCAGGAAATTGCGAGCTCCGAGCCAACTCCTGAACACGCTGCTCAACTCACGCAGGATATCGAAACACTGATGATGCGGCTTGATTCGGTGGATCGCGAAATTCTGACCCTGCGACTTCAGGGTGAAGAACTGGAGGCGATCGCCATCGAGGTGAAATGCTCCGAGCGCTCCGTCCGGCGAGCCATGCAGCGAATTCGAACTCAGCTGGCGGAATACTTTCGTCTGCTGCAGTCTGATTCAGGATCGCTCGCGCAGGAGGCTTCGTCGTCAGCACCGCGCCGTCCCGCTGCTCGGGCCGAGCTTCCGGCGCATCCAGCTCGTTCGGCCGAAGTACTCTCGCACGCAGCGAAATCCGAACCCTCTGCTTCAGACAGCAACTCCTTCCGTTCGAATCTGGTGCCGTCATTCCATTATCAGGACGTGGTGATCGAAAAGCTGATCGGGCAGGGTGGCTTTGGGCGAGTCTATCGTGCCCGTCTGAAGCAGGACGGCCGGATTGTCGCGGTGAAGTATCTCAGTAAACGGTTCTGGCATCATAAAGCAGCCGCAGATGCACTGATTGAAGAAACTCGCAAAGCATCGACCATCTCACATCCGCAAATCATTCGCCACGACGGATGGGGGCTTGCTCCGTCCGGTGCTCCGTTTCTGATCATGGAATATGTCGAAGGCTCGGATGTTGGCGAATGGGTTCGAGGTCCCTCGTTTGATCCCACGGAGATTATCACATGCGGACTTCAGATATGTGACGCCCTTGTCGCTCTTCATCGCGCCGGAGTTCTTCACGGAGATATTGCTCCGGGAAATGTTCTGCGTCGGAATCCGCACGATTTCGTGCTGACGGATTTCGGGTTGAGCCAATCTGTCGGCGAAGTCAGTACGACTCGAGGCGGTACACTCGGTTTTCTCGCTCCCGAACAGGTTTCCTCCGCCTTCGGCACGATCTCCGAACGCACCGACGTTTACAGCCTTGGAGCACTTCTTTACTTCCTGGCAACTCATCGCCCACCGTTCACCGGCCGCAACGCACCCGAAGTGCTCAGTCAAATCCTCTCGTCCCGCCCACCAGCATCCATTCCAAATGATAGTGGCCTGTCGTCGTCATTGATTGAGCTGATCATGACCTGTATGTCCAAGGAGCCCTCGCAAAGAATGGCTACGATGGAAACACTGAAGCATGCGATTCTCAAGTGAGTGACAACAAACCCAACGCTGTAGCGGAACGGGATGCCATTTCAGGTGGATAAGAACCAGTTGATCAAGCACCGAACTGCAATGTTCCGGCCCGTCGGTGCTCATAGAAATCGGTGTCGCCGCATAAAACTCAGGGCAATGCCTTGGGCTTTCACCTTTTTTGTGTCTTTCGCGATTATCGCTTGAGTTTCGCATTCAAGCCCTGACGCCTTGATAGAAAATCAGCGAACCCATTGCGGAGACGAGTAATACCAGGATCAAGTAGGCGATCGTTCGTTTGGGTCCAAGCCGAATCAACCACAGCCCAGCGGCCAACTCGAGTGCTGTCACCAGGAACGCCACACCGGGCGATTCTCGATATGGAATTCCAGCGAAAGAGTTAATCCAGATCGATAAAGAGAAAGTCGGCAAGACTACGATCAACGCAATGACCGATGGAAGAATCTGGCCGAGTTCTTTGTATTCAACGACCCAGACATACGGGAGAATCATGCACGCGACGAGCGACGATGCAGCCAGTCGATGATGCGGATACCGCCGCCAGAATCGGATAAAATACGCGACCATGCAGACGGTGACGATTCCACCGCCGACGAGCGGGGACTTCACAATCACAGCCATCGTGAATGCGACGCCGATGGTGACGAACAGCAACGCGCGAGGGCGATATCGCACGAAAACTTCCGTCTCAGCGTTCGTATTGTCGCTCAGGATCGGCAACCACGGCAGACTCGCGCAGAACACCATACCCACAATTGCTGACGACAACGGTACCTGCCACAGCAGCGGCGACGGACGGCATTGGTCCGAATCAGTCCACGCGTAGAACCCCGGAAGGAACCAGCCCACGAACAGGCTCGCCAAAATGAAGCCCGCGAATATCAGTGTTGTTGAGTAGTGTTTCACTTTGTTCATGCTAATCAAGAACCCATTTCTGTTTCCTAGCATCGCGGTATCGACGATTTCAAAACACCGTTTCGATTGCCCGATTCGTTCAGCCGTTTTAGTCTACCGAGAATTCCCCCGGAGCAACTCATCAACGGGTAGCGGCTTTTTCAGATCAAACAACGCGTCTGGAATTTCCACATCGAACTCAACGTAAAAGTCCATAAACGTGTCTTTGATTGCCGGATTTGACGATTTTCTGCGGACTAGAGTCGGATACCAATGACCTTTGGGCGATTGTGCGACAGTCTCCACAATGTGTGAACTGCTCTGCATGTCCCACCGCATCACGAGGTACTCACGAGCTGGGTCTATCCAAAACTTCCACCCACCAGGCATGGCAGGTCGTTTGTTCGCATCCGGGTTCATCGAGGAGACCCGACGACCAGTGGGCACAACTCGCAGCAACACTGTCCCTTCAGGTCCGTCACCTGGATCGGTCTCAACAATTGCCTCCATGCGTTCGCTCGGGATTCCCAGTGGCGGACGACCAGCGTAGTCCGGCGTGAGCGTACAGAACGACGGTACCCATTGCTCGGCATCAAGCCCGGAAGCAATTGGCCTTCCCGGCACAATCTTGTAACGTTCGCTGCCATCTGGTTCTGTTATGGTCCGTCTATCGAAGTTCTGTTGGACGCAGGCAAAAGACTTCCGCCTCGCGCGGCGGCAATTTTCCGATCGCGTCCCGCAATCGCGATTCGAGTTCATTGCCGATCGCGATGTCTGATGGATTTTGTTGACAATCGACGATCGCAACATCATTCAGGCAAGTGTGCACGCGTCGTCGCCGCAATCGATCCAACGAACGGCACACTGCCAGTCGCTTCAGCAATCCAGCTCCATTGGAGACGTCGTTTTGTGACTCGTACTGATGCGATTGCAGAAACACATCCTGCACGACTTCGTCCGCGTCATCGGCATTCCCAAGAATCCGCCGCGCGATCCGATAGACGCTTGGGCCTTGCTGTCGAATAATTTTTTTCCAGTCCTCGCTCACGCCGATCTCTCGTTGGTTGAATAACACAATTAGTGACAGCAATTGCCGAATCGCCGCATCGTCAACACTTATGTCGCACGGCGGCGGTGAAAATGACCAGTAATAGAATAAAAATATTCCCGACGGAGTTTTGGCCAACAGTCCGATTTGTGTTTCGAGGCCAGAGTGTCGCAGCGTCCGAAAAACCGACCGTGAAATGGTGGGCCGCATTTGCAATCGCCGAGACTCAGGAATTCGCATGATAGACCCACACGCGTGCCACCGTCCAACTTTGAGAACAATCCTGGTCAACCGCATGGCTGACTTCGACCAAAGTGAGAAATTGAATTCCTCTGGCGGGCATGAATCCGAGACACCAACACACCGCCGCAGCCGGAACGAGGATGGCACGTAATTTTTAGTCTCTCGGTGACATTGTCAGGGACTGACGTGCCTTGCGGCTCAGTTGGCGGCAGAATGCATTGATGAGAAACTGTTTCACCTGGATTGGCTTCATCCTGTGACTTCCGCTGCCGAGACTTCCAATGCAACGAATTTCTATATTACTTCTGGTTGTTTGGCTTCTAGCCCACTGTGGCTTTGTGAATGCCGACGAGGACGCCACGACTGTTCGAGTCTTCATTTTTGCTGGCCAGTCGAATATGGTTGGTTCAGATTCAAAGGTTGAAGACATTGTCGAGTTTCCTCCCTTTGTGGGCCTCGAAAAACATCAGCCGAATATTCGCTTCTCGTACTGCATCGGTCGAGAAGACAAACTGACTTCGAATGGCTGGGTGGATCTGCAGCCTGTGGACAATGTCGTCGGCCCGGAGCTGAGTTTTGCTCGCGAGGTGACTCGGCATGTGAAGACGCCGATTGCGATCATCAAGATTGCAGCTGGGGGAACTCATCTAGGAGGCGACTGGAATCCGGACGAGCCTTCGGGTTTCAAAATGTACTCGCTGGCGCTGGAGCAGATACGGTCGTCGCTGGCTCTTTTGGAACAGCAGGGTGTCCAGTGGCGGCTGGAAGGCTTCATGTGGCATCAGGGTGAAAACGATATGTTCGAAGCAGATTACATGGCGAACTACGGCCGGAATCTGAAGAACTTTCTGG
>JBDNHX010000348.1:0-70884 GCA_041688565.1 Planctomycetaceae bacterium
GCTTCCTCGCTCGGTTCACCTTCACCCGGCTGGCCTTCGCCCGGCTGCGAGCCTGACGGATTATCTGAAGGGTTACCGGGCTGTTCTGACGATTCACCGGGTTGCCCTTCATTCTCCGACTGACCGGGCTGCGGTTGACCCCGTTCCGACAGCGGCGTCTGAGCCTGATCTGCGGAGCCCTGTTGAGCAGCCTGCTGGGCCTGTTGTTCGGCCGCCTGTCGCGCGGCTTCTTCGGTCCTCATCTGGGAAGCTTTCTGCAAACTGTGCAGAGCCTCACCTACACTTTCGCCAACCTCGGTGGGAATCAAAGCCTCCCGATCGCGATGGCCCTGAGCCGCCTGTCGCGCCAGCTGAGCCGCGCGATTAAGTTGTTCGGCCGTCTCCTTCGCGGACTCGCCGGCTTGTTGCATCTGCGTCTGGTTCAGTTGCTCAGCCGCCTGATCGCCGGATTGCGCGGCCTCCTGCGCCGCACTTGCAGCCTCCTGAGCGGATCGTGACAAATGCTGCATTCCCAAAGCGGGAAGATTCAATCGCTCAGCCAGTTCATTCAGTGACTCGGGCATCGCCGCTGCCGCCTCAGCCACCTGACGCTGTGACCCTTGCTGCGTCGCCACCTGAGCCGCATTGTCCTGCTGCAACTGGTTCAGTGTTTCCGCCATCCGGCCAAAGTTGTCGCCCTGCTGCTGCAGTTGGGCCTTCTTGTCCTGCGAGGCCTCGGCGTTCAGTTCATGGGATGCGCGAGCCGATTCTTCCGCTGCGTTCCGCATTTTTTCCGCTGCCCGATTGAACTGCCCTGCCTGCGCGCTGCCCATCGCTTCATCCGCTCGCTCGGCCGCCTGTTGAGCACGATCTTTTGCCGCGTCGTTGGCCGCGGGATCAGCCTTCAGTCCGTCGGCCTGTTCGTGCGCGGCTTCCTGCATCTGCTGCAGTTGCTCCAGCATCGCGCGACTCACATCCGCGGACTTCGGTTGCTGTGCCGCATTGGCTTCAGGGGAAGAAGTCTTCGCTACCGGTCCAGCGGGCGGTTTTTCTGATGCCGCAGCTGCCTGCGTCGCGTCCGATTTTTCAGACGACTTAGGCTGGGCCCCAAGCTCCGCTGCCATCTCCTGCAATTGGTCTTCCAGCTGCTGCAGGCGTTCATTGATCTGGTCAGCTTTCTGAGCCAGCGATTGACGTTTCTGATTCTGTTCGGCAGTTTGACCATTCTGATCGGCCGGAACTTTTTCTACTGCCGGTTCAGCATTTTCGTTGGAAGGCGAAGGCTCTGACTCCGATGGCTTTTGATCGGCTGGCGGATTCAACTGCTTGGCGGCTTCGTCGAGTTGCTGCTGAACTTTGTTGATTCCCTCCTGAGGCGACGCAAGATTTCCTTGCCGCAAATCTTGAATCGCCTCATCCAGAGTTGGTACGTCGGGACGCGAAACGTCCTGAGCCTCCTGCTGGATTTGTTGGCCCAGCTGCTCTGCGTCATCGCGGGATTTCTGGAGCTCATCGGCCAGGGCCTGAGCATCTCGCGCGGTCTCACCGGCTTCTTCATTCACCGCTTCTGCCAGCTGTTGCTGCTGGCGAGCGAGCTGCTCGGCATCTCGGGCAATCGCCGCGGCCTTGTCCAGCTGAGCTTCGCGAGCGGCCTGGAGTAACTCCTGCTTTCGTTGCAGAAGCTGGCTTAAATCGTCCGTCAGCTCGCGCTGCTCCTGCCCAAGCTTTTGTTCCTGTTCATTCAGCTGTTGCTGATGTTCTTCAGGTGACTGACCTTCTTCCGGTTTGCCATTGGCCCTGTCCTGCTGAAGCTGCTGAGAATCCTTTGCCAGCTGCTGGGCGTCGAGAGCAAGCCTGTTCAGTTCCGTGAGTTCCTGCTCGAGCTGAGCCAGCTTTTCGATTTCGTCCGTGGCTTTATGCAGTTCATCACGCAGCCGATTCATTTGCTGCGTGGATTCCTGCAGAGTTCTGGCTGCTGTTTCTCGATCGCCAGCAGCCGCTTCATTCAGGGTCTCCGGAAGCTTCTCGCGGATCTGCTGAGCGAGGTCTTTCAGTTTGTCAGCCTGCTTCTGCATCAGCGGATGTTCGGCCGTCTGTTGAGCCAGACTCTGCAGTTCACGACCCTGCGTCTGTTCTTTTTCGCTAAGTGCCTTCACGGCTTCCTGGGTGTCCTTATCCCATTGCTGCTGCGACTGATCCTTGAGTTCCTGACTGCGACCAGCGTCGCGTTGCAGCTGTTCTTCCAGGCCGCGAAGGGCCTCGACGAGCTTCCGATCGGCCTCGCGAAGTGGCTTTTGTCCCAGTGGTTCGGCGTCATCAGAAATGCGAATGGTCCACGGCCCTTTCCACACGACCTGCGGACCCGGCTCGACACGTTCGTCAGCCGCCTTCACACGAAATGTGACTGCGTCTCCTGCCTTCAATTCCAAAGCCTCCAGGTCCAGCAGGAAATCGTGCGCGACCGACAACGCACCGCGGTCCATCGGATTGGCCGGCTGAATGCGGGTTGCATCGGTGTTCTTCTGGAAATGAATTTCCAGCAGACCGACACCCAGGTCGTCGACCACTTTGCAGTTCAGCGGCACAGTATCGTCCGGTCGCACTTCGAGGCCGTCGGAGATTCCGGACACTGTCAGATCGGGCGGTGTATCCGTCGTCACAATTAAACGACGAGACGTCTCAGTGAAATTTGCCAGGCCATGGTCGTCTTCAATGTGAAATGCAAACTGGCCTCCGCCGAGCGCCTCAAATTCGAAGACAGCCGCCATGCCATCAGCGGACAACTTCGCCGGCGCAGTGGGCGGTTCCGGGACTTTTGACTGAGCAGGTGCCAATGCGGCTGCGGCAATTTCTTCCGGCAGAAGATTTGCGACTGAGTCCTCTTGCGATCCTTCAATCGCCCGCGCGGCGGGCTCTGTGCTAATCGGGGTCCAGGTCTTCCATTCGATGCGAGCGATTCGGACGGGCTTCTGAAACTGCAGATTGATTTCAATCCGGCTGCGCTCGAATACCGGAATGTCGCCTACCACGCCATCAAAAAATTCAATGGGTCGGCCGGTATAAGCCGGAGGTGTTTCCTGCAGCACTGCGCTCAGAATGCGGGGCGGATCGGCCACCTGAAGAGTGAACCATTCGGTGGCAGCGCCACCACCTCGAACACGGTATCGCAGTGAATCGCGGATGTCCGGAAGAGTCGCCGCAAAATGGGATTTCGCGTCATCAAATGTCATCGGCCGTGTGTCGCGCTCTCCAGAAGCCGTTTGGATTTCCAGCGTCACTTCAGAAGGAAGTCGACCCGGTCTTGCCGTACGCCATTGAGGAATTGCAACAAACAGGATGTCGGTGTTGATGGCCACTGTGCGATTGGCGTCAGGCACTTCAAAGTACAGATTCGAAGCGGCTGCGAGATTTGAAAAGGGCATCAGAAATCGCTGCATCAGCAACTGCGATCCGCTCGGCCACAGCATCAGGGGAATCAGAATGGCAACTACAGACACCAGAGCAAGACCGCAACGTTTCCATGTGCGGCTATTTTTGATCAGCGCTCCCGGTTCCACTCGGCCGATTTGCGACTGCACGTGTTTCTGAAGTCGCTGCCGCATCAGCGGGGAGCCGGCTTCACTGCTTGTGGTTGTCGGCTGTTCGAGCGAGATCAGCGTTGCAAGGGATTCCTGCAACTCCGGAAACTGCAGATCGACCGCGGCGCCCAGTTCTTCGTCAGGAGCATTCACCAGAGCCGGTCGGACCAGCCGTTTCCAGCCCACCAACGACGTGATCACGACGGTGCCGGCCAGAAGTCCAAACCGTGTCAGGCCTGGCAGGCCGATCAGATAGTCGAGCAGACAGGCAAAGACGAGGCCGGCAATCAGGACGCAAACGGTTTCTGAGAACCCACGAAAAAGTGCGTGGACGCGGATGAGCCTCTGGCAACGATTCAACAGCTCCTGCAAACCGTCTACCTGTCCCAAAGCGTCTGATGACATCGCGCGACTCCTGAAGGGAAAATTCGGCTCTGCCCGAAAGATTGGCCCGGCCGAACTTTGCACAGTCGTGCAGTGTACCGTTCATGGTGAGGATTTCATCCACCTTTTCCGACAACGATTTCAGACAGCAATTTTGCTTCCAGCGCCGGTTCTGCTGAAAGCCGGGACTCGCCGCTGGCTTGTGAATCCCCGCGTCTTCAGGACCACAGCGCGGTGACGGGTGAGCCGCCATCGACAACCGGAATCGGCCGCCCTTCGGCGTCAGTGATTCGCAGTTCGTGGTCAATTCCCATTGCGTGATAGACCGTCGCCGCCAGATCTTCCGGGCTTACCGGCGTGTCGAGCGAATAAGCGGCATCCTTGTCAGAGGAACCATAAACCTTTCCGCCGCCGATGCCGCCACCTGCGATGACGGTGGAAAACAGGGTGCTCCAGTGGTCACGGCCCCATTGAGCATTGGCTTTGGGAGTTCGCCCCATTTCTCCCGTGGCGATGACGAGCGTTTCGTCCAGCAAACCGCGTTCGTCCAGATCGGTGAGAAGCGCTGAGCAGGCCTGATCGAACGTTGGAAGCAAATTCTTTTTGACGTCGTCGCTGTTGCGATGAGAGTCCCAGCTGTATCCATCGACGCAGTCATAATGGACGGTGACGTAGCGAACGCCCGCTTCGACAAGTCGGCGAGCCATCAGTGATGACTGGCCAAACAAATGCCGACCGTAGCGATCGCGAAGTTCGGCCGGTTCACTGCGGATATCCAACGCCGTGCGGGTCTTTTCTGACATCATCAGGGAGAACGCTTTTTCGCGAAACGGATCGTAGATGGCCGAAGCAAACTGGTCGATGTGCTGGCTGCTGGCATCAAATTGTTCGAGCAGAGATCGGCGACGATCAAGTCTGTCGAGCGATACACCTTCTGGCGCTTTCATGCCTGCGATTTGAAATGTCAGTTCGTCGTCCGTGCAGGAACGCCAGTAGGGATTGTCTTCCATCGAGCGTTTTGGAACCTGGGTTGTCAACGGGTTGTAGCGCGGTCCCATCCAGCCTGCATGTTCGCCGGGGCGAGGATACTGACCTTTTTCCTGAAGAGCGCCGAGTGAGTTAGGCAGGACCATATAAGAGGGCATCGGATTCGAAAGTCCGAAGACCTGCTGATCGACGTAATCCACGATTGAACCCATCGATGGCCAGTCTTTGGGCGTGGGCGAAAAACCGGCTCCGATCGGAACGTGCCAGCGCTTGCCAGTCTGCAGATAATGTCCGCCTCCGCTGTGGTCGTTCAGAGAATGGGACATGGAGCGGATGACGCAGTACTTGTCCGAAACTGCCGCCATCTTCGGCAGGTGTTCGCTGATCAGCAGGTCTGGAGTTTTGCTGGCGATGGGTTTGAAGGGACCGCGGATTTGTTCCGGAGCGTCCGGCTTCATGTCAAACGTTTCCAGCTGACTGGGGCCGCCGAACAACAACAGGAAAATGACGGATTTAACTTTTGGCCTGGAACCGCTGGTCAGTGCTTCCGCGGCCAGTAGTTGTGGAACAGTCAGACCGAACAAACCGGCCCCGGCCGCTTGTAGAAGCTGTCGACGCCGAATTCCATCACAGGCAGACCGGGGTGCTCCATAAATTGTGAGCATGGGATTCTCCAGAGCGGAAAGCCGGCCGAACCACAGCGAACTGCGGGATACAGAGCCAGGTTGGTGAACGGAGGAAATACGGGGCAGGGATTTTGAGGCAACGGGCGAGTAAGAAAAAAATGGCGTGGACTTAAGGCTACAAAAAATACGTTAACTCCACGCCATTCGAGTCAGAAATGGCGGGGGTGGAAGAAATTCTGACATCGGGAGTGCGTTTTCGCAACGTAATCATCAAGACGGAGGCCCGGAACCAGCAAAAACTGCCGGTGCTGATGTTTCGGCCGAAACGACTGCGAAATCATGGATGGGCTTCCTGCCTACGTCATTTGGTCTTGTCCCGAAGCCGTGCCAATCGGTAAAAACCGCCGTATCTTGAAACTCGCGGCAATCTGCCGTGAGCAGACCGGCATGGAAGTCCGGTCCGAAGCAGGCCGATCGGAAAGGAATCCGTTCAGACATGTGGTGCCGCGATTGTCACAAAGAAGTCGACGTCAAAGCTGCCGGAGCGAGCGGTGCGGCTTGTCCTTTGTGCGGTCGTGCGATGGTGGCAAGTTCTCGGCAGACTGACGATATTCGCCGTGCCTATGAGATTCTGGAACGCTGGCAGTCTTCAGACCTTTTCGAACGAATCAGCACCACGGCCCCTTTGACGACGCTCAAGCAGCAGGACCGTGCTCCGCTGCTGAACATTCCCCTGAACAAACAAAAGCCGACCGCACAGGTCGCAACTTCGCCAGCCATTGCAACGTCGGCAGCCGCAGCACCTGCGGCGGCTGCCGTTCAGGAACGACCGGCGATTTCTCTCCAGCCGCCAGTTCCCAGATCTTGCACGGCGCCGCGAGTGACACTCGACCGCAGGCTGCCCACTCCGCCGGCGTCGACTCTGTCAGCGCCTGATCAGGTTTTGTGGGATCTCCTGGTAGCACCGCGGCCTTTGCTGGCCACCGCCGCCCCAGCCCAGGATGAGCAGGATCGTCCGGCATCTGTCGTTCCTGAAGCGCTGGTTGCAGGGGTCACAGAAAAACTTCCGCCACAGGTTGAACCGGTTCGCGCAAATCAACCCGTTCGCGAACATGAACCCGTTCAGAAGATTGAACCGGTTCGGAATCCTGAGCCCGCTCATCGCAGTGAGCCGGTGCAGATGTCCCATGCGATGGTGGATGAAATCATGGCCGACGCCGCCAGGCCTTCAGCAGCCGATCCGTTCGGTACTGCGGATTTCGTTCGCCCAGAAACTTCCGCGGAGGACCTTTTTGCATCGGCAGAAGTTCTCCAGACTGCGTTACCGGTGCCTAAGTTATCTGCGTCGATATACGTGGAACCGGCGGACTACGAATCGAACTCGGCAGATTCTGCCAATGACATCAAACAAGCACAGACGAATACGACGAAGAATAACGAGAAGAGCAAGCGGCCTGCGCTGCGCCGACCTCCTTTGAATCGCCGTTTTCAGCTTGAACGCTCCGTTTCCGAAAGTTCAGCAGGATCAGATACCGTGACTCGAAAGCTCAGACTCGACCAGACCGGTGCAGATGCTGAAACGCTGCAGGCCAAAGACCCGGTGACATCACTGCCCTCTTCGGTGGCTCCGGAAACAAAGATCGTTTCGAATTCTCCAAAGCCTGGACGTCGCGTTCGCGTCGACAACGCGGAACCGATGGATGTCGTGACCGGAACGGATGGCCGTCGTGCGCGAACTCAGGGCCTTCCGAAACGACGCTATATTGATGAAGCTCACGAATCCCAGATCCGCGGACCTCACTTTGAAGTGAGTGCACCACGGCGTTCCAACCTGACCTCAATGACTGGGCAATTCCTCGCCTATTTGGGAGTGCTTGGTCTGACCGTGGGAACAGCGATGGTGATCTACGGACACTTCGGAGGCTACTCTGAATACACGCCGACCGGCTGGCTGGTTACCACAGTGGCTCAGATGCTGTTGTTTCTGGGCGTGATCAATCTGGTTTCTGGCGGCATTGAACAGAACAACGAAGATGTGTCGCGCCGTATCAACACTCTGGGCGAACAGTTACTGAGAATTGAACAGGTGACGTCCGACGCTGTTCGCGGTCCTAAACTGCCGGCTCATCTGTACGCAGACGACGCAGCCGAATCGCACGAATCGTCTTCTCGTGAAACAGTGACTGTGCATCGTCAGTAAGTCTCGTTCGATCAATAATTGTCGCCTTTCGCTCCGCGAAAGTCGCGTTCTTTCGCGGAGCGAAAGGCAACAGTCAGACACTTATTCATCGAGCGATCCTAAATTCGTCGCCCGCAATCGTTTGTTTCGCAGTCGTCACGCACCGAGTTCTTCATCCGATGACGATTCCTGCGGTCACATCACCTGGCTCGTTACCGAGCCTGGCGACACGAATCAAATGCCAGACTCGTTACGCGAAGTTTGCCGCGTTCGCCGTTCTGGCGCTGATGTTCCTGCCATTGCCGCTCGGACGTGTTTACGTCTGCGACGATCTGCTGAATTACCACCTTCCGATCCGGCAGTTTTACTCCCAGTGTCTGGAACGCGGTGACGCATTCGACTGGATGCCCAGTCTGTTCAGCGGATTTTTTCTGACAGGCTCCGGTCAGGCGGGAACTTATCATCCGCTGCACTGGCTGCTGTACCGCTTTCTGCCTTTGCAGGCAGCATTCAATCTGGAAATTCTCAGCAGCTATCCCTTTAAGCTGTTTGGAATGAAGCTGTTTCTGGAGCGGCATCTTCGTCGTCCGGATGCTGCGTGGCTGGGAGCCATCATCTTTACCTTCAGCGGCTTCTGCACGCTCCACTTTCTGCATCCTAACGCAATCGCCGTCATTTCTCATCTGCCGTGGCTGTTGCTGGCTCATGATGTTCTGCTCCGTCCATCCTCGGACAACCCGCGTTGGCGTATTGCTGCAGAGCTGAGTGTCGCTTTTCTGACCGGATCACAGCTTCTGCTGGGCTATCCACAGTACGTCTGGTTTTCGCTGCTGGCGGAGACTGTGTACTGCCTGGGATTTGTCTCGTTCAGCCGCCGCGGGATGCGTGTGCTCGTTCTGCTGACGCTACTTAAAATAATGGGGCTCGGACTGGGAGCCGTGTAGCTTCTGCCCTCCATTGATGCTCTGGCAGAATCAGATCGCACCTCAATGCCGTTGGAAAATTTCTTGCTGGACCCGCTGACGGCTCCTGATATGTTGCAATGGGTGAATCCGTTTTTGACGAAGTCGCGCGTCTTCGGCGTGAGCACGCATGAACTGGGGACCTATTGCGGCGCTATTCCTCTGCTGCTGGCGGTCGTCTGCCTGGCCCGGATCAGAACGCCGACACCCGATCGAAGGCTGGTTCAGGTGATGCTGACGCTGGGGCTGGTAGCGTTATGGCTATCCTTCGGCAAGGCGGGCGGGCTGTGTGTTGTTCAGACCTGGCTGCCGCTGGTCGGGAAATTTCGCTGGCCATCGCGGATCGTTGTGTTGCTGCATTTTGTCGTCGCGTCGCTCGCGGCTATCGGATACGTTCGACTAACATCGGTTTCCGATACCACTGCCGCACGAATGCCGCGAGGCCTCTTTCTTGCACCAGTCCTGAGTCTTCTGGCTCCACTGTTTGTGCGTTTGTTCTGGCCAATTGATCAGATGGCTTCGCCCGGGTTGCTTGTGATCGGTCCGATCCTGTTCACATTGTCCGTGTTGATGATCAGGGACCTTTCGTGGGGCAAGGTCACCCCGATGTTCATGCTGTTCGTTGCCGGAGATCTGGCAGCCTATGGTTTCACTTATGAAGCGTTGAATCATACCCAGACCATGGCTTCGATTTACGACGAACTGCCGATTCCGCCCGGTTCGCCTGAGCAAGGACGCATCATCGCCGAAACGCATTTGACGGATGCCAATGTCGGATTTTGCGGAAATGAACTGCTGCTGCTGGCCTGGGAAAAAGCGGACGGGTATGAAGGTCTGCTGCCGAAGATGCATCTGCTGGACGAAAATCTGAGCCTGGACGGACTCCGAATTTCGGGCGTGAAGTGGATCGTGAACAGCGGGCAGCACGCTTCAATCCCGGGCCTGAAACCAACAACCAGTGATCGCTGGCTGGAAGTTCCTGATCCATTGCCCAGAGTCCGTTTGACGAACAGAGTCCGGACGATTGTCGATTCTTCTGCCGCAGTCGCAGCTCTGTCCGCCGACGGGGCGGTTATTGTTGCTGCTGAGCTGCCCGGCCTTTCTTTGGTCGCCCGTGCTCAAGGCACGGCCGAACTGAAGGAAGAGCGGCCGGGGAGGATTGGTGTCCGGGTCCAGTGTGAATCGCCACAGTTACTGGTGTTGTCAGAGCGTTATTCAAAAGCGTGGAAAGTTCTGATTGACGGTTTGCCGTCCTCGATCGTTCGCACCAATGTCGATTTCATGGGCTGCGCTGTGCCCGCGGGCGATCATTCGGTTCAGTTTCTGTTTGAGCCGTCCAGTGTAAGGAACGGGATGAACATTTCGATGGGAATGACCGCACTCATCATGGTTTACGGAATCCTGCGATTGATCACAGTCAGGCGTATGCGTACCGTGCAATAATTGGATGTCTGTGAACATTGTTGTTTGGGGTCTGTGCGCTGCCGCGCGGCGCGATGTTCTTCTGTCTTTGCTGTCGATCGCCCTGCGTTATGGATTGGTCAAACATTGGGTTCTGGGGATTCGCTACGGTGCTTGTTCTGGTCAACGGAGCAAGTCTGGTGCTGAATCTTCTGCTTTTGCCTGGCAACTGGCTGATGGTTATCAGCCTGCTGGCGTATCTGATCGGGACCGATTTTAGCCGCGGCCCTACGTGGACTGTGCTGCTGATTTCCATTGTGCTGGCCGTGTTGGGTGAAGTCCTGGAAACCGTCATGGGATCTGCGAAGGCTGCGAAGAAAGGTGCCAGTCGGCGAGCCATGCTGCTGTCTCTTGTGCTGTCGTTTGTGGGCAGTATCGGCGGGACATTCCTGATTCCGATTCCCTTTGTCGGAAGTGTTGTCGGTGCTATTCTGGGGGCCGCGGCCGGAGCCTTCGGTGGTGCCTGGCTGGGGGAGACCTGGAAGGGAACCGAAAAGGCCAGGCGCAATGAAATCGGGACGGCAGCAATGTCCGGGCGATTGATTGGAATGCTGGCCAAGTTCGCAATCGGGACAGCCATCTTTATGATTCAGCTGGCCAGTTTCTTTATCTGAATGCTGACCCAGTGATCGCAGCCGCACCCCTGTCATCCTGCATGCGCGGCGAGACTGTCTATTCGCCATACTCGCGAAGATCGGCCGTGATTTCAAATTCCTTACCGGCAGTTTCCAGATCCTGCAGCAGGCTTTCTGTGGTGTAATCTTTCGGCACGGCAAGTTTCAAAACCATTTCGAACTGGCGCCCTTCTTCGGTTCGAAGAGCATGCATGCCGGTAATATCGATGCTCTTAATCGACATCAGCTGGCTGAGTCGCAGCAATGCGCCCGGCTGATTGCGTCCTCCGATGCGAAGACGAAACGCGCGCGTGCCAGCTGCTGTTGTGTTGTGAGCAGACAGGGCGGGTGCGGCTTCGCGGATGCCCAGTTCAATTCCGAACGGGCGACATGCGTCCTGAAGATGATCGCGGATCAGGGCCTGGTCCATCTGGTCCGGAAATTCGGCAGAAAAAATCATGGTGAAATAACCACGCACCACGGTTTGGCTGGCTTCCCGAAGATCGCCTCCGAGTTCTGACATGGCTTTGGTCACCGAGGCCAGAATCCCGGCACGGTTCGAAGCGGCCATCGTGATAATCAGTTCTCTTGCCATTTTTGTTTTCCGGCACAAAGGAGTGCAATTGACTTCATGTCCAACAGGAGATGGGCTTCAACAGTCAGCCACGCCACACTTGTAAAACTATTCGTTCCTTGATTCATCCTGATGAACTCGTGGAATAGTCTGCAAACAAACGCGTGAACTTAAACTCAGATGATCGGTGAACTGCAGAGTTCAACGACATGGTGATCCGGGTCGGTCAGAAAAACCTGAGTCGCTCCGTCAGGACGAAGTTTAGCATCGTCCAGCAGAGAAATTCCCATGCCCTTCAGTTTTTCTGCCGCCGCCTTTGCATCATCCACCGCAAACGCAAAATGGTGATTGCGGCTGGAGCGTACCAAAACTTCCACCGGGTAGCCCGCGGGGCCGCTGCGATCATGTTCCTTGATCAGATGAATCAAAGTGGAGCCAGCCTGAAACCAGGCTCCGTCAAAACTAAAGGCTGGTCTTGGCACTTCCGTCATCCCGAGCAGGCCCACATAGAACCGCCGACTGGCTTCCACATCACGAACAACCAGGGTGACGTGGTCGAGCTGTTTTACTTTGACGGGTGACTCTGACACGAAAAGCCTCTTCAGAATTGTGAGCAATTGTGCACATCGACGATCCGAGAACCGAGAAGATTTGGCTGTCTCTATTCGGAGTGTTGATTTAGTGAGCCGCAAAGCGCTAGCTGCGGGTGCGTGTCTTAAAAACGCAAGGAAAACACCCGCGGCTAGTGCCTCGCGGCTCACGTTTTGACCAAATCAACACTCTGTATTGTTGCCGGTCCGTCTCACTGGCACAATCCCGCCAACTACCTGCCAGACCGGCGAACACGTAAATATCCTGAGAGATATCCGTCGATCCCTGTTTTTTTGGCCCGCCTTTTTTGGCCCGCCTGCTTGGGAATGACAGATAACCCCAACTTCAAGCTTTGACCAAGCAGTAGTCCGGTTGAGCCGTGTGATCCGCTTAAAAGGGCTTTGAATTGCAGCGGCGTGCTTAACAAAGCCGTTCGGAGGAATTGCAGCGGGTGCTGTCTGGCCTGAAATTGCAACTCGCAGAATTTGAGAATCGCGACACCAGGCCGCGATTCATGGGCGATTTGTCTGTCTGGTCATCCGTAAGGGATAGGAAAGCTGCGGGAAGTTCGTGCAGACTCTGCGAATTCGTCATGCTGTTCTGGTCAAGAGCCCCAGGTTTCGATTACTCTTCCCGATCCGCTGCGCCGAGAGCGTGAATGGGCTGGTGGGACAGGAGGTCTCTGGTCCAGCCGCCATTTGCTTTCCTGAAGTGCGATGGGCATTATTGCTCAATGCGGATCCAAAAACGCCGCAGGGATGCGGTTTCTCACAATGATTGATGCGGACGACTTTTCGAAGTCATCGCCTGAAAACTGATCGACTGACCAGAAGATTATGACGCTTGCGGAGCTATTGCAGAATCGTTTTCGAGCGGACCTGAGACATCGCGGGGCGGCCTACATTGAGGCTGAACGAATCTCACTGGTCCGAGTCACTCCTGAAAACATCTTTGGAATCGTCCAGGACGGCGCCGAGTATCAGACTCAGCTGCGCTATCAGCCGGACGACGTCGTGATGTTTTGCACGTGTGAGCAGTTTGCCAAAAGCAAAGTCTGCAAACATTTGTGGGCGACTGTGCTGGCGGCCGACACCGGCGGCTATATCAGCAGCACGCTGCGCCCCGGACGGATCACTCCGTTCGTTGCGCCGAACGCGTATCAGCCGATCACGATGGAGGACTTCGAACCGGGCGGAGTCGACCCGGACGGCGATGCTCGCGTTCCTCGTGGCAAACCCAAAGCCAAAGTGGCGCCCGTCCAGCGCACTCTGCGTCCGTGGGAAGCACGCCTCGTTGAACTCAAGGACAACATGGATGTGACGCCGGACGGAAGGACCAAGTCCGATCCGGAAGAGCGTCAGATCTTTTACGAAGTGGACCTGGAAGCCAGCAAGGAAGCCAGCAAACTGGTCATCCAGGCATCCCAGCGTCAGCGCCGCGCCGGTGGCCAGTGGGGCAAGATCAAGCCGCTCAAAGTGCGACCAGGTGAACTCGATCATATCGAACATGAAGACGACCGGACCTTCCTGTCGTATCTGGCGGGAGCTATTCCAGAACGCAACAATTGGACGACGCAGCAGGCCGAATTGCGAACGTCGGCCCACCGTTTTTATGTTCCGTTCGAACTGGGTCAGCTGGTCCTGCCGGACATGTGTCGCAGTCGTCGGCTGCGAGTTCTGGGCAGTGACGAAGCGGGCGAACAACTGCTTAGCTGGGATGAGCTGGATCCGTGGGAACTGACCATTCGCGTTCGCCGTGACACAGAATCCGAAGGCTGGAAAGTCGCCGGCCTGCTGATTCGCGGTGAAGAAGTAATGGAGCTGGCCGATGTGCCGCTTGTCGTTCCTGGTGGTTTTGTCATCACCAGCGATTCGATCGGGCTGCTGCGTGATTTCGGTGCGCCAGAATGGATGAAGATGCTGGCTCTGGGCGGGGCACTGCATATTCCAGAAGCCGATCAGCATGACTTTGTGGATCGACTGCTCGACATTCCGTCGTTGCCACGGCTCGATCTCCCGAAGGAGCTTCAGCTGGAAGAAGTTCGCACCACGCCATCGCCGGTACTGCGAATTTCGTCTCCTCCGATGAACAAGTGGCGAAACGACTCGCTCACGGCGGAAGTCATCTTCGACTACATGGGAACACCGGTTTCCGGCAGTAGTGCGCGCTGGGCCGTGGTGCAGCGTGAAGCCAGTCGCTGCATTATTCGAGACCGCCATTTTGAAGGTCAGTGCTGGGAAAAACTTCGCCAGGCCGGATTCCGTCGTCGTCTGGGGGATCTCAAACAGCAGGTCAACGTCGAGATTGCTAGACGCGATCTGGGCCGCGCTGTGCGCGAACTTGTGGACAACAACTGGGCGGTGTTTGCGGACGGCAGCAAGGTACGTCAGGCCGGTGGCCTCCGCTTCCGTGTCACGTCCGATCTGGACTGGTTTGATGTGCATACGGACGTTGACTTCGAAGGCCGCTCCGTTTCGTTCCCCGAACTTCTGCGGGCTCTGGAGCGCGGCGATTCGACTGTGCGACTTGATGACGGTTCGCTCGGCATTCTTCCCGAAGAATGGCTGGAGCAGATCGGCCTGATCAGCGGTCTGGGAACGGCAACCGAAGATGGTCTGCGGTTTTCAACATCTCAGGCAGCACTGCTGGATGCTCTGCTGGCGTCTCAGGACAATGTGGATACGGATGCGGGCTTCGACGCGATGCGCGAACGCTTTCGCAACTTTGCCGGTCTGGAACAGGTGCCGATTCCGGACACATTCAAGGGCGAACTGCGAGTTTACCAGCAGGAAGGTCTCGCATGGATGAAGTTCCTGAGCGACTTCAACTTCGGCGGCTGTCTTGCGGACGACATGGGTCTGGGTAAGACGGTTCAGTTCATCGCGATGCTGCTGGTCCGCATGGAAGCCAAGCCTGACAGCCCGCCGTCGCTGGTTGTGGTACCTCGCTCCCTGATCTTCAACTGGGCCGGTGAAAGCAATCGGTTTGCTCCGCATCTGAAGGTGATGGAGTACACCGGGCTGGAACGAGCCAACCTGCGAACTGAGTTCGCAAAACACAATCTGATTCTGACAACCTACGGAACAGTGCGACGTGATATCGCCATTCTGAAGGACTTCGAATTCGACTATGTGGTGCTCGACGAAGCTCAGACGATTAAAAATCCATCGTCTCAGATTGCTCGCGCGTCACGATTGCTGAAGTCTAACTTCCGACTGGCACTCAGCGGTACGCCGATTGAAAACAACGCGGGCGACCTGTGGTCGATCTTCGAGTTCCTGAATCCTGGCATGCTGGGTCGCAGTACTGCGTTTCGATCGCATATTGCCGATCCGGACAGCAAAGAATCCCGCGAACTCGTCGCGAAGGGTCTTCGACCGTTCATTCTGCGTCGTACCAAGAAGCAGGTGGCGGCCGAGCTTCCCGATCGTCTGGAAGAAACCATCTACTGTGATATGGAAGACGAACAGCGTCGTCTGTACGACGAGTTGCGTTTGCACTACCGCGATTCGCTGCTTGGGCTGGTTCAGGAACAGGGCCTGGCCAAGACGCGCATGCATGTGCTTGAGGCTCTGCTGCGTCTGCGTCAGGCAGCCTGCCATCCAGCGTTGCTGAAGCGGGGTGACGAGCAGGAACTGTATGCGAAGCTGGACTTCCTGATTCCGCATCTGCAGGAACTGATCGCGGAAGGCCACAAGGCCCTCGTGTTTTCGCAGTTTACGAGCATGCTCAGTATCGTGCGGAATCATCTCGACAAGGAAGGCATCACGTACGAATACCTCGACGGAAAAACGCGTGACCGAAAGGCTCGCGTGAACCGCTTCCAGGAAGACGAAGATTGTCAGGTCTTCCTGATCAGTCTTAAGGCCGGGGGCCTGGGTCTGAACCTGACGGCGGCCGACTACGTTTTCCTGCTGGATCCATGGTGGAATCCGGCAGTGGAAGCGCAGGCGATCGACCGAGCTCACCGCGTGGGCCAGACTCGAACCGTCTTTGCTTACCGTCTGATCTGCCGCGACACGGTGGAAGAAAAAATCGCCGAGCTGCAGAAGCAAAAGCGTGAACTGGCGGACGCAATTCTGGAAGGCGACGAAGCCAGCAGCGTCCTTCAGAATCTGTCGGTCGAGGATCTGGAACTGCTGTTCTCTTAATCGGATATTGCAAAAAAGTAGCAGGCACGTTCCGAGTGCCGTCCGCAAGGCTCCGAAAAAAAACCTTGTTTTTCTTGTGGCAGTGGCACATGGAATGTGCCTGCTACTTTGATTCTCCGTAAAACATCGACGTCCTTATGAACCGTAAACGCCGCCCATCAGATGACGAATTCGAAGACGATCTGGATCTCGACTTTGACGACGATGATGATGATGACGACGGTGAATTTGATGACGGGCTGGACGACGATGGCGTCGATCAGGTCACGGAAGATCGGCCGCTGAAGTCATTCTCAGATCGCCTGGTGGCAGATTATGTTGGCGACCTGAAAGGACCGGATGTGCTGGTGCTGCTGATGCACGGCACGACGCTCGCGTCTGCTCTGCGAAAGGCTCGCCCGGATCTGAATTTCACGTTCTACACACCCGAGCATTTCTTCTTTCGCACTCTGCAGAAGTTCCACGGCGAAAGCGCCGACGTTCCTGCCGACGGAGCGGGAAAGATCACGATTGTCTGTTCGGCCGATCTGCCGAAAGCCGAGTTTCAGGAGGTCGTCTTTCCGACTTTCTCAGGCGATTCTTCTGAGCAGGCTCAGGACCTGATCCAGGCGGCTCATCAGTGTCTGCGATCGGGCGGACGGCTGATCATTTCCACCAATAATCCCAAAGATCGCTGGATCCAGTCGCAGCTGAAAACGTTGTTCAGCAAAGTGATTGTGAACAAGCAGAAGCATGGGGTTTCCTGTGTGGCCACGAAGTCTGTCCCATTGAAGAAGGTCCGCGGCTTCCGAGCCCGCTCGGCATTTCGTCTGGGCGAACGACTGGTCTACTGCGAAAGTCGTCCGGGAGTTTTTAGTCATCGCCGCATCGATGGTGGCGCGCGGGCTTTGATTAAATCACTGGCGTTACTGAAGCCCGAGGGAGAACCTTCAAAATGGTTTCAACCTGCCAGAATTATCGAGATGGGCTGCGGCTGTGGCGCGGTCTCCATGGCGGCCGCTCTGGAGTATCCGGCTGCAAAAATTCTGGCGGTCGACAGCGACGCTCGGGCGATTGAGTCGACTCAGAATTCTGCAAAGCTGAATGAAATCACCACCGTGGAAACGCTGTTGACATCAGATGGTGTCATTCCCGAACCTCGCAGCTGGGATTTGCTGCTCGGCAATCCGCCGTATTATTCTGACTATCGAATCGCCGAACTGTTTCTCCAGGCGGCTAAGGCGTCGCTGAAAACCGGCGGGCGAATTCATCTCGTGACGAAACTGAATGACTGGCACGACGCTCGCATGAAGCAGCTGTTCAATTCGGTCGAAGCGCACACGATTGGCGAATACACCGTCTTCACAGCTCGCCAGCGATAACGAGGCCCGTGATGCCTGCTCGTCGGCCGATTCTGGTCTTTGAGTATCTCCTCGCAGATGCGAACGCATGGGCGGCAGCCAGTCCGTCGATGCAGCGTGAAGCAGCGGCTATGCTGGCAACCCTGGTTCAGGATCTGCAGCATGTCGAAGATATTCACCCCGTCGTTCTGATGGCAACAGCTGCGGCCACCAGAATCGAATCGATGGGGTGCTGGGATTCGCGCACGGAGATTCTAACAAGCGACAGATCGCCCACTGACTGGTTACGCAGTCCGACACGAGATCCGTTGTCCTTTGCCGCGTCGTTGGTGATCGCACCCGAGTGCGACGGCATTCTTGTTTCGCTGCTCAGGCAACTGCAGAGTGGCCACTGGGCGACGACCTGCAGTCTGAATGTCCCGTGGGCCATGGCAGAAATCTTTGCCGACAAACGTCAGACCTGCCGCTGGCTTCAGAGTCACGACATACGAACACCGGACACCAGAACGATCGATCAGGCGATGGCAGAAACGCTTCTGCGGGGAGCAACCACTGAGCCGTGCTCGAGTGACAGTCGGCGGCCGCAGGATTCTGAATGGTGCATCGTGAAACCTCGTGACGGAGTGGGCAGTGATCGGGTCTTTCGAGTCCCCATGAACCGCCAGCCGTTTCTGCAACTGTCGATGTCTGACGAGCCCGGCGATTTTTGGATCGTGCAACCGTACGTTCCGGGTGTCGCATGTTCCGTGGGTTTGATCGGCGGTGGGTTACAGCACGCGACTCAGATTCTTCCACCGGGCCAGCAGCAGATTGTGCAGGATGGTCTTCGCCTGGAATACCGTGGCGGCCAAATTCCCTGTGCTGATGAACTGCTGTCGGCTGCCATGGAGGCTGCTCAGAACCTGGCCCGCGCCCTGGGACCATTTTCAGGCTTTCTCGGAGCCGACCTGGTGGTGAGCCAGGATGCTCGCGGCAACACAGAGGCCCATGTGATTGAGATCAATCCGCGACTTTGCACAAGCTATGTGGGATATCGCGCAATCGCCGAAGGGAATCTCGTCGAGTCTCTGTTGGCACGAAGCCTGCTTCAGACGAGCCCGCACCCGCCATTTTGCTGGAAGCCGACAACCGTACGTTTTAATTCTGCGGGGAATTTGAGCTCGGTTGATCTGCCTGAGCGGCCGTGATTCCGTGCTTGCACGATTTTGTGTTTGCTGGCAAATGTGATTTCTGCGTTTGATCGCGGAGAGAGCGCAGCACGTAGCCTCGGGCTTCAGCGTGGGGAACCCTGTAAGTTACAGTTGCAGCAATTCATTGCCGCGAATTTTCAACGACTGCTCACCGTAGATTAAAGAGCGGTATGAGTAGTGCTTACGTCTTTCGATGGCGGTAAAGAGTTGCTCAGTACAGTGTGAGAAAACTACGGGAATTGACTTACATCCCGGCCCGACGACGCTGTTGAAGCTTGCTCAGCCGGTGCAGGATGCTCTGCTTGATTGGGCGTCATATTGGAGTCCAAAAAGCCAGATTGTCGCCCTGCGAAAACGAATCGACATCCGATCCACGCCGACTTCGTATCGGGTACGAACGGAGAAACAATGCGGCTCTCCAGTTCAAGGACGAGGCCAGGTTTTTCGAGTTCGTCCTGTCGACCGCCCCGCCAGAGCCGGTGTACTACCCACGGATGAAAAAGATCAATGCGGATGGGCCAGAGATCTTGGGCCGTTTGCCATCCTGCCCGCCATTACCACCGCAAGAGTTTGCGGCGGTGATCAAAAAAGGCAACGCTCAGCTTGTGGACAATCGCCAGATGCGGGCCTTTGGAGGCGGCCACATCGCTAGCGCATTGAACATCGGGCCACGAGCCGAACTGTCGATTTGGGCAGGGTGGGTCCTCAATCCGAAGAAGCCGATCTTGCTCGTTTTGCGTAACGACGCTGATTTGCCAGAAGTCCAACAGCAGTTGCTTCGAGTCGGGTACACCGAGTTCATGGCCGTGATCGGTGTGGTGCTGACAGCGTACCTGTGTTTCTGGAGTCGCTGAGAAAGTGCAAACGATGAGTCGACGACCATTCACACAGCGTGCAGTCGGAATAGTTTCCTGGTTGCTGGGACGGAGTGCGCATGGAGCAGAAGCTCGCAAGGGTGCGACGACGCTGACCATTCTACACACCAACGACATCCACGGCCATCTGACCGCCTGGGAGGGTTGGGATGGCGATTTGAAGGGTAAAACCATCGGCGGCCTGGCCCACCTCGCGTCGGCCATCAATCTCGTCCGGAAAGAAGCCGGGGACGCCGTATTTTTACTGGATGCCGGCGACCTGATTGGCGACACGATGATTGCCGACCTGACCGAAGGACAGGCGATCATCCGTGTTTTCAATCACTTGAAATACGACGCGATGACCTTCGGAAACCACGGGCCGGACTTCGGCATGGCGGCCTTGCGTGATCGAATCAAGGAAGCGAATTCCCCTTTCGTCGCGGCCAACCTCTCCAACCGCAGCGACCAAGAATCCTTTGTTGCCCCCTATGTCATCAAGAGGCTCGCCGGAGTTTCTGTTGGCATTGTCGGACTTACCTACCCCAAGACTCCCTGGACGACCTCGCCGAAGAATGTCGAGGAGCTACGCTTTCTCGACCCGGTAGTCGCTGTTCAACTCCAACTCCCAAAGCTGCGTCGCGATGGAGCGGACTTGATTGTTGTCCTTTCGCACCTGGGATTGGGCGGAGACAAGTAGCTCGCAACCGGAGTCTCAGGCATTGACGTCATTGTTGGCGGGCACAGTCACAATCGCATGGACCATGCGGAACGAGTCGGTGATACGCTAATTGTCCAGGCGGGAGCACATGGTTCCGATCTGGGGCGGCTCGACCTGACCATTCAGGATGGAAAAATCGCGTCTCATAAGCACCCGTGATTAAGTTTCTTCGTTTAACGGCAAGCCGAAGGCGTCGGGTTTCTGGTAATTTGCCTGCGCCTCCGGCTCGCCGTTAAACAAATTATGCACAATAACTTGTGCTTGGGTGCATCTCAAAGGAATCCACATCATGAAGATGTTACTCGCAATTCTTACAGCCACGCTGGCGCTTGCCGTTGTGGCAAGCGATGAAGACAATAACCAGAACAAAGGAGCAACTGCTATGTTGAAAGCTGTCATTCATGTGAACTTCGCCGATCCCGATCGCCAAGAGGACGCTCTGGGAAATATCGAGAATATCCTGAAGGCAGTTCCGACGGCAGAAATTGAAGTCGTCTGCCACGGAAAGGGCATCAACCTCGTGGTGACGAAGCAATCAAAACACGCCGAAAAGATGGAGGCGATCATGAAACAAGGCGTCCATTTTGTCGCGTGCGAGAATACGATGAAAAAGAAAACCATCGAAATGGATGCACTTGTTAACGGAGTGACAACCGTCCCGTCAGGAGCGATTGAAGTCCTCCGCAAGCAACAGGCAGGTTACGGCTACTTCAGACCGTAATCATCTTCTTCTTAACTAACTCCGTCGCCGGGAGGTTGCACATGAAGGTTGTGTATTGTCTGTTATTCCTGTTGCTCGCCACTATGCCGCTTTGCTTTCAAAGTAATCTCACCGTGTGGGCAAAACCACCAACACAACAAACTCGCACTTTGCCGAACGGGCCACTTGGGGAAACGATCAAGCTCGGCAAGGAACTCGTGGAGAAAACGACGACCCACACGCTGACGAAGAAGCACGTCGGTAATGCCCTGAACTGCACTTCATGCCATTTGAAGAACGGGACCGATCCGAAGGCCGCCACGTTCATTGGTGTCGCAACGGCGTATCCGGCATGGTCGCCGCGCGAGCAGCGCGTCATCACGCTCGAAGACCGCGTGCTGAACTGCTTCATGCGGAGTTGCAACGGCGTTCGCCCGCCGCTGGGAAGCAAACCGTCCGTCGCCATTACCACTTACATTACCTGGCTGTCAGACGGCGAACCCCTGCACATGAATGCCAGGAATCCCAAAGGACCAAACGCTGTGCCTCGGATGGAAATGCAGGAGACGTCTGCCAGTGCTGAACGGGGAGGTTTGCTCTATGCCCGGAAATGCGCCGAATGCCACGGCAAAGATGGTGGAGGGCAGGACGAGAATCCGCCGGTCTGGGGTCCGCGATCTTACAACCAAGGCGCGGGCCTGGCCAAGAACGTGCCGCTGGCCAGTTGGCTGAGAGTCGCGATGCCACTGGATGACGCGACTCTCACCGATCAAGAGGCACTCGATCTCGCAGCGTTTGTAAACTCGCACAACCGTCCCGCATTCGACCTCAAAAACCACTTGCCAGAGGAGAGACGGCTAGGCGAATACAACTCCGAGCCGAGTCCATGAATTGGTCGACTTGTCACGCGACGTACGTGCGGCATTGTGATTTGCACGGGTAGTTCAGATCACATGGCGCTGTCGCCAGTGATTATTTCAGAACAAGTTACAGTTCGGAAGAAGACGCAGGTCATTTATGCCTAAGCGCCGTCCGTTTTCTTTGCCGTTTGCAACCCGGCGAGTATCTTCATCAGGGCTTGTGGGTCCACCACCTGGATCATGTGGTGATTGAACCCGGCTTCGTAGGAGCGGCGGCGGTCGTCGTCCTGACCCCACTTTGCGATTTTTCCCAGGACCCATCCACCTGCGTAAACATCTTGAAGATGCGGGGTCACTGGTCGGCAGCGATGCCGATGCCGGTGTCCTTCGCCGTCACCACCAGGTCGCTCCCTTGACGTTCGACGTGAAGTTGGATGTGACCGCCTCGTCGCCGTACTTGGCAGCGTTGTTCAGCAGGTTCAGGAACACTTGTGCCAGACGAGTCATGTCGGCATCAATAATGAGCGGTTGCTTCGGGAGCGTCACTATTGAGCCTGACGCCTTTGATGCTACCCGTTGGATTGCTCGTCGTCATCAGGTTCAGGGCTGGTCGCTTTGATTACACGGATCGACTGGCCGTCGTCGGAAAGTCGCAGCGTAAGCCATGAACCCTTCCTGATGTCAGCCAGCTTCGCCGGTTTGGCATCAAGCGTGATGATCGTCTCGGCGGTGATCGTAAATGCCTGCTGGACTGGTTGACCGTCGTCGTTCTCTTCGCGACCGATGACCAGCATGTTCCCGGTGGTAGCCTCAATCAGTTCACCGTCGATGAGCGAGTTCTCTGCCGCTTCAGCTTCTATCGCGTTGACCAATTTGCCATCGCGACCGAACTCCAGCGGCACCTGCATCCCTGGTTTGAGATCATCACGAGTGGCGGGCAGCCCACCAATGCGGAGGATTGCATCCGGGGCGAGTTCAACTTCCATCGGTTGACCCGCTCCCTCGTCGTCATCGTCTCCCTCGACGACCACGATCTTACCCGATGCGGTGACCGACTTGATCGACGCTTCTCGCATTTGGCCCTGCACATGGATCTCGTTCACTGTGCGATGGTCATCGCCAAGTCGCAGCGAAACGTATTGTCCCTCTTTCAAATCGGTCAGCTGTCCCGCTTCAAACGCAGTCCACACCTTGGCCTGCCCCGACACGTCGAGGTTCAGCAGAGTGCCGAACTCTTCGAGCGAGATCGTCACGGTGGATGTCGTTCGGCCCGCATTCACTGCGACGATCTGCCCACGCAAGCCCTTCTCGAACCTGGTCGGTTCGTCCCTTAATATGCCGAACGCGATGCCCCCAACCGTCAGGACGGTGATGACCCACGCCGTGACAAATTTCAGTTTTTCAAATCCCATCATTTGGAGAACTCCTTGTGCTAGATTTACGGCGGTCGGGGCAGTCCCGGCCACCAGTGAGCCTGTCGCGAATGCACTCGCCGCCAGGGAAGTCGAAGCGGTCAGTGTCGTGAGACTTGCCGCGTTTGCCGTTCCAGGAACCAGCCACGCGGCCAGTGCCACCGTCGTCAACGCAACTCCACGACGCAGAAGTCGCGACCGAAGTTGTTCGCGACCGCGTTCGAGCCGATCCTTCACGGTCGCAACGGTAATCCCCAGTCGGTTGGCTACCTCGTCGCGAGTCAGCCCTTCGATTTGACTGAGCACGATCACTTCACGAAATTGAACGGGCAGACCAGCCAGTTCTTCATCCAAAATCTCACCCAGCTCGTGGATGGCGACCCGACTGGCGGGATCGCCAACAGCGGTCTCCACAGCGGCTGGATTCTGCCGGGCAGCCTGCGCCTCAACATCACGGCGTCGCAACCTCATGGCCCGTAGCCTGAGGGCCGTGCGTCTCGCTGTCTGATGCAACCAACCGGCAATGGAATCCTGCCACTCCAGCGACTTTGCCTTTCGGGCCAGGACAAGAAAAGTGGCTTGAAATGCATCTTCCGTGTCATTCGATTGACGCAAAACCCGTTGGCAAACATTGCTGACGAGCCCCGCATGCCGCTGCACCAGTTCCGAGAAAGCCGCTTCGTCCCCAGCGACAAACCGGCTCAGCAAATCCCGATCCGTGACTGGACCCAAAGCAAGTTCCCTGCGGCCATTCTCATTGATTTCTGTGACAGCAGCCACCATCGACTAACCTCCACCTGCTCATTCATGTCAGACTCTTCAATAGAATGTCTCCTCATTTCCGGATGGCGGCAAGAATCTTCGTGAAATAATTGTAGTCGAATGAGAACCCGGATGAAAAATCTCGGCTACTGATAACCGGCAAACTGTCCCGCTCCGAAAAATCCCCGAGTTGCAAAGAGGAATCGCAACTCAGAGCGTTTTTCGTGAGTGGAAGCTCCGAAACACTCGGCGATCACATTTTCCGAGATCAGATGCCTCGAAGATCAGATGCCATCTTCGCCACCGTCATCCTAGGTGTCGTCGCCAGCTCCGCCGTCTTCGGTGTCATCGCCACTGCCGTGAAGGCTGTCATCACCATTATCGCTGTACAGTTCATCTGTGCCGCTGCCTCCGGTGATATCATCGTTTCCATCACCACCAAACAATAAGTCGTCATCTTCTTCTCCGAAGAGATCGTCATCACCAACTCCGCCGTCGACTCGGTCGTTACCCCTGCCGCCGTGGCAAATATCGTCGCCTGCGCCGCCATTCAGCAAATCGTTTCCGCCTCCGCCGTTAACGTCGTCGTTTCCGTCATCACCGTGGATGGTGTCGTCGCCGTCATCACCTTGAAGGCTGTCATCTCCGGCTCCGCCCGAGATAGTGTCTAGACCGGTGCCGCCGGAAACAGAATCGTTGTCTGTTCCACCACTGATGGTATCATCGTCTTCCTGTCCGGAAATTGTGTCATCCCCACCGTCGCCGTTTAAGGTGTCGTCTCCAAGTCCCCCCGAAACATTATCCAGACCGTCGCCACCGGATGCAAAATCGTCACCAGTTCCGCAAACAATCAGGTCGTTTCCAATTCCGCCGCTCAGACGATCAAGTCCATCGTCGCCGTAGAGTTTGTCGTTGCCATCGCCCCCGCTGATGAAGTCGTCACCTGCACGACCGCGTATCGTATCGACGCCTTCCTGTCCATAAAGGACGTCGTTTCCTTCATCGCCGTTGAGAGAATCATCGCCAAGTCCGCCGTACAGTCTATCGACACCCAGTCCTCCCGCAACAATGTCGTTGCCGACTCCTCCAATAGCTGTATCATCTCCGCTACCGCCGCTCAGACGATCAAGTCCATCGTCGCCGTAGAGTTTGTCGTTGCCATCGCCCCCGCTGATGACGTCGTCACCTGCACGACCGCGTACCGTATCGACGCCTTCCTGTCCATAAAGGACGTCGTTTCCTTCATCGCCGTTGAGAGAATCATCGCCAAGTCCGCCGTACATTTTGTCGAGGCCCAGACCCCCGAACAAAGAGTCATTTCCTGCTCCGCCAACGACAATATCGTCCCCAGCTCCACAGGTGATACGGTCCAGGCCGTCGTCGCCGTTAACGGTGTCATTTCCGTTTCCAGAACTGATGATATCGTCGCCCATTCCGCCGCGAATAATGTCGGCAAGATCACTTCCGAAAATTGTGTCGTTGCCCGCATTGCCGTTGATTTCGACTCGCGTCAACGTTGTGAAGACGCTGGCTGTGACGCCAGAGAGGCGAATCAAGTTGTTACCTGAGCCACCCCGCACCACGATGGAAGTAACATCCGCTGCGTTGAGAGGTGTTGCGCCATTGGTCACAACGGAGCCATTGAAAAGAACTTGACCACCGAGATTGCTGGAAACGGTAAGAGATTCAGAAGCGGTGGCGGCGACATTCAACTGATGGGTAGCAGCATCATATCCGGCCGTCGCGCTCAATAGCACGCGAGATTCCAATGACATTGCGACGTTAGCACAGGTGTGCAGACCTGACTTGCCGCGTCGACGATTGTTGCGGGACTTCTTTAGCAGTTCACTGACACTTTTCATCAGGCTGATAGCACGCATTGCGAAACTCCAATTTGAAGGTTTGAATTTAACACCAGAGAACACTTCTTCATCAGCTCAAAGCAAACTACAAAAAATGCCCTGGAATTTTATGGGCCTCCTGACTCGCGATCGTCGGAGCCAGTTATGCTGTCGCTTCCGCGACTTGGGTGGCAATACCCAATTGAGGTAACGGCAAATGCCGGCCGCGGAGCCTACAGCTCCTCGCGTACCCATGTCAGATTTTTTTTCCTGATTCCGTGAGTTATTGTCAAATGTTGTGTTCGGTAAACTGTTGTGTTCGGTAAACTGTTGTGTTCGGTAAACTGTTGTGTTTTTTTTCCCTCATTTCAGGACTGACAAAACACTAGCGCTCCAACAAATTGAATCGTGCGGCGTGGAGAACCTTGCAAATGCCCCGTGTGCGGCAGCGGGCTCGACAGCGTCGGACTGATTCAGATTCCTGGCCCTAAAACGCGCGGAGATCAGACGACCTCTACCAGGGCGAAGCTTAACAGTGAACGGAAACCTAATCGTGAACGGAAATGTAAGGCACCGTCTCGCCGCCGCCACGCACGACCGTTTTGGTGGAACCGTCGCGAGTCTCTTCAACGATCGTTTGGAAAGGATCACCGGAGTAGCAGACTTCGCCAAAGTACGCGAAAACGGACGAGTCTTTTGTGACAAACATGGGGGCGAGCTTGCCTGCTGTCGTAGTATACGAGAACCCACCCAGGATCTCGCTTCGTCCGCAGCCTTTGGTTTCAACCAATGTCCCACCACGCTCCGTCTTGTAACCCAAGACCCAGACGTCGCTTGCATTGTTCGTTAGATGCGTGCCTTCGTTCTCGATGTTCAGCTGCCTTGCCCAGAGTTTCTGATCGTTCAACCTCAAATCGTCCGTAGTCACGTCTTCAATAAAGACGTGACCTCTTTTCGCCCGGTCGGTGAATGTCAGGTGGCGAACACCAGCGCTCTTGATCATCACGGTTCGCGCCGAGTCGACTTCGATTCCACCGTTGATCGAGAAGAAGTGCTCGAATATGACAGGGGTGCCGTCACCGTCGGCAACGCGAAAGTCTGGCGTCGACTGGGAGAAGTAGTCAACGCCGCCACCAACACTCACCATGCGATGAACCTTGTTTCGCACAATGACGGTACTCTCGAGTTTGTAGTGACCCGGAAAGAAGATCGTGCTTGCCCCTGAATCGATTGCCTTTTGGATGGCCGCCGATGAGTCTTTGCCGCCCGTTGGATCGGCACCAAATCGATCCACATTGGCCCACGCTGAAGGTTCGTCAGCGGGAATCGTTGGCTCGTCAGCGACTTCCAATCGAAGCGATTCCGTTTTGCCGCCAAAGGGATTTGTAATTGGATGTGAGAAATACTCTTCGAGCTTTGGACCGACTGACTTGGGCTGCTCGTCGTCCGTCAATCGATAAGCGGCCGCCGAATCGGGAGTGATAAGGTCCGCTAGCGCTCGTTTGTACCCGCTCGTAACGACATCGCGCACATAGATTCGACCACCATTGAAGTTCAAAATTGCAGGGTGATTAGAAGCGCCCGCTTTGCCTTGCAAGTCAGCGTCAATCACAGCCAAAGTTCCGTAGCTGGTGATTGCGGGGACCTCGTTCTTGCTGAGCAGGCTTCGAATACTGAGCGACTGTCCTTGATTGGTAATGCCCGCTTCCTTTTGACCGCGGAGGGTAATGCGTTCAATCGTTTGGCCATTCACTCCGCCGGCAGTGGAGATTCCACACTGAAAACCGACAACTTCGCAATCTTTGATCAGCAACGGACCATTCATATCTCGATGTCCCAAATCGAGCCCAATTAAACCTACTCCGGTGCTATCAATGAATCGGCATTGCCGAACCGCTCCATAGTTGTTCGAGTAAAACTGCAAGCCAATCGCACCAGGGTTGTCGGTACCGATGTCGAAGGTAAGACCTTCGACGTGATTGTGAAACCAATCGGCTGAACCGAAGCCGCCGCACCACATCATCGATTGCGGGTTCCTGGCATCTTTGAATACGCCGTCTTTCAGCCGAATACGAGATTTCGCTGGCCCTTGTCCCTGGAGCCAATTGAATCCCCAGGCGTTAGCTCCCGATGAGTTTTTGTTCGCCCATTGCAGCGTCGACGAAATTACGTACTCACCGGCAGGAAAGTACAACATTTGATGTTGTCCCATCATGTCGCTGAGCGCTTTCTGAATCGCCGCTGTGTCATCTGTCTTTCCATCCCCCCTGGCATTGTAAGGTGGCTTCTTGATATTGATGATCGACTTGCAGGGAGGAAAGACTACGTCGCTCTTCAGGTTCAATAACGCACCCACGGAGTTTCTGCTTTTAGATGGCTCGTCGCCATTCGATGCCTCGATCGAGAAGGGGACGATAAACAGACAGAAGATAAGCGAGGCACGGCCTGTCGCGGGGTATGGCATGGAAGTTGTTTCCTATTAGTTAGTGGTAATGCGGCACTGATTTCGATAGCCGAGTTTTAAAACGCTGATGTTGCTCACGTAGATTGCATAGACTAGCGTCAAGCCTTCGAACTTTGCTGTAGACTCCTGCGACGCCGCCAGGACTCCTGTGTCGAAGCCATCGACGGTCAGATTCTGGACTAACATCGGCCCTGGGAACTCGAAAGCCCGGTCTGGTCCTCGTCGGCCAGTCTTTGCCGGGTCCAGCGATTTGATGGTTACATTTCGAAGCGAGCCGTAGTTGCTCGTTCGGTACTGAACTCCCGTCGCACCAGCGTTGCCTGCACCTATCTCGACCGTGAAATCATAGAGATAATTACCAAAGGCATTGGCGAAATTGCCGTTGGACGTATCCCATGCTGGTGTCGATATAAGTGCTCCTTGCTGCCAAGGCGATTGAAAGCTCGCAAAAAAACAACCGCATCAAAGCCTCAAGCCGCAAACGTTCGCATTTCTCGAGTAGCCTTGCGAGGGCGAACTTCGACAGACCTGACGTCGGTTTAGAAGAAGAATGCTGCCTCGCCTCAAGGTGGCGGTAAGATTCTTCGAGAAGATTACGCGATTGTTCTCGTTCCCAGACTGTTCTCGTTCCCAGGTTTGGTCTGGCCCGCGCGTCGATGCGCAACAACTTTACGCGTTAACGACGCTGATGGCGAATGAGCAAGAGCTGAGTCGTCGGGCGTTGCACGCAACGATTGATGTCCAACGGGCTCGCGATGACGCAGTCCACGCTGACGAAACGTACTGGAAACTGAACGGCGAGCGAGGGTACTACTGGGTTCACTGCGACGCGAGATTCGCCCATTTTCAATTTGATAGATCACGCAGCGGCAAGGTGTCGCACGATGTGCTTGGCGAACACTTCACGGGCACGCTGGTCACCGCCTGGTACGCGGGCTATGGGCACCATGTGCGATGATCGAGCAAATGCGTGAGTGGTTTTCACACCCTGCACACGCCGCCTGCCGCCTCTGGTGAATCTATTCCTCATCAACAGCCAGCCCACCCTGGACTTCGCTCCCGTTCGCTGCTACACGATTCTCAGCTAACGTTCGTACCACAACGACCATTGTGACGCGAAAGCTCCGGGCTCCGCGGCCATCACACCCACCCATGGCGGAAATACGCTCGACGAGGTTGGATCTATGGGTGGATGACTAAACTGTTACAGGAAAACGTGTCCCGGATTCTGAAGCAGAGAAAAATAAACGCAAAGAGATTGACAAGCTTCGCCGGTCGGCTATTCTGTTGCGACTGAGTCTCAATGTCAGTCTCACCTGCGGCGGCCGTTTTCTTGAGCGAGAGGCGGATTGATTCTGACAGAGCAATTGCCGGGGCACCATGTGTTTTTGCTGAAGCCACAGCCAGCCCTGAACACTTGGCGTAAATTGGGTGCGCGCGGTGACGGCAACATCATCGGTGAATTCTGAACCGATGAGATCTGAAACTCGGTGACTCTTCCTTTTTCATGGGCTCTTGTCTCAACGTTTCCAGTCAGGGATCATCACAAATGACCAAAACGCTTTGCGAAATGAAGAAGCAGCTGAAAACAGATTTCAAGCTTTACAAGCAGTATGTTTGTGATGCGTCCCACGTCTGCACGAAATGCGGGCGAGTGGCCAATGACAAGAAACTGCTCTGCAAGCCTGAGCGACTGAAGGACTGATTTTCGAAAGTTACTGAATAGAATTTGCTGAGGCCACAGCCAGCCAGAGACATGGTCAGGTAGCCAGCCACGCTCAGCACAAACAGGGCCGATCGACACGGTGTTGATCGCGTTTTCTTTGTGAATTTGTGTGGAGGCATGACTCATGCGTCATGATTCAGGCAAGCGCCTGCGCGGTTTTACGTTGATTGAACTTCTTGTCGTGATTGCCATCATGGCAATTCTGATCGCCCTGCTGCTGCCCGCCGTGCAGCAGGCTCGCGAGGCTGCTCGCCGCGTTCAGTGCAAAAACAATCTGAAGCAGATTGCCCTGGCGTTTCATAATTATCATGACACCTTCAGCCTGCTTCCAAACGCTGAAGTGGGTGGCACGGGAACGTTGGCTCGAGCCAGTGCGTTTGTCGCTCTGTTGCCTTTTCTTGAGCAGACAAATACGTTCACGCTCTACAATCCGTCGCTTGGCAACAGTGACCCGATCAATATGATCGCAGTGAAGCAATTTATACCCGCTTATCTGTGTCCGTCAGCGCCGCTCCGACGGCAGATCCCAACCTCCGGCTGCGACGCCAACGACCGCGCCCCAGGAACTTACGCCGTCTCTACAGGAAGCGGCAATCCGTGGGGGATGCAGGCGACAGGCAATCCGCATAACGGTGCCATCGTGAACCCGGCGTCCGGCAGGACCGGTCTGCGAGACATCACAGATGGAGCGTCCAATACTTTGCTCGTGGGCGAGGCGGCCTGGAATCTTCCCGACTACCTGTTCACATCCGGCCCGTGTGCCGGTCAGATTCGCTGGGGCTTCAGTTACTGGTCGTCGCCTTATCCACTGGCGACCGCCTTCACCACAATGGCTCCGTTCAATCCGAAATCAGGAGGTGCCAATGTGTTGTCTCGGTTCCGCAGTGAACATATCGGAGGCGCTCAATTTGCGATGGTCGATGGGGCTGTTCGTTTTGTCAGTGAAAACATCAGTCAGGCGATTCTGGACTCTGCCGGAACACGGGCGGGTGGGGAGGTGACGAGTGAATTCTAACCGCAGCCCGGACTCGCATCCGCCAGGAAAAGGCCGACACTTCGGGAATCGTGTTTCGCTGGCGGCTCCCGCCCTGAGTGTACTCGCCGTGCTTTTGAATAGCGGGTGCAGTGACGACGATGGGCCAAGGCGGATGCCGGTTTCGGGAAGTGTGACCGTGGACAGTCAGCCGCTGAATTCCGGGGTCATTCGTTTCATCCCGGCCGGTGAATCCGCGGGACCCGGCGCCATGGCAAAGATTGTCGATGGTGATTTTCGATTCACCACTCAGAATGGACCTGTGTGCGGAAGCCATCGCGTGGAAGTTGAGGTGGTCGATCATCTGAATTTTGAAATCGATGATGAGCGGGCTTTTGCGGAGTCTGTCAGGAAGTCGGGGAAATCGCCGATGGCGAAAAATCCTATTCCCGCTGCCTACAATTCAGCATCAACATTGACGGCGACCGTGACGGAGTCAGAGCAGCAGCCACTGCTGTTTGAACGGCGTTCCGGTCGATGAGTGTATCTTTTCAGCAGGGGCAGGATCCAGATCGCTGTGATCGTCCGCCTGTCTGAGCAATGAATCCATGTGAAGAGACGAAGGATATCCTATGAAGAAATTACTTCAGCTTGCCGGTCTGACTGTTAGTCTTTGCGTTAGTCCAATCGTCAATGCGCATTTTGTGTGGGTTGTCAGGAGTGGCGACCAGGTTCATATTCGCTTCAGTGAGTCGGCCGAATCAGAGGAACCCGAGCTGTTGAAAAACGTGGCTGCGGCAAAGGTCCGGGCTCAACTGCCTGGAGCTCGCGGCGAGGCTTCGATGGAAGATGTTTCTTTGATACTGACCGAACAGTCGCTGACTGGCCTCGTCGATGCAAAGGCATCTGCCGTTGTCCTGGCTCATGAGTACGGAGTTGTCACAAAAGGCGAATCGACCTTTCTGCTGAAGTACCTCGCCAAACAACATCTGTCGCCGCTGCCGGGAAAATGGTCTCCGATGAATGATGGTGACCACCTGCCGCTGGAGATCACTCCTGCGTGGAAAAGTGGCAAACTTCTGCTGACCGTTACATGGAAAGGACTGCCGGTGCCAGATTCAGAAGTCAATGTAACCGGTTGCGGTCTCGACAGGATGCTGGTCACGGATGAAAAAGGTGTGGCCTTGTGTGAGCCCCTGTCGGAAGGTTTGCTTTCTGTGCGAACAAAAAAAGTGGATGAATCGAGAGGTGAGCTGAACGGCGAAAAGTACGCTTCGATTCGGACGTATTCCACGTTGACGGTGCCCGTCATTCTGCCAGCGGTGGAATTGCAAACGCACGAACTGCCGCCGCTGCCGGAAGGGATCACGAGCTTTGGTGCCGCCATTGTGGGCAATGATCTTTACGTCTACGGCGGGCAATCCGGAGAGGCTCATCATTATTCTGAAGACGGTCAGTCGAATGAGTTCCGCCGGATCTCTCTGACGAGCGAAAACGCAGCCTGGGAACAGCTGCCCGGCGGACCAAAGCTCACGGGCCTGGCCATGGTGGAGTATGGGGGAAAGCTTTACCGCGTTGGTGGTTTCACGGCAAAGAACAAAGGCGAAGAGGAGCAGAGCCTGTGGTCGCAGGACAGCTTCGCAATTTACGATCCCAGGTCCGGCGTCTGGTCCGATTTGCCATCACTTTCGGAAGGCCGGTCGTCTCATGATGCGGCCGTCGTCGATGGAAAGCTGTATGTGGTGGGTGGCTGGAACATGGCCGGCCCTGAAAAAACCACCTGGCACTCAACGGCAGTGGTGTGTGACCTGACACAGCCTGAATTGTCGTGGAGCGAACTGCCAGCTCCGCCATTTCAGCGTCGGGCCGTCAGCGCCGCGGCTTTTCAGGGAAAGCTGTATGTCATTGGAGGAATGCAGGAAAGCGGCAGCATCACGACGGAGGTGGCTGCCTACGATCCAGCCGCGCAGGCCTGGTCAACGGTCGTGGCTTTGCAAGGGGCCGGCATGGAAGGATTTGGGACGTCAGCGTTTGCTGTTGAAGACCGCCTGGTAGTGACGACAATGTCCGGATCGGTCCAGACGCTGAACAAGGACGGAAATCAATGGATGGTCGCCGGCCAGGAGCAGGAACCACGTTTCTTTCATCGGCAGCTGACAACCGCTGACGGACAAATTCTGATCATTGGCGGGGCCAGTATGGAAACAGGAAAAACGAGAACCATTGAACTGATGAAGTTTGTGGCCAGGTAAACTTGGGAACTCCGAGGGAGTGTCCGAAAACTGGTTCACCGATAAATGAAGTGCGCGGCATGGAATCCAGGGAATGATTCGGTGAAGACGAACTGAGTCCAGATCGACACGTCAACAACATTGGAAGCGTCCATTCGCGGTCTAAACACCCGCCCTCCTTCGCGAACTTCATTTCGAGCAGAACCGAAATCTCGGCCGCCGACCCTCAGCTGGGCGGCACATTTTATACACTCAGTCAGCATGTCGACGACAAGCCGGTGATCAAGCGAGAAACATCCCACTGTCTGCAGTGCCACGGATCAACGCATACTCGCCGCGTGCCGGGGCACATTGTTCGATCTGTATTTCCTGACACCGGCGGTCAGCCCGTTTTTCGGCTGGGCACACATCTCACCGACGACACCAGCCCATTTGCAGAACGCTGGGGTGGCTGGTCTGTCACGGGAACTCAGGGGCGTCAGCGGCACATGGGAAACTGTTTTCTGGTGAACGAAGAAGTCTCTGAGAAACTCGATGTCGAAGCCGGAGCGAATGTCACTGACCTGTCGACTCGATTCGATGTGAAGCCCTATCTGACTGCCCACAGTGATGTGGTGGCGCTGATGGTTCTGGAGCATCAGGCGATGATGCACAATGTCCTGACGGCTGCGAATCATTGATGGCTCTCGTCACAACCTGAGCCGCGAGGCGCTAGCCGCGGTTGTTTTCGTTTTTTTAAGACACATACCCGCAGCTAGCGCTTTGCGGCTCACGAAATCAAAGTTTACTTGCCTGCGTTGGTGTTCCGTGACAGACTATCAACAGTTCAGGCCCCTGTTTCGGTGGCAACAGTCACTGGCATTGAAGTCGAACCCCGGTTTTCTGTCGATGGTTCAGTTGTCGGAGCAAGTTCATTATGGCTGCGATCTCAATTCCGTGCCCTGCCTGCGGTTCTTTATTGAAGATGCCCGACACCAGTCTGCTTGGAAAGCGGGCGAAATGCCCCAGGTGCAGCCATCGATTTGTATTGGCCCTGCCTGCTGAGGAAGAAGTGCGGCTGGAGCTGGCGGAGGTTCCCGTGCTGCCACTGGCCCCAAAAGCCGGGACGGCCGCAAGATGGGTTCCGGATGATCTGCCGAATTTTTCTGATCCGTCGGTTCCCGCAACTCCAGCGGTGTTAGCCGATATGTTTGCGCCTTCGGCAGATGTGCCGTCATTCGACATTCAAGTTCCCGGCATGGCAGTTCCGGACATCGGCTCGGCCATGTTTCCGAATGGAAAGGCGGATTCGGTTTCTCTGCCTGACGCTGCAAAAATACCGGCAGGCTCGAATAATGCCGTCTCACCCGCGGCCGACCCCACATTGAAAGCGGGCGAACGTCCTGGAATGCGAAAGCGACGTCGTGGGAATAAGATGCCATTGATCGTGATGGGTATTCTGGCCGTTGTTATGGCTGGAGGCGGGTACGCGGCCTTCGTTTTGAACCAAAACTCGGCACTTCAGGTCAGCCAGACGCCGGCAGTGAACGAAGCCTGGGAAGCTCAGAAGGTTGAGATGGCCGCCTCGAATGAGTCGGCCGAATCGCAGAGTCCGACGACAGGCAAGCCTGTTCCGCTCGACTATTTGCCCTTTACTCCGCATCTGCTGTGTCATCTGCATCCGCAGGAACTGTGGAAGAAGAATGACCGGACGACCGTGGAATTTCAGGCCACGCTCGGCGACCTTGGTCTCTGGCTGCGCGAACAGATTCAATTGCGAACTCGATTTGAACCTGAGGAGATTGCGGAACTGACATTTGCCGTCAACTTCGGAGCTCGCATGTCGGTCCCCGACATTGCCGCAGTCGTGCGACTTCGGGAAGCTCAGACGAAAACCGATCTGATGAAACGCTTCAAAGGCCAGAGGCGACCGGATCCAAAGGTAGAAGTGTATGACTCGGAAGATTTCAGCTTTCTGTTGATCGATGATCGGACGTTTGCAGTTGCACCAGTCGCGATGTCGGAAGATCTGGCCATGTCGCGCAATGACGCGGCCCTTGCATCGCCCGATATGGAGCCGCTGCTGCGTGAGTCAGACCGTGATCGCCATGTCACGCTGGTGTTTGACCTGAAGATTTTGGACTCGCACCGCGAAGATGTGTTCATGACTCAACTGCAGAAGGTCGTCGACAAATTTGTTATGTGGCTGGGAGAAGAAGTGGAAACCGTTTCCTGGAGCATGCATCTGGAACCCAATTTTTACATGGAGACATTGCTGCACAATACATCAGACAGCTCTGTCATGAAGGTACAGCGACATGCTCAGCTTCAGTTCAGTCGTCTTGCGGAAGAGATGCTGACAGGGGTAAAAAAAATGAAACCGGCCACAATCGGCTCGAGAGAAATCATTGGGCGATTCCCGGCGATGCTGCAGGCTCTGGATGTTGGCACAACGGTTCACATCGCCCCGGCGTGTGCCCGACTTGTTACCGTGCTGCCTCGAAACGCTTCAGTGAATCTGGCGGCCGGTGCGCTACTGACATGGAATCAGTCATTGCTGACCAATTTTGATGACGAAGTGAACGTTGCAAAATCGGATGGTCCGGCAGTTCCCGACAAGATTGTTGATCGGCTGAAGATGAAGGTGCTGGTCGACTTCAGACGAACGCCGTTGCAGGAAGCGTTCGGCTATATTGGCGAATCCATCAAGACAGAAGTGGTCATTGACGGAGATGCTCTGAAAGGCGCCGGTTTCACTCAGAACATGCCGCAGACATTTGATCTGGGGACCGTGACGGCTCAGGCTGCGCTGCATGAAATCATCAAAAAATATGCTCAGGAACGCGACCCGCTGGTTCTGATTGTTGATGAGTCCGGGAAAAAACTTATGCTGAGTACCAGGGTGAAAGCAGCGGCCGATGGTCTGACGGTCTTTGACACGTCATCGAAGTAACAGGCCCCGCGACCCTCGTTCGCCTGCGACTGTTTTCAGCCGTGGCCTTGCCGCAGCGTGGTGTGCGGGCAGACCAGCGAAGGCTGAAGAACCACTGAATATGAAGAAACGCGGCACCGCCGTTCTTCGGTGACTCCGTGGGATGAAGCCGGTTTGCTGTTCGCCTTCACGGAATGCAGAGCGTATGCTGTGCCATGTCGCAGTGTACCATGGCATGAGCAATAGTCAGCCGCTGCGTGGTGGCATCAGATGGATTTGAACGGGCACTGCAATCGGAAGAGGCCATGCGAGCATTGAACCGGGCACAATTCCGCATGGGGTTGAACTATGCGGCGACGATTGCTGCAGGTGTCTCCGCCAGACCACTTGTTGCCATCAGGCTGCATTTGTGGCTGGCTCTGACGATTGCTGCCGTTCTGCCTGCTGAAGTGACGGGGCAGTTGCCAGAGATTCCCGAACTTCCGGCGCCATCGCAGGAGCCTGATGGTGACCTGTCGCGATTGTATTCAGAGCGGCGAGTCGTCAAACATCTGAAGGATCTGACGCTCGCTGGTCGAAAGCTGCAGGTGCATGAAGTTCGCGATTTTCTGGCGATTTTACGAGCCGCCGATCCAATGCTGATGGTCCCCGATCCGCGTGGCGTTTATGTTCCGTTGCATCGAGATCTGACCGTGCGGATTCAGAAGCTCGGCGAGGATTCGCTTGAAGAAATCAGGCACGAAAATGTGGCCGCGGAGACTGCCCTTCAGCGAACTCTGGCTGAAGAATCCTACCGCGGGCTGATTCCGTTTCTGCATCGCTATGCGGGAACGAACGCGTCTCTTCAGGCTCATTTGCTGCTCGCGACTGTCCACCGGGATCGCGGCAATTCGCTGGCAGCGGAGTTCTGGCTGGCTCCATTGTTCGCTGATACGGTTGATCCGGAAATCAAGGCCGCCGCCGAAAAGTTGAATGCCAGTCTGACCGCTTTAGAAAAAGTGGAAGCCAGTGAAAATGTTACGGCACCAGCTGCCGGATCTCAGCCATCATCTGATCCCGCCGCGCCCGCCAGCGACGATTCGACTGCTGCCAGCGGATCCGCAACGCCGGACACAAACACGCAGCCCACTGTTGCGGACGCAATGCCTGCCGATGCACCAACGTCTGACGTTGTGAAGCCGGCTTTTGTTCAGCAATATGTTCGTTGGACACAGTCGCTGCCGCTTCCGATGGGAGCTGGCAGGCAGTCACGCGATCTGGTGCAGGGCGCCGTGGAATATGGACTTCTGCCATGGACGGCGTGGGCTCCCGTGATCGATCAGCAGCAAGTTTTTATTCGCACCCCGTATCTTGTGGCGGCCTACGATCGGCAGACCGGCAAACACGCCTGGACGCGAACTTTGCAGCAGCAACAGGAGCTCATCGAAGAAGTTGACGACGATCTGCCCGGCTTTCGCATGCGTCTGGATGAAGGGGCAATGAATTCGGCACTGAACGCTCCTAACATCCAGTTGCTGCACAGAAACGAAATTGTTGGCCGAATGACGTCCGATTCGGAGCGACTTTTTGCAGTCGTCCAGCTGGGAGAAACGGTCGCACCGTCTCCGCGTGAAGAGAACTTTCGTCTCCGCGCGGTCATGGGTCAGGCGGATGTTGGAACTGCCGGCACGTGGGAACTTGTCGCCATTGAAAAGGCCACCGGTCGCCGTCTGTGGACCACAGGTGGCCCGCCAGTCGAAGAAAAATTTGGAAACGAACTCGCCATGTCCTGGTTCGCGGGACCGCCGGCAGTCTCGGGTCAGGAACTTTATCAGGTGGTCGAGCGCAATGGGGCCGTTCAGCTGGTCTGTCTGAAAGCCTCCACCGGCCAGGTTCGCTGGACACTGCCCCTCGGTTATCCTGACATCGACATTGCTCAGGACCCTGCCCGTCAATTGCTGGCCGCGCAAACATATGCAAAGTCCGGCCTGATTTTTACCACGACTACCACAGGCTGGGTCTTCGCGATCGACAGTCTGACCCAATCCGTTCAGTGGGCTCGCCGATTGCCGGCGATCCCTGGCAATGAGTCCCGCGTTCGGTCGTTCCGAAATCCCACGTTTCTGCAAACGCCGCTGCAGCCAATGGGCCAGGTATGGCGATCGCAGACACCCGTCCTGGCAGCGGATGCCTTGGTTCTTGCCAGCGCGGAATCGCATCAGTTGATGGTTCTGGATCCTCGCAGTGGAAAAGTTCGTCTGAAGTCCGCCGACTTTGGGGGAAGCAAAACGGACCGCGGTGGAAAGCCCGGGCGTGCATCATCTGAAGACAATGCGACAGTTGTAATCTATGCCGATCAAATGCAGTTTGTCGTGGCCTCCCCGAATTCCATTGTCAGCTGCCGGTTGTCCGATCTTCAGAAGCTGTGGACCGTCCATCGACGAATGACCGAAGCCGTTCCCGTTGGCCCGGCGGTTCGATCGGCCGACGATCTGTTGATCCCTTTGTCTGATGGTTCTCTGGAAGTGATTGGCCTTGCTGATGGTCAAGTCAAGACTTCTCTGAAAGGGCTTCGGCCGCCGTTTAGTTCCGGCGGACTTTTCTCTGCAGGGGACGACATCATCAGTTATGGTCCCAATCATCTGGCCCTGCTGGCCTCATCGTCCGCAGACCGATCGACAGATTCCGACGCGTTGCAGCAGGCTCAGTTCCTGCTCGAAACGGGACATGTTGCTGAAGCGCGGACCGCACTGGCTCAAGTCCATCTGCATCCCCTGAACCGCGAATCGGTTCGCCGACTTCGTTTCCGAATTGCTCTGGGAGCGTTCACCGCGGAAGCAGTCCCCGGCTCTTCCCGCCTGGAAGAACTTGAGACACAGGCGGAGACACCGGAAGAGAAAGCGCTGGCTCAGTACCTGCGTCTTGAATATCTCAGGAAGACATCGCCTGCCACGCTGAGTCTGTCGCTCATCAATGCGCTGCAAGAGGACGATGCGGTGCAGCAGGTTGAGATTCCGGATGCTGCCGCGCTGCAAAAAATGCTTCAGATATCAACCACCGAGAATCCTCTTGAACTCAGCTCGCTGAATGCCGGACATGAAACGCTGCGATACCCGTTTCGCTCCTGGGTACTGCAGCAGCTGCGACGCCAGGTGGGAACGGCTGACCGAGAGCATCAGGCTGAAATCGTGCGAAGTTGCGCCCAGCTTTCCGACAATGATCTTCTGGAAATGCAGTCGCGGGAATTTGCTGATGAGTATCTGCGACGCGCTGAAGATCAGCTGGCCACAAACCGTCTGAGCGAATCGACTGTGCAGCTTCTGATTGCCGCGGCCGACTTCGCTCACGATGCTGGTAAGTCAAAGGCAGACGGTGGTGCGGAACGGACCGTCCGAGTCGCCACCGCTTTTGAAAAGGCCGAGGCGATAGCACAAGTGAGTTCGGCGCAGGACCCCGCGCATCGCCTGCTGATGCAGCGTCTGCTGCAGGTTGTTCGGTACGAATTGCAGGCCACTGAGGACGGTTCGTCTCTTCCCGCGTTCGCTGACAGTTCGGAACAGCTGGTGGACCGCTGGAGCAGCGAGGCCGACACGCAGCTGACGATGCTGCCAGTGAGCACCACCGGGCAGATGGCGTATCGAACGCCGCCAGTCGTGCCCGTCGACGTGGCTCTGCAATCAGATCCGGTACTGTCGGCTTTTCACTGGTCGTTTCGGCGGACTCCGGGTGCATTGTTGTGTCAGCCTGTGAATGATCGAGCAGTCTCTCCATGGATGTTGAAAGTTAGTGGGGCCGAGAATCCATTCCTGCAGTCCGAGGAAGAGCTGTATCGTTTCGGAAGTATCATCATTCTGCAGAATATGACCGGTCTGTCAGCGTTCTCGGTCACTGACCAGCGATGGCTATGGACGCGAACAATGCCAGGGATCATGGGACGCCGGGCCAACCGGATGCTGAATCGTCCGTTTCAGGATTATCATGGCGCCGGAGATGCGCCGTTTCTCAGCAACTATGGCCGGCGTCTGTGCGGCGGCAGTCACCGATGGCTGTGCGTCGTTTCGGAAGGTACTCTCGAGGTTCTGGATGTGATGACCGGTAATCGCCTGTGGGCGGTCAATGGTCTGAAGCTGAACAGCAGCGCGTTTGTCTGTCGTAACGCCATCTGCATTTCGGGACTTGATGAGACGCCGGTTGTTGTCGATCCGATGGACGGGTCGGTAATTTCGACTTCGGATTCCGGACAGCTGCCCGATCTTCTGAGAAGGACGATGCATGGGTCGCCGGATGCCCTGGTCGTCTGGAATCCGCCCACGTCAACCACCACAGAGCGAACCGTCACATGGGTGGACCCATTGACGGCGGATGTCATTCAGACCGTGCCCTTGCCTGATATGGAATGGGCTCAGTTCCTGGACGGCGAAACCCTCGCAGCCGTCACAGGCGATCAGCGTTGTCATGTGCTGAATCTTCGCACCAGGAAGCTGAGTACAATCAGCTTTGCGGGCGAAGGAGATTCGGCCGCCACTGAGCTCCTGCCTCAGCAGATTGCTGTGGCCGCTGATCCGGTGAACTTCTATGTCTTTGAAAGACAGGAGAACGCGATGGTCATGGCCGGTTCCATGTACGGCATTCGCGGCGAACCTGTTCAGAAGGAACTGCGAGCCGTGAATCGTCGCACGGGGAAGCTGGCGTGGATTCGGCGAGCCCAGGGAAACACCATGGCGTGTATTGAAGGGACTGAATCCGTGATGCTGATCCTTGCGGTCACCGGTCAGCCACGCGCCAATGCCGCGGCGATCCCCGGGCTGGCCCTGCAGGCAGGACAGCGATACGTGATCGAAGGCGTCGCGCGAACCACCGGCGTGCGGCGGCTTATTTATCCAGTTGTCTCACAGATTCCCTTTCCCAGCCTGCGACTTTCGAGCAATGCAACGGGACAGCTGGATCTGGAAGCGTTTGGCAATCGAGTCCGTTTCTTCATCGAACCTGACGCGGCGAAACCGTAATTTTACGTGGAGCAATCGTCGCTAAGAAAGCTGAGGAAATGGACAGCCTTCAGATCTGTAAGTCAGTCCGCTTTTTCCGACGGCGATCAAAATACACGGGCGTAGAATGACGCATTCAGAACGCACGGCGACGTTCAGGGGAACCGGTTATCCGCGTTTTGCAACGATCATGGCTCGAACCGGCGACGGGTAGCCTTCAATCGTGCGGTGCGAATCCGTTGGATCGAGAAAATCGCCAAGCGATTCAAAAGTCATCCATTCTGTTCTGCGTTGTTCGTCAGTCGTTGTGCGAGACACATCAATCACTTTGATGTCGCGAAATCCGCAGCGTCGAAGCCAGAGCTGCAGCATGGGAATCGACGGGATGAACCAGACATTTCGCATGCGTGCATAACGATCTTCGGGCACCAGCACCGAGGCCTGTTCGCCTTCGACAATCAGTGTCTCCAGAACTAACGTTCCGCCAGGGGCCAGTGATTCGCGAAGAGCCTGCAGGTGATCGATGGGGCTTGTGCGATGATAGAGCACTCCCATGGAAAACGTGACGTCAAAAAAACCAAGGCGGTCCGGAAGATCGGCATCGGTCAGCGGCAGGACGAAGTGTGGACAACTCGGGCCGGCATATTTTTTCAGGACTTCAAACTGCATCAGGAACAGAATAAAAGGATCAAGCCCCATGACGAGCCTGGCTCCTGCATGCAACATTTTCCAGCCGTAATAGCCATTGCCGCAGCCGACGTCCAGAACGGCTCGATTCAGCAGATTGACATGCAGGGCCAGGCGGTTCCACTTGAGGCACGATTTCCATTCAGTATCGATGGAAATCCCAAAGAGTTTCAGCGGACCTTTTCGCCACGGATGAAATTGTTTCAGAGTCTCGACCAGTTGCCGCTGATCCTCGGGGGCCAGTGTCCCGCGAACGGCCACGGCATCCTGAGAAGCGTCGAAAGATACATCCTCTGCTGTAGGCAGTGACTGCCAGGCACTGATCCATTCGTCGAGCTTGCCGTGTTTTTCGACGCATAAGGCCTGCGCAGTTTTTTCCCGCAGCTGTTCAGCCCATTTCGAGTGTCCGCGATCAGACAGCTCTGCATACAGAGCATCACGTTCAAAAAGGCCCACAGTGTATCCCGGTGCTGAATGCAAAATTGCTGGAGCGTTAAATGTCGACTAAGTTGAAGGGAATCTTACAACAGCCAGCATTTGTTGGGAAAGAAGCCTGCACAATCATCAGGAATGAGCCTGATTTTGTAGCGGAACGCGCCAAGCGTTTCGGTTGTCTGCTTGATAAGCCAAGCTTCCGAAAGCCTTGGCGGCTTCCGCTACGACGATTCCCCTTCAAATCGAGTACCATTGGACGTCCCCCGTCGCCAGCGTGACGGACGAAGGCCTTCAGTGACGCGAGAATATTATTGAAGCGGCTGCGTATGCTGGCGAATCAGCAATTCCCAGTTATCTGCCTGGAAAGTTCTGCCGAGGGTTCGACAGTGACGTGCAATTTCCATCAGCACGCTGGTGTCTGCCTGATGAAGGTTTCCGCCATTGACGAGGCGACTGAGTTCGCGATCGGCGATTCGGCGTTGAGCGACTTCCGCCTGCAGAGCTGTGGCTTCCTGGGATCGTCCGAGAAGCTGCAGAAGCGAGGCTCGCGCATGAATGTATCGCAGTTCGCGAGGCCGGAGTCGGCAGGCTTCGGTCATCGCTTCGAGTGCCACATCAAACTGACGCTGAGACTGGGCGATCTGTGCCTTCATCCACCACCAGACGTCCTTCTGTTGCTGTGACGCGTTAGAGACGTCCGTTGAGTCGTCGAGCGGCCAGTCCAAATATTTTTTTGCCACCTCCGGTCTGGTCTGCTCAAATTCGAACTCGGCAAGAGTCAGCGCCAGAGACGCGTCCAATCCGTGTTTTTGCACGATGCTATTAAACAGACCGCGGGCTCGTCTGAGATCGCCCATTCGCCAGGCACATTCTGCTACAGCCAATTCGATGGACCGCTGGCTCGGGCAATCGGCGTCGATTTTTTCGAGTAAAGGCAAAGACTCGAGCGGATTCGCAGGCTTCTGGGAACTCACCAGCAGATGAAACAGAAGTCGTGAATTTCCCGGTTCCAGCTTCAGACACGCCTCCAAAAAATCCTCCAGCTCACGATCTCGCTGCTGATGAAACAAGATCCACTGAATCTCCGTCTGGGCGATTTCGTCCGTTCCCTTCCGATCGAGTATCGCACGATAAGCGTCTTCCGCCAGCTGGAATTGCGCGGACTGCAGCAGAGCTTTTGCGTACTGATGCCGGATTCTGATGTCATCGGGTCGCAGTTGAACAACCGCTGAATAAGCAACAGCTGCTTTCGGAAAGTCCTTGTTAAGCTCAGCCAGATCGGCCTGCAGCATCCAGCCTCGCAGATCATCAGGGGACTGCTGCACGTAACGTTCGGCCATGGCTTTTGCAGCGACAAGGTCTCCATTCTTCATGGCCAGTTCAATCGCCTGGACAGAGACGTCGGGGCGGAACCAATACCAGCCGCCGACCGTCAGCAACAGCACCAGAAGTCCGCAGCCTGCCATCAGGCGTCCGCGCCGGAGTGGGCTGCGGCTGGACGAAGTTGCGGGGATGCGATCGTTACGCGTTCCATTGAAATCGGACATGGGCACGTCCCGCTGATACTCACGACGGAGTTGTGACACGTCGTGAAAAAAATCTTCACGACAATTGAGGCTTAAAAAATTCCGCGACGACACAGACAGCAGGCATGGTCTGCGTGCGTTCAGTAGTGGGAGTCCAATCTTATCTCCCTTCTTGCGTGTTTCCCACCAGAGGACCTATAGTTTGAAGCAGAGTCCCACGGGAAGCTCTCCGAGATTATCGGTGAGCGATCAGGTCAATGTGTCGCCTGATCCATAAGTCAACGTTCGCTTTTTTCTTACCGCCTCGCAGGGCTGGAGCTGAGAATTTCTTCGTGTTAGCGGCAAATCTCCGGTGTCTGTTACTGATACTGACCATCGTCCTGGCTGGGCTTGCGGGCTGCGGTCAGGACGGTGGAATTTCACCGGACGGTGCACCGTCTGTAGCCGACCAAACGAGGACTGATTCCGCTTCACAATCGCCGGACGATATGGTCGACGCGCTGGAATCTGCGATCGATATCGACAGCACTGTCGATTGGGACTCCGATTTAAGCTTTGAGCAACTGACCGACTCGGGCGTGAACTTTTTGTATTACGGAAATCCAAGCCCTGAACTGTACATGACGGAGCAGAATGGCGGCGGAGTGGCCATCTTTGACTTTGACTGCGATGGCTGGTCCGACCTGTTTTTCACCAACGGCGATCATTTCGACCGACCGGCAGCAGGCTTTGATGCCACTCATCATCTCTATCGAAATCAGGCTCCGTCGAACGGCGGGCTCAGATTCTCCAACGTGGCTTCCCCGGCGGGTCTCGCAACCAGTGGTTTTGGAATGGGGGTCGCGGCGGGGGATGTTGACAATGATGGCTTTAGTGATCTGTTGATCTGCTATTACGGAAAGCTGGAGCTGTGGGCCAACAATGGTGATGGCACGTTTGCAAATGTGACGGAAGCAGCTGGAATTTTCAGTACCGCCTGGTCGGCGAGCGCCGCGTTTGCGGATCTGGATGAAGACGGTGATCTGGATCTGTACGTTGCGAATTATGTGCAGTACTCCAGCAGTGATCCGCCCTGCTTTCTGGAAACAGCAGCGTCTCGAATCCCAATTTCCTGCAGTCCAATGGAACGTGCGGCTCAGCATGATTGTCTGTGGGAAAACCTGGGGGATGGAGTTTATTGGGATGCCAGCGAATCAGCAGGGCTGCGTGACGAGCCAGCGGGCAAAGGACTTGCGGTAGAGATTGTCGATCTGGATGGAGACGGGCGGCTTGATATCTATGTGGCCAACGACACGACGGAGAATTTTCTGCTTCGGAATGAAGGCGGACTGAAATTTCGCAACGTGGCCAATCAGCAGGGAGTGAGCGTCGGTCAGAAAGGGACACCGGAATCTTCAATGGGAATCGGGTGCGCGGACTTTGATCACGACGGTCGGTTCGATTTGTTCGTGACCAACTTCGAAAATGCCATCAATGACCTGTATCTCAACGTGACAGAATCCGGATTTCTGCATGCCAGTGCATCGTACGGGCTCGACCTTCCTTCGCGACCAATGCTCGCGTTTGGGACCGTCGCGGCTGACTTCGATCTGGATCGCTGGCCCGATTTGTTTGTGGCGAATGGTCATATCTGGGATCTGACAGCCGCTCAGGATGCGCACGAATATGAGATGAAGCCGCAGATGTTTCGGAATTCCGCCGGCGCGAAATTTGTCGATGTGTCCTCTGTTTCCGGGAGCTACTTTCAGAAAAAATGGCTTGGACGATCGGCTGCCGTTGGCGATCTGGATCAGGACGGCCTGCCCGATCTTGTCATCTCTCACGAACTCAAGCCCGCTGCCGTCCTGAAGAATACCAGTGAACGCGTCGGAAAAAGCGTCGTTGTGCAATTGATCAGTCCCACGCTGGCACGTGAGCCTCTTGGTGTGCGAATCGTGTCTGTAACGGAAGATCGACGCATTCATCATCGCTGCCCTTCCGGTGGAAGTTTTCAGTCCAGTTCCTCACCGCAGATCGTCGTTGCGACAGGTGACGGGCAACAGCCGCTGGCGCTCGAAGTGGTCTGGTCGAGTCACCACACTGAATTGTGGGAGAACCTGCCCTCGTCAGGGCCCATCATTCTGATTGAGTCGGCAGGGAAGAGTTTGACGAAGCCGCAGTAACTGCTGCGCGAAGATGCTGTGACTTTGTTTGAAGTGACGCATAGTCGGTGCGCAACTCGTAAGCAGAGTTGCAAAGGAACGCGGAGTTCATCGCCTGAAATCTAGTGAACACATTATCGGTAGTGTTTGCAGCGTTAAAAAAAATCTGTGGGAAAATGCGTCACATTCAAGGCTTGTGGCATTCAATGATCACCTGACACTCATGTTCGGCACACTGCTTGCAATGCGAATCACAGAGGCCATGGCTTTTTTTGTGATGCAGCCGATTAACGGCCGTTCAAACGTTATCGTTGTTTTCGTCAGAGGAATAAAAAAATGTCAGGCACAATTCCGCGAAAGCGTGGTTTCACGCTCATCGAACTGCTGGTTGTGATCGCGATCATTGCCATTCTGATCGCGCTGTTGCTGCCAGCTGTGCAGCAGGCTCGCGAGGCCGCTCGTCGAACCCAGTGCAAGAACAACATGAAGCAGATCGTGCTCGCGCTGCACAACTATTTGGACACCACCGCGGGGATTTTGCCGCGTGGCGTGAATCACCAAAGCGGTCCGGCTTGCTGTTGTGTTACAGACAACGGCCAGTATGCACATACCATTCACACGATGCTGCTGCCTTACATAGAGCAGTCATCTCTGTACAGCAAGATTGATTTTTCTAAGACGGCCAATCACGCAAACAATGCAACTGTGCGAGCGACCCCTGTTGCTGCTTTCGTTTGTCCGAGTTCGAAGGTAGTGGGTGATCCTCTGTATGGGGCTCACAATTATCCGTTTGCCGGAACGGACCATGGATACGCGACCTGTGGCATTCACGGTACAGACAGGGGTGCAGGAGCGTTTGCCAGTCGCTGGGGTTTGAGAAATGAGGGCACCAACGCGATCCAACAAAACGGGATGCGACTCTCCAACTTCATCGACGGAACCAGCAACACGATTGTTGTTTCGGAATTCGCCAAAGGACTTTCGTATGTTTTGCCCACATCTGCTACCAACAATATGGGCAGGAGCTGGTTCGACCCCTCGTCCAGCTACGGCAACACGCTTTACTCAACGATGAGATTGGCCACTCCAAACAGCCCGGCTCCGACGTACTTGACGACTGTCAATTGGGGTACAGTAGGCAGCTATCATGTCGGTGGCGTGCAGTGTGCGTTGATGGATGGTTCAGTGAAGTTCGTCAGCAATAACATCGACGGCGGCATATGGTGGGGTGCAAACACCCCAATGGGCGGCGAAGTTCTGGGCGAATGGTAGTCGCTAAAGTCGGCTAGCGTTTTTATCAGTTGGGCAAGTCGATTTCGGCTTGCCCAACTCCTTTTCCCATCCTGTCGAGTAATGAGCAATGGTAAGTTTGCGAAAGAGAGAGGCGTTCATGTCGTTTGGTCATGTTGCGAGAGCACTGAAGGGGTTGTTGCTTGTCACTGTCCTGCTGAATTTGGGTTGTGGCGATGAACAAGCGCCGCCACCAACCGGACTTGATCTGGAAGTGATCATCACGCAGAAAGGAAAGCCATTGCCGGGTGCCGAAGTCAATTTTATCCCGGTCGAGGGGACTGCGAGAGACGCCATCTATGCTCAGGCCGATGGTAAGGGCAAAGCCACAATCGTGAGTGCGAAGCCCGTTGAGTATAAAGTGTCGATCAGTCGCATGGCGGCCGGTGGCGCCGATCCAGCCTTCGAGAAGTACGGTGAAGCAACGCCGCTGCGAGCGAATGCTGCCGAGAAGACATCGTTCACTTTTGATCTGGAATAGTCGCTCTGTCGTTGATTTGATTCCCGCGCCGCGAGTTGGGCCGGGATTTTGCGAACATTTGCCGCGGGTGACGCATCTTCGTCGCTCGCCCGTTTCCGAGATCCTTCTTGCGATATTTCGTCGCAACGAAGGATCTTTTCGTTATGGGCACGTCTAGTCTCTCACGACGGGTTACTTGTTTGAGGACTGAAATGTTTTGCCAGCGATCCCGGCGGGCTTTGTTGGTCGAATCGGATGTTGCTCCATGAGCCATTTTTGATGGACGCTTGATTTACGGGATCTCAAGGTCCAACATGGAGAGACTTCCCTGAACGCAGCGATTTTGAAGTTGGCTGCCTGACGCCCCGGTTCGGATCCCTCCAGCATGTCACGCCGCAAACTTAGCAAGGCCGCCCCGCTGCAGACTCAGTCGGTTCAACGGTGGCTGTTGCCGCAGGTTCAGCAGACGCTGCAGGCCGTGATTCTGATGCTGATAGTGCTCAGTGGATGGACTCCGCCGGTATCTGCGCAGACGAATGCGGTGGCCAAAGGCGATACCGCCGAGCAGCAAGAGTTTTTCGAAAAGCGAGTTCGTCCGCTGCTGGTGCGGCATTGTTACGAATGCCATTCAGGTGCCAGTAACGAGGTCAAAGGCGGTTTGCGACTGGATTCTCGTCAGGCTGCGCAACAGGGCGGAGATTCAGGCCCGGCTGTGGTTCCAGGGAAGTCTGCTGAAAGTCTGCTGCTGTCGGCTGTGCGGCACGAAGGTCTGGAAATGCCGCCGGGCCGAAAACTTTCAGAACCCGAAATTCAATCGCTGACGGAATGGATTGAATCGGGAGCCTTCGATCCACGCGATCATCCGCCAGAGGCCGGTGAAGTGGCTTCGGAAACGTTTGAGGCTCTGTATCAGGATCGACGTCAATGGTGGAGTCTTCAGCCAATAAAATCGAGTGAGCCGCCACTTCTGGATTCGTCGCCGTTATTGAACAGCATTGATCGATTTATTGTTGCGAAGCTGCGGGAGAAGCATCTGGAACTCGCGCCACCGGCCGATCGGCAGACGCTGTTTCGCCGCGCCTGCTTTGCGGTCACGGGGTTGCCTCCGACGGAATCGCAACTGGAGCAGTTCTCGGAAGGTCCAGATTCAGAATCCTGGGAGCAAGCGATTGATGGGCTTTTGGCGTCACCTCATTTTGGCGAACGATGGGCTCGCCACTGGATGGACGTGGTTCGCTACACAGATACTTATGGCTATGAATGGGACATGCCCGCGAAGGGGGCGTGGCGGTATCGCGATTATCTGATTCGCGCCTTCAATGACGACCTGCCTTTTGATCAGCTTGTTCGAGAACACATTGCCGGAGACCTGCTGGCGACACCGCGCGTGAATTCCGAACTGGGGATCAATGAATCCTTGCTTGGTCTGATGTTCTTTCAGATGGGCGAAAAAAGGCACGGTGACAGTGCCGAGTTCAATGGCATCCATCAGGAGATGCTGGACAATAAAATCGACGCCTTTGGAAAAGCATTTCTAGCCACCACCATTGCGTGTGCACGCTGTCATGATCACAAACTGGACGCAATTTCGCAGAGGGATTATTACGCACTCGGCGGATTATTCATGAGTGCGCGCTGGGTCACCAACACCGCCGATCAGCCCCAGCGCAATGAGTCCGCTCGCAATCAATTGAAGCAGCTGAAGCGCGAGCTGCGCACGCTGCTCGCAGAACGCTGGCTGGAAGATACGGGCCGTGTGGGATCAGAAGTCCTGACGAAACTCGCGGGCGCTGCTGGTACCCGCCCGCTGGAAGATCCGCTTCATGTCTGGGAGCAAATTCAGAAGACAAAGAATGATGGCCAGCCGGTCAGCGAAGCATGGGCTGCGCTGACGCAAAAATATGAAGACGAACACAAACGGCGGACTACGGAGAATGCGGCTCACTTCAGCGTTGTCGCTGACTTCCGCGACGGCGTTCCGCAGGGCTGGTCGGTGGATGGCGCGGGCTTGGGTGAGATCGTACGTCGCGGAGATTTTGTGGTTGCACTTGCAGGTGACAAAACGGTCGATTCCATCCTGCTCGGAGGTCTGTGTACGAATTCTTTATCGCCGAGAATGAATGGAGCGTTGCGGACACCGTTAACCAAAACGCTTGGGCCGGGGCATTTGAGTTTCGAAGTGGCGGGAGGCGATTTTGCGGCGCGGAGAACGGTTGTCGACAACGCATTTCTTACGGAACGCCAGCAGTATGTGAGTGATCCATTTCCCAAATGGCAAATGGGCGATGGTTTGGGAGCGATGACTGATCGAAATGTTTACGTTGAATATGCGACGAAGACGAGCAATCCCAATTTTCCTCCGCGCGTGGGTCTTGGTGGAGCCTGTTCCGAAGAGCAGGCGGCCGATCCTCGCAGCTGGTTTCAGATCAGTCGAGTCGTCAAACATGTGGCCCCGTTTTCTCCACACGATGAGCTGGCGTGGCTGCTGCCATTGTTCAAAGAGAATCTGACGCAGACGGTGGATCTGGATGATGTCGCCAGGCGTTATCAGACCCTGATGACAAACGCTGTGATTGCGTGGCGGGAAGATCGGGCCAGTGATGAAGATGTGCGTCTGCTGAACTGGATGCTGGCCAGCGGTGCGGTGCGGAATGATTTTGGAGACGCAGCGCCGGAAGCTCCACTTCGTAAGACCCTGTTACGCTATCGCGAAGTTGAACAGCAGTTGCAGGAACCGGTGACAGTCAATGGAATGGCGGACATCGACGAACGGCTGAATTATCGGCTGAACATTCGTGGTGACTACGATGACCTGGGCGAACCGGTGCCTCACGGAGCCGCACGCTTTCTGCTGGATGTGTGTGGTCACAAGCCGGCGGACAGAACGCGTCTTGAACTGGCAGAACTTGTGGCCAGTCGTCGCAACCCATTGACGTCCAGAGTCTATGTGAATCGAGTCTGGCACTGGATGTTCGGAACGGGCCTTGTCGCAACGCCCGACGATTTCGGCCATGTGGGCGATCAGCCTTCGCATCCAGAATTGCTCGACTATCTGGCACAGCGATTTATGGACGAAGGCTGGTCCACGAAGAAGCTGATTCGCAATATTCTGATGAGTCAAACATGGCAGCAGTCCCAGCAACTGATGGCAGCAGCGGCTGACACCGATCCAATGAACCGGCTGCTGCATCATTTTCCTGTGCATCGCCTGGATGCAGAATCACTGCGAGACGCCATGCTGCTGGTTTCAGGCCGTCTGGATACAACATTGTATGGACCGACGTCGAACCCGTATCGGCTGAATGAAGATCCGCAGAAACGGTTGTTCTCAGGACCCCTGGATGGCGTGGGACGGAGATCGATTTACACCAAAGTGACGATTATGGAGCCGCCTCGTTTTCTGGCCACGTTCAATCAGCCGGCCCCCAAGATTCCCACCGGGCGACGCGATGTGACGACAACTCCTGCGCAGTCGCTGACATTATTGAACGATCCGTTTGTTGTCGATCAGGCGGCGTTCTGGGCGACACAACTGATCAAGCGGCCTGACAGTTCTGCGGAATCTCGGCTGCAGCACATGTTTTCAAAAGCGTTTGGCCGTCACGCTTCAAGTGAAGAACTGTCGCGATGGGCCGAGGCTGTGCGAGACTTTGCAGCAGCCGAACAGATTGCGGACGCGGATCAGCTGAGCAGTCAATCCATCTGGCAGACGATGGCCCATTCGATGTTCAATACGAAAGAATTCCTGTATCTGCGTTGAGCCGCCACGATTGGGTGAGGAACCGAATCCGGGGATTCTGCGATGTCCGGGAATTGGCCTCTTCGATTTGCAGACTCGGCTTCGCTATCATGCCGTTTTAAAAAGACTGCCGGATGGTCGCTTCGGTAGCAGGCTCAATGCGTGAGCCACGACGTCGGTATCAGGCAGTTGAAAACTTCGGGTCCGTTATAAATCAGGCAAGTCATGGCTTCTTCGTATCAGATGACTCGCCGTGTTGAGTTTTGCGAAACTGACATGGCCGGGATTGTACACTTTTCCAACTTCTACAAGTGGATGGAGCAGATCGAACACGAATTCTTTCGGTCTCAGGGAGTGTCGATCGTGCGACATCTCCCGGATGGCAGCACAATCGGCTGGCCTCGCGTTTCGGCTCAATGCCGCTTTGAGTCTCCGGCTCGGTACGAAGACGTGCTGTCGGTGTCGCTCACGATCCAGCGAATCGGGATGAAGTCACTGACGTTCGATGTCCTCTTTCGCAACGGTGAACGGCCCATCGCTCGAGGAACAATGAAGACCGTATGTTGTATTGTTCGACCCGGGCAGTCCCTGGAATCGCTGGAGATTCCTGAGGAATACCGATCGAAGTTCGAAGAACATCCGACCGAATAACGCCCCGCTATCGACGTCGGACGCCGAACTGCTGGCCCATCGCAAGACAGTCACATAACTGGCAGGCGACTTCCGTGATCTGCAGCATGGAGGAATCCTTCGCCAGGCGTTGTTGAATGCGGCGAGCCAGCGGGCCGTACTCCAGAATGTTTTCAAACGCTCGACGTGTTTCCAGATCCATCGTGGGACATGTTTCGTCGTAAAGATGCCGCCAGAGTTCGTTCAAAGTGCAGGACGTGGCTCGTGTAAAGCCAAACAGTCGCAGCAACGCCTGGTCATCGATCACCGCCTGATCGGCCTTGTCGATCGCATTCAGCAGCACCGCATGCAAAGGTTCAATTTCCACGGACTTCTGTTCTTCGAGGGAACACCATTTCTGGTCGGTCAGGGCTTTCAAAACGGCAGCAGTGACCTGCAGCACAGAGAGATCCGCAGCCGGACATTCCTGAATGTCGATCACGCGAATTTCGATGGAACCTCGGCCGAACCGGGCGATGGCACCGCGCGCGTTCAGGAATTCATCCTGCAGCACTCCATCAGGATCATGAGGGGCGATCTCTCGAAACAACGGTTCGAAAATTTGCTGATGGTATTCGGCTTCAGTAAAAGCTCGCTCGGGAATGACCTTTCCAGCGACCATGGGAATTTTTCGGGAGTTCGTGCGATACACATTCAGGCGATTGTCCATGCGTCCGGTCAGACGGCCTTCCACAACTGGGGAGGCCGCTGCAATGGCGGGCAGCAGCGGAAGAATCAGGCGAACGGCCGCATGCAGACGCCCAAATTCGTCATCACCGAAAAACGGCAGATTCAGATGAACGCTCTGAAGGTTGGCCCAGCCATGACCTCGGCAATCAAAGATGCGATTGAAGGCTTCATACACCGCGCTGTAATCGTGAGGCCACAATCGCATTTCACGAAACGGGTCCATCCATGGGTGCATGGCAGAAGGCATCAGCATGCCGCCGAGATCGCTGAGTCGCTTGTTGATCTGCCGAATCTGTGCCTGAAACTCGCTGGCAAGTCCAGTCAGTTTGGCTTCGGGGGCAGCCGTTTTGAGTTCGATAACGTGCAGAACCAATTCGTTTGACCAGGCAATTTTACCTCGTTCAATTTCGGATTCGATTTTGCCGCACTCAGCTTCGATAAGCCGATCACAGACCGGCAGAACGTCCAGATTGTCTTTGGAGACAATCATGTATTCCAGCTCAACGCCGTAGGCTTCAAACAGTCCCAGTTTCTTTTGAGCAGTCTCAGTCACGTCTAGCTTTATCCTTTTGCAGGGCAGACACGGAATCTCGTTGCCACAACTCCGCCGACTGACGGAATCTGCCGGCTACCGTTGTTATTGTGGTTACCGGATGGCGCACGCTTTTCAGCGATCGAAGCAGACTGTCAGTCGTCCAGTCGGGACTTCTTTTGTTCCATGCGTCGTACGAAGACTTCCATGATTCGGTTGTACAGATCTTCCTTCAGGACGGCGTCTTCGCTGTCGGCATCGACATTGGGATTGTCGTTCACTTCAATGATGTAAAAGTTTCCATTCGATTCTTTCACATCGACTCCATACAAACCATCGCCAATCAGATTGGCGGCTTTCAGAGCCAGCTTTACGGCCTTCCGAGGAGCCAGCTCCACCGGAAGAGTTTCCGTTTTTCCATATCGACCGCGACCATCGCGTTCCTGTTTGACGATCTGCCAGTGCCCGGGGGCCATAAAATAGCGGCAGGCATACAGCGGCTTCTGGTCCAGAATCCCGATTCGCCAGTCGAACGTCGTCGGCAGGAATTCCTGAGCGATCAACAGTTCAGAATCGCCGGAAAAGTCGGCAATCTTCGCACGCAGGTCTTCTTCGGAAGTCGCCTTCACAACGCCCTGTGAGAACGCACTGTCCGGCTTCTTGAGAACACACGGGAAACCAAGCTCTTCGATAATGCGATGAATGTTGTCACGATGAACAACGATGGATCGCGGAATGTCGATCTTGTGGCGAGCCAGCATTTCAGCGAGATACACCTTGTTGGTACATCGCAAAATGGAAACCGGATCATCAATCACTACCATCCCTTCCTTGGCGGCTCGCCGTGCAAACCGGTAGGTATGATGATTGACGAAAGTGGTCTCGCGGATAAACAACGAATCAAATTCCAGCAGCCGGCCGTAATCGTCCTTTGTGATCAGCTCCGCATAAACGTCCTGCTCTTTGGCGGCTTTGATGAATCGTTTGAGAGCCAGTTCGTTGGAGGGCGAATTCTGCTTTTCGTCCGGGTCGTGCAGAATGGCCAGGTCGAAGCGAGTTCGCTTTTTTGATCGCGGCGAGGACGCTCGTCCGGAAAGATAACGCTGAGCCGATTCTTCGACGAACGGTTTGTGGCTGTCCGGCAATGTGTGCGCGGCCACGGTCTGCACTTTGCGAATTTGCCACTGACCGTCTTCCGAGCGAACAAATTCAAATCGAAGCAGCGGCGCTGAAAACAGATTGAACAGATGCAGAGCCAGGCGATCGTAGCGGCGAGCCAGGTTGCGTCCAAAATAAACGCTGAGAGTAAATTCGTTGGATTGCAGGGGAGCGAGATTCTGCTGAATCAGTTCATCCAGTTCATCGGAGAGAACCTTGACACTGCCGCGAGTCTTCAGATCCTGCAGAGTGATCACGCCCGGCAGTGGTTTGTGGCCGCGTGCTTCTGCCAGCAACGACACGTAGTAGCCGGTGCTTTGGTAGCGGTAGGAACGGCACAGATTGACGACTCGCGAACTACGCCCTCCAGACGCGAATTCAGGAGATGTCAGATAGGTCCAGGCATCGACGACTTCGACTCCCGGAATCTCGAACGGCCAGTCCTTCACGTCCGAGGCAACAATCAAAACAGACATCAGATCTCACCAAAGCCGGATTCGCCCGCCGGCATCCTTCACCGACATTTATGGGAGCAAACCCTGTGTCAAAACAAAATTGTAGTCGCAACCGGAAGGAGCGGACAGGGCGATCTTGAGAATGATCATCCGCAGGGAGAGAACCGGCGAGACTCCGCCAGCCAGCCTTTTCGCACCGGTTGCTGATGACTTTCCGTAGGTTGAGCCTGGCAACGACCACGGATTTCGGCCTTGAAAGCAGGTTCCGCCCGGGCAAGCCGGACGGAGACCCCGAGAAAGACTTCAGACGCGATCGCTTCCCGCCCCATGTTGGCTTGCCCGACATGAGCGAAAGTTTTGAAGTTAGCACACGCGCCCGAGAAAACCGGCTCCCCTGCCCAGCTCGCCTGGCAGCAAGCTAAGTTTCCCTGCGTTACTCATGTTGCATCGTGCAAAAACTTTCCGTTCCGGTTGGACGAGCCAACCGGGGCGGCCTCGCGTTTGTTCTCGTTGTCTAACCACAAAACTCCCGCTCATGCCAGGCAAGCTGGCACGGGGCGACAATTCGACGGCGCGACAATCGGACAGGGTGATCTTCAGAATGCCTGATTGCCCGGAGTGGACCCTCCGGGGGCTGGCCCGCGGGAATTTCAGCCAGCGGCTCGCTGACAGTGTTTTGCCGCTCAGGTGGATGACGCGGAAAGCATCTTTCGGGCGGATCGCAGCAGGTCGGCAGTTTCCTCGAAACTGATACAGCCGTCGGTAATACTGACACCGTGTTTCAGTTTGGACAGGTCTTCGGTCAGAGCCTGTGCGCCTTCGTTAAGATTGCTTTCCAGCATGAGCCCAACAATCTCTTCGTTACCGGCCGCGCGCTGCTGAATCACATCCGTCCAGACGACCGGCTGACGACGATAGTCTTTGCTGGAATTGGCGTGGCTGCAGTCCACAACAAGTCGTGGCGGCAGCTTTGCATCACGCAGCATGTGGCTGGCTTCAGCCACATGTTCGGCCTGGTAGTTCGGCTCGTTGCGTCCACCGCGGAGAATTAGATGGCTCAGTTCATTTCCGCGAGTGCTCATGACACATGTTTTGCCATCGTTATCAATGCCCAGAAAATTATGCTGAGCCCGGGCGGCCTTCATCGCGTTGATTGCGACTTCCAGACTGCCTTCGGTGCTGTTCTTAAATCCGACCGGCATCGAAAGCCCGCTGGCCATCTGCCGGTGAGTCGGTGATTCGGTTGTCCGTGCACCAATCGATGCAAGTGTGATCAGGTCGGCTATATATTGAGGAGTAATCGGTTCGAGCATCTCCGTCGCGGCTGGCAAGCCCACCGTGTTGATGTCGAGCAGAATCTGACGAGCCTTCCGCAGGCCAGTGGCGATGTCAAACGTGTCGTTCAGATGCGGATCGTTGATCAATCCCTTCCAGCCGACGGTCGTGCGCGGCTTTTCGAAGTAAACTCGCATCACGACGAACAGGCGATCGCTGACTTCATCGGCAACCTGCTTCAGCTTTCGAGCATACTCAAGAGCCATCCCCGTGTCATGAATCGAACACGGCCCCACGATGGCGATGACTCGCTTGTCGTTGCCTCGCAGGATCTCTTCGACGATGCCACGCGACTGCCCGACATGTTCGGCAATGGTGGGTGACACGGGAAACTCGCGTTTCAGTTCCGCAGGAGAAATCAGCGGCAAAGTACCGATGATGTTGACGTCCTGCAGAGGACGACCGGATGCGGTGGAATTAGCAGCGTTCATTCGATTAGCGGTCCCAGGGACCATTTTCCAGAAGAAATCCGTTGGCAAACCACCGCTGACAGATTTCTGCCCGGCGCATTTTGCATGTGATGTTGAAAATCAAGACCCGACATTATCAACCATTGCCTCAGATCAATCAACGACGCAGGCCGATTTGGCCGGAACCGCGAAGAAAAACGAGGACTTTCGGGCAGTCATCCGGTAGTGGATGACAAAATCAGGCCGTCCCGTACATTACCAGTTTTGATTATCGGCGCGATTGTCATCGGCTCGACGGTTCGCAGGTCAGACTCTCAGAGGCATAAACTCCATGATCTCAACGGCTCCTGAAGAGCGGGCGACGGCTTATCGACTTTCGGTCGTTGAGCATATTCTGATTCTTGCAGCCACGGCTGTGATCACTGCAGCCGTCCTTCAGGCTCCGCCGCTGCAGAGTGCCAATGACCGCTCGCGCTGGGCGACAGTCTGGTCGCTCGTGGAACGACGGACGTTTCAGATCGATGAGATCGATGCTGTGGGCCGCTGGTCCACGATCGACAAGGTTCGCTACCGAACGAGCGAATCTGAACCGTGGCATTTTTATTCGTCCAAGCCGCCGCTGCTGTCCGTTCTGGTAGCCGGGTTGTATGCCGTTGAGCGGTCCACGCTCGGTTATGGGCTGTTCAATGAGACGGCGTTGGTGACGCGATTGCTGCTGCTGATTGTGAATGTCATCCCGTTCTATTTTGCACTGCGTTCTCTCAGCGGCTGCCTGAGGACATTTGGAAGCTCATTGGAAGCACGCCTCTTTGTGCTGGCCGCCGCGGGATTCGGTTCCATCCTGAATCCCTACCTCACGACGCTGAACAATCACACGCCGGCGGTAGCCTGTGCCATGTTTGCGCTCGCCGCTGCGGCCCGCATTCTGAGTTTACATGAAGCGTCGACGTCACGCAGACGAGACTTCGCTGCTCTCGGATTCTTCTCTGCATTGACCGCCTGCTTTGAGCTGCCTGCCGCCCAGATGGGTGTCCTCGCGTTTGTCCTTGCGTTCGTTATCAGTCGGCAGGTCACACTGCGATGGTTCATTCCGGCGGCTGCCATTCCGATCGCAGCTTTCTTTGTCACGAACTGGATGGCAACCGGCGGAGTTCGGCCGTTTTATGCAACGTATGGTTCTGAAACCTACGTCTACGAACACAACGGCATTCCCAGCTACTGGTCCAATCCCCGAGACCTTGATGCCAGCACCGAATCGCCGCTGGTTTATTTTTTTCACTGTGTGCTGGGACATCATGGACTGCTGTCGCTGACGCCTGTGCTGTGTCTCGTCATTCTGGGGTGGTGGCTGGGCATGGTGCAACGAGAACGCTCAACGCGGCGATTGCTGATTCTCGCCGGCGGCTTGATGACCCTTGTGACGTTCGGCTTTTATCTCACGCGGACTCAGAATTACAACTACGGCGGCAACTCAGTCGGGCTGCGATGGATGCTGTGGCTGTCGCCATTCTGGTGGATCACTATCGCACCGGTTCTGGAGAAGTGGCAGCAGCGCGGGTTTCGAAGTCTTGCTGCACTGCTTTTATTTGTTTCGATAATCTCTGTCAGCTGGTCGTTGAACCGGCCGTGGAGACCTTCGTGGCTGTATGAACAAATGGAATCCGCCAGATGGATTCACTATCGAACACCAGTCACTCCGTTCGATCCGAAACGTGCCACGGTGCTCAGTAACATCCCTGCGAAGCCTGGTGCTTCGATGACCTGGCTCAGCAGCGACGGCCAACGATTCACGCTGACTGTCGTGGCGTCCGCGGGGACGACGAACGAAGACGTGGTCACCGTGTCCGGCGATCTGGATAGTGTCCAGCAGGCCGTGTTGCTGGATCGAAGAAAAATGATGTCGGGACAGCCGGTGGAAAGTTTTGTGATACCGTCCGCCGGAGGTTCGTCGGATCTGATCGCCAGCTTGCGCGACTTGCTGCGCGCCCTGCCGGAGTCACGCTACTTCAATGCGGCCGGCCCAACATGGATTCCTTCGAAATCAGACCCTGCGAAAGCCTGGAAGGTGGATCGCGCTGCGGCACGTGTTGTTGTGGATGATCGAGTCTTCGGAAAATGCTGGCATCGGTGCGATGTACTTTATTGCGACCAGTTGCCGTTCGGCGTGCTGCAGTGGAAGACGGCTGTCACGCTGGATGCGACCGGGGAAACGTTGAGCACACGGACATGGATTGCGGCCGAGTATTGATGGTGCGCCCCGAGCTGTTAGAAAAGGCTCCGTTTGCGTCGGAAACGATTCTCACAATGAATTCCCAGCCTCAGGTTTCTGCCCTGTCGTTCGGCAGTTTTTGCCGCTGCAAACAATTCGGAAATCCGGACTGCATTGACTGTGACGGTTGTGCCGATGAGTAAAAAACGACGGGATTTCCAGCGCCGGTCAGGCGTGTGGCAAGGGCCGCCTGAAGAATGATGGCGAGATTACAATCCCGCATCCAGCCACCAGTACACTGCAGAAGAGTTCGAGGCGAAAGCAATGGACGCTCAAACGATTGATCAGGCAAATGGCGGAATGAAGCGACGACTGGGCCGAGGTCTGAATGCTTTGCTGGGCAGCAGCGGCATGGAGGACTCCGAGGGCCCGCGACCAGCAACCATCCCAATGCATGCCGCGTCCGCGCCACCGGCTCCAGCTTCGGATGAGATTGCGCTTGAGCTGATCGAACGCAATCCCTTTCAGCCTCGACGGGATTTTGAACAGGCGGCCATCGACGAGTTGGCCGAAAGCATCCGTCGCCACGGTCTGCTGCAGCCGCTGCTGGTACGCATCCGTCCCGACGGTGAAGCCGGATATCAGCTGATTGCCGGTGAACGCCGCTGGCGTGCCGCTCAGCAGGTGGGTATGGAAACAGTCCCCTGCCGAGTGATCGAATTTGGTGATCGCCAGTCGAGCGAAGCGGCACTGGAAGAAAATCTGAAGCGTGAAGACCTGAACGTGCTGGAAAAGGCGCGAGCCTTCAAGGACTATCTGGACCGCTTCGGAGGCACGATCGAAGAATTGGCTCGCCAGCTGAGCATGAGTCGAGCCAACGTCAGTAACATGATGCGGCTTCTGGAATTGCCGGACGCTGTTCAGAAAATGTTGCGTGAAGGGCGAATTAGTGGTGGACACGCCAAGGCCATCCTGCCACTGTCTGAAGCCCAGCAGTGCGAACTGGCTCGCCAGATTGAACAGGAACAGCTGTCTGTTCGTCGTACGGAAGAAATCGTTCGGGAGATGCTGAAGGCCGGGACATTGTCCTTGCCATCGGGCTCCGACACTTCTTCAGTGTCTGGTGAAAAACCAGCGTTATCCAACCATGTTCTATCACTGCAGGAAAATCTGCGAGACATTCTTGGGGCGAAGATTGATATCCGCCAGAAGAAAAATGACTCGGGTCAGATCGTGATTCACTTCGGCAACAACGACGATTTCGAACGCATTCTCGGACGTCTTCGGAAATCGGCATAGGGCTCTTTTGCTCTGAGACTAACGTTTTGCCACGCGGCTGAAATGAACAGAGCCCGGCATCTTTGGAATGCCGAGCTCTGAAGTCCACCAGAGAGGAGATGCAGACGGCGACTACGCTGCGTTTGCCTTAAGGGGCCTGAGACATCGCTTTGGCTTGTGAGCCACGTTTTGCGGACCTTGTCGACTGGCGTGCCGACGTCGCCTCAGCGGCAGATCGCTTGATGGCGGCAATTGTCGAAGCCGAAGGCTCATTGGATTCGCCGGTCAGCAATTCCATCATCCACGGAGTTGCCTGAGGAATCACAATCACCTTTGTCTGAGCACCAGGCGTGTTGTCATCAATCAGGATCGTCACTTTCGGACCCGCCGCAGTTGCAGTGGACAGGGCTGCGGGAAGTTTCTCTTTGGCTTGCTCCGGAGTGGATTCTGAGAAGAGAGGAGCGTCGCTCAACTCAGCGCCATCGGCAAATGCAACCTCTGTGTCCCCTGGCAGAGCGGCGGTCGCTTCATCAACTTCATCGAACGATGGTTCTGCGTTGGCCAGCGGCTCGGATGGCGCTGTAAGAGAACCTGCGTTATTTTCTGCAGGCGCAGATTTGTCCGCCAGAAGATTCTGAAAGGATGTGGCCGCATCTTCGCCAATGCCTGCAGGAGTCTCCAGAATGGACTGTAGCTTCAGGCTTTGAACCAGCTTCATGATTGTGTCATGCGCCATGTAAAGACCTTCCTCGCGTTTTCGATCTGCACAGCTGCAGACTCCCACAAGTTGGCCGCTGGTATTAAAAAGTCCGCCACCTGAACGGCCGCTGACGGGGTCTGTCGTGCACACCAGATTGGCAGGGCCGCGGTAGCGATTGATGTCAGCCACCTTTGTTTCAAGCCGTGTGGGATCGCTGCCGTTGTTGCAGCCAAAGCTTATCAGTGCCTGGTCCTTTGCGATTTTCGGCGCGACTTCAGACAGGCGAACTGACGGCATAATTTTTGATGTCTGAATCTTTAAAAATGCGAGATCGGAATTGTGATCTCCGCCGATCAACTTCGCCGGATAAGGGACCGCCTTGCCATTTTCAAAAAGCTCCACCTCAACGACTGCGTCCTTCGTGGCGATATCGAGGAAAACATGCGCAACGGTCAGAATGATCGCCTGACCAGCAGCACTGTAAACGATTGTCCCGGTGCCGACGTCCTGAACCTTAGCTTTGTCTTTTGTGGAAATTCCAGCCACACGAACTCGCACTGTTGCGGCTGATGCGGCATCAATACCTTTGAGTTGTTCGGCCGTTATTTCAGGACTTTGAGCACGGACGTTGGGGAATTCCAGAGCTGTTGTTCGGTTGCCGCCAGGAAGCATTTTTCGAAATATGTCGCTCAGTGATGAACGTTCCGCTGGCGGGTCCTGTTTTTCTAACTCGGCCGTTTTTGGTTCTGTCGGAGTGACCTCAATGGCAGGAGTAGTCTGCTCGCCTCGGCTTTCTGCAAGCTGGCGAGCGGCCTTGTTCATCTCACTGCGAAGTTCCGCTTCGTCAGTCAGGCCCACAAAGCGTTTTGTTTCTTTGCCTTCGACCAGAAGGACAAGCGTAGGAACACGATCCACTTTAAATCGTCGAGCCAGTTCATGCTCTTCGGTAATGTCAATCTGGCGTACCGGAAAGCGGTCTCGCTCCATTCGCTGCAGGATGGGGACCATTTGCTGGCATGGCTGGCAATAGCTGGCGGTGAAGTCCAGCAGCTGCACATCGGGAGTGGTCGTCGGGCCGATCTCGGTGTCGGCCAACATCATCAACAGCATGATCATCTTCATAACTGGCTTCCGTGCCTGAAGAAAAATCCGAGCAAGCAGAAATCTGTTTGCCGTTTGAGCGTGAGCCGAAACATCCAGGATATTCGGTCATGACCTGTTCGGTCGTTTCAGGAAATCCATTCCCTGAACATCAACACTGAGCTGTTCTCGCTGCGAAAGCAGAATGACGCCGCACCGTGCAGATCGCAGAATTTCCGACACTGCGATTCAAAAACAATCGCTTCTGATTCTGGAAGTTGTTGTCAGACTTGCCAGCAACCGACTTGTCGGTGCGATAGAGCAGCCGGCATGCCAATTCAGCAGGATTTGTCAGATACCCGGTGGCTTCGGCAATTCCTGCCGCAGTCCACTTTGAGCAGGATACTACGAATCCCACTGTTCAAGAAAGATCAGATTTTGCTGCAGTTTTACAATCGCGTCAGGATTTTTGCCCGACGACGTCCCGACTGCCGCAGATCAAGGCGATGGTTTTCAGGGTGTCATCGCCCGCTGGGCGTTATGCGAATCGAATCGCGGACGTAAAAAAAGGCAGCGTTGAACGCTGCCCCTGCAATTTGTAACAGTCTCGGACAAGCATCACCCGTTCAGGACTTTGCTGATCGTTTCTTTGAGCACAGTGCCGCTCTGCACAAGTGCTGTTTTTTCCTTGGACCAAAGATCGACTTCGATGTGGCTCTGCACGCCTGAACGTCCCACAACGGTCGGGATCGAAAGACAGACGTCTCGCAGACCATACGCACCGCTCATCAGCGAGCTCACTGGCAGAATACGTCGGTCGTTCAACGCAATGCTGTGTACTACATCAGCGATGGAAACGCCGACCGCGAAGCCGGCTCCACCTTTCTTCTTGATGACTTCCGCTCCGCTGCCACGAGTCTTCTTTTCGACTTCGGCAATGAGCGTTGTGTTAACGCCGGGGAATTTTTCCAGAGGCAGGTTGGCAATCTGAGCGGCCGACCAGATCGGAACCATGCTGTCGCCGTGCTCGCCGAAGATTGTCACGTTCACCTGCGTAGGCGGAACATTGAGCCGCTGAGCCAGCATGCTGCGGAGTCGCGTCGTATCGAGCACTGTGCCCAAGCCAATGACCTGTGACGCTGGCAGCCCCAGTTCATTCACGGCCAGATAGGTCAGCACGTCCACAGGATTCGACACGACGAAAACGATGGCTTCCTTCTTGAAGCCATGTTTCTTCACGTCAGCCATGATGCTGCGAAACAGTACGACGTTGCGGTTGATGAGGTCCAGTCGGCTTTCATCCGGCTTACGTCGAAGGCCAGCGGTGATGACGATCACGTCCGCATCTTTTGCACCCTCAGTACCGCTGCTGGTGATCTTCTGAGGCGCCATCAGGGACGCACCGTGGAGCAGGTCCAGAGCCTGGCCTTCACATAGTTCCTGGTTGACGTCAATCAGATTGATTTCACTGACAATCTTCCCGGCCTGCAGAGCAAATCCGGCACAGGAACCTACCAGTCCACCACCACCAATAATGCTGACTTTCATTCGGCTTCGCCTTCGACTCAAGTTTTCAGTTTTCAGTTTTCAGTTTTCAGTTGTGATTTCCGCTCTCCGCTTTCGATTGCTCATCGCTCAGCCAACACAGCCACCTGCGGTTCACTGAAAACTGAACACCGAAAACTGAAAACCCTTTTCTCTACGCCTTCCCCAACGCTGCTAAAACCTGGCTGGTGATCATCCGGACCAGATCTTCATTCGCATCGACCGGCTTTGTTTCACATGCGGTGCCGCAGGCCTTCTGCAGAATGCCGGGATATGATGGAGCTGGGTCGAAAGCTCGCTGAACCGGGATGTTTTCCTTGTAGCCTTCTCGAAACGCGCTGTTGCCGCAGAGGTCGCAGTCTTCGTTGTGGAAGCGAGGGTCGTCGAAGCCCCATTTCTTTTTCAGGTCGAGCAGTTCGCGGCTCTTCTGTTCGTTCAGGTACTGAGGCTGTCCAATCTGCTTTGCGAGCAAAAGAATGCGACAGTATGCGTCGAGAATCTCGGTCTTCCAATACGCGTCCTGCAAGTCTTTGCCGAACGAAACGGTGCCGTGATTTTTCAGAATGATGGTGTTCGTCGCTTTGAGGAACGGCACAACCGTCTGCGCGAATCTGTGGTCGCCCGGAGTCTCATACGGAGCGATTGGCACTTCGCCCATGAAGACTTCCACTTCCGGCAGAATGCACTGAGGAATGGGTTCGCCGGCGACAGCAAACGCTGTCGCGTGCGGCGGATGACAGTGAACAACCGCCTTAACATCCGGTCGATGTTTCATGATCTCCAGATGCAGCAGAACTTCGCTCGTTCGTTTGCGAATGCCGGCAATCTGCTTGCCTTCCATGTCGACCGCACAAATATCTTCAGGTTTCATGAAGCCTTTGCAGATCATCGTGGGCGTACAAAGAACTTCGTTCTCGCCGACTCGGATGCTGATGTTCCCGTCATTCGCCGCCGCAAAGCCCTTATTATAAACCCGTCGGCCGATCTCGCAGATCTCTTCTTTAAGGCCTCGGTCGTTAATTCCGCTGTTCCATTTATTAGCCATGGTTTTTACTTCGCAAAAAAAAGTGTTCAGTGTTCAGTGTTCAGTGATTTGCAGTTCCCTGTGTTTTTCTGAACACCGAAAACCGAACACTGAGAACCTGCGTTTTCTATTCCACATCGACCGTATCAAGAATCGCCGCGTTGTAGGCGTCGATTGGTTTTGAGTTCGGATAAAAAGGTGTTGAGGCGTCGGCACTTTCTGTGACAGCCATCAGGCTGCCAATGCCAGCTCCCATATCGTCGTAAACTATGATCGGCTCCGTGCGTCCAGCTTCGTCGCCTTTCAACCCTGCATGCATCAGAGGCACCGCCAGTTTCCAGCTGGCCCCCGTTAGAGTCGGATCCCACTTCGACAGCGTGACTCGACCGATGCATTCCATGATTCTCATAATTGTTTGAACACAGGTTTTCAGTTTTCAGTTTTCAGTTTTCAGATAAACGCAGAGACACGATTATCCGATGTTCCGAAAACCTCAACCCGAAAAACCTCCTTCTAGATTTCATTCCATCCCCGTGGCCGACTGGCTGCTGAGAGTGATCTCAGCAGTTTCAAAATGTCGCCAAACGACCAGCCGGATGAATCCAGGCATACGACATGCGGACTCATCACGGTGGTCAATGTCATCAGGTTTGTGGACTTTGTAATTACGGCGGCTCGTACTTCCGGTTTGCGATTCAGCAGGCACGCCACCACAGATGGCTCACCACCACAAGTCGCCACCAGGCTTGATGAAAGCTTTGATGCAGCAGCAGACGCCGCTTCGACTTCTGAACCCGCAGCCGATGCTGCCCAGCCTGCGGATGTCGCGGCCGACTGAATCACCGGGCTGGTTCCAATCAAAATCAAAGCGCCTGACGACACGCCTGTCGGTTTTGATATCGCACTCGAGACGCGCACACCGTTTTTTTTGATGAAGTCGCGGCCGGACGGAGTCACAATCGCACCGGAGGTGATCGATACTGTCTTCCCCGCCGCTCCTGCTGAGATCAATACGTCTTCAGTGATCACCTTCGCCAAAATCTGGACCGCCGCATCCCCCGCCCCAGTCAACGGAGCAGCCTTCACTTCTGCAGGCTTCACCGCAGACACGCCAGCATCCGCCAACGTCGTGCGGAGTTTCATCTCGCGCATGACGTTCTGGACGATCTGATCGATGTATAATGGGTCGATGGTCATTTGGCCTGGGGTTTCAGTTTTCGGTTTTCAGGGCAGGTTTAAGATCTGAATTCAGCTCAGCACTACTGTGATTAACTGAACATCGAAAACCGAAAACTGAAAACTTTATTCTTCTGTTATGTTCTGCGTTTTGAAGTTTTACGAGATGGTTCCGGTTGCTCATCCATAATGCCCTGAATGGAGAACCGGATTGGCGAATCCTTGCGCTTCGTTAGTTCCTGGATGTACTTGGTATCGCTGGTAAAGAAAACATAATCGCCCTGACGAGCACCCAGCGGATCAATCGCCAGCTGAGGAAACTCATCAGGTTCGTTGTTGATATCCAAAGGCTGCAACACCACCAGTTTCAAGCCGTTCATTGACGGATGTTTCATGGTGGCCGTTGCGTGCCCTATAACTCGAGCGGTTTGCAAGTGAGGGTTTTCAGTTTTCAGTTTTCAGTTTTCAGACGAACGCCCCAGTGCATTCGCCAGTGAAACCAGCATACGATTGATTCGACGGGTTTCCGTTACAATGTGTTCCATCGCTTCCTGATTGATGGCTCCGACTTTCTGTGCAATGTACGCCTGAGTTCGAAGCTCCGACGATGATCCACGTGCAATTGACAAAAACCTCAGAAAGTCTTTACCTCCTCGTTCAGCCCCCTTCTGCAATATTCGATGCTATCGAAATCGATGCACGCTGCATTTAATCTCGCAATCCAAAGTCTCGGGATTCGCGGAGTTGTTCATAAACATGCACGGCAAGGCCACACGCCGATTTCCAGACTTCCAGATCTTCAAACGAATGGAACATTGCGGTTCCTCATGTGCTTATCTGAACACTGAAAACCGAAAACTGAAAACCCTATATAATCCTCAGATCATCCACCATCACACATCTTCGCTGCCTTGTAAACGTCATTGGGCTGGTGACGCCTTCGCCGGTGGGGGTGGCGATACTGAAGGACAGATAACCTTCGCCGCCCAGTCCGAGTCCCGCCATGCACGGGCCGTTCTTGACGAACAGTGTTGTGTTCATGATGCGTCCCATCTTCGTGATCGTGTGCACGTCGCGAGAATGGATGATCGCGGTGTGGCCGAAGCCGTGTTCGTACTTCTTCGCCAGAGCAATCGCATGATCGCTGCAGTTGGCTCGAACGAACGGGATGAACGGCATCATCTGCTCTTCAGTCACAAACGGATTGTGCTCGTCCGTTTCACCGTACAGAATCAGAGTGCTGGCCGGAACATTCAGCCCGATCTGAGCGGCCAGCCAGGCAGCATCTTTGCCGATGAAATCACGGTTCAGGACATGATGCCCGCCCGGCTCTTTCGGAGGCCCAAAGGCTTTGGCTGTGAACGCGGCAATCTGAGCCGCATTCATGCGGAAACCGCCATGATTGGAAACGGCCGTCATCAGCGAGTCAAAGATCTCCTTCACCGCGAACACTTCTTTTTCACTGATGCACAGCAGACTGTTGTCAAATGCTGCACCAGCCACAATCGACTTGGCCGCGTTCTCGATGTCGGCGGTTGCATCCACGACTACTGGCGGATTTCCAGGACCAGCCACGATCGCACGTTTTGGGCTCTGCAAAGCTGCTCGAGCCACCGCGGGGCCACCTGTCACGACAAGCAGCTTTACGCCGCGGTGATCGAAGACCTGCTGAGCCGATTCAATGGTGGGCGTACCGATGATGTTGACTAGATTCTCCAGCCCGGTTGCCGCAAAGATGGCCTTGTTAAAGCGACGCACGCCTTCGCTGGCAATCTTTGCTCCGTTTGGATGTGGATTGCAGACGATCGTATTGCCCGCTGCGACCATGTTCACAAAATTGCCAGCCAGAGTTGGCAGCGAATGGGTCACCGGAGTAATCGCACCGATGACTCCAAAAGGAGCGTACTCGGTAATCATCAAGCCATGTGAGCCGCTGATGGCGTCTGTGCGGAGGAATTCAACTCCGGGCACATCTTTGATCGCCTTCAGCTTGGCGATCTTGTGTTCCAGTCGACCAATCTTGGTTTCTTCGAATTCCAGACGGCCCAACTCTTCAGCCTGTTCATCGCAGATTTGCTTGACGATACTGATCGCCTTCTTGCGGTCTTCCAGTGAAGCGTGGCTGAGCTTCTCAAAGCTCTTCTGAGCCGCCGCGACGGCTTCGTCGACGGTGCTGAACACGCCCCAGCGAGTGTCCGGACCGGCGGCGCCGTTGACCTTCGCGGCACCACCATTGCGGCTGGTCAGCTGAGTCAGGACTTCCTGAACAATGTTACGGATCGTTTGTTCGTTGGCTGTTGCTTGCATAGTTTGATTTCTTTCAAGACTTGTTCACTGTTCTGCGCGGGTTTCCTGACCCCTCCTGTTCTGCGCGGGTCTCCTGACCCCCGCAGCCACGCTGACCGCAGGTCTCCCATACATGGGAGACCTGCGGTCAACGCTTGTGGCTCGGTCAGGAGACCGGCCACAACGGCGTATACACGGAGGGCTAACGCCCTGCCGCTCGCCTACATTTGCAATTCCCTCAACTTATCCTGTACCCAGAATGAAACCCTGGTTCGCGTTGGAGATCTGAAAAGCATCAAACCCAATAGTGCCCATACCGCGCACCACGAAAGTACGTTTTTACTTGTCATCAGGGCGACTAAATTAAAGAACGCAGCTCCTTTGAGCAGTGCCAATCCAACAATCATATGAGTGCGATAGATTCCAACAAGAACTTGCTGCTTCGACGGCTCATCCTTGTTGATTAAGTCATTCGATACCGCCTGCTTCAGGAGGGCCTTCGCAACGAATCTGGGAACAACAAAATAATTGACGATCATCAGAGTCGAAAATCCTGCTGCAACCAAAGTCATGACGCTCGGGTTGTTCAATCCGAGGGTATCACCCGCGAGCGTCAAGATAACCACCAACAACAAACTCAACACTCCAATCATCATCGCCGCCGCGATAACCTGCATTCCACGAACCGCTCCTTCAAACTCAGGCCCTTGCAGGTTGGTATCGTTGAGGGTCGGTTGCTCGCCGACTGAGTAAGGATTGTCGTTCACTCGATTCCAGCCTTTGCAAGTTGACGACGAACCCAATTTTCCTGACTTGGGCAAGTTGGAAATATCCAGATCGAAAGACCCAATGACACGACGATAAACGCAATTTGAATACCACTACCTTTTCCAGAAGCCAGAAACATGCTGAAGATTGCCGTCGCGTCCAGAAAAGCATGTGCGACTTTGTTCTTGAGGCGAAAAACGTCTGCGATTTGTTTTGAAGTCTCCGATGTTGAATGAACAATGTTTCTCGGTGAAAGAACGTTTTGGAGGTAAAAAGTTGCAACCCACTTCGGAAAAAGAAAGCTGCCGACGAGGCAAGCCATTCCGATGTAGGACGAACGGGAAACTTTATCGTCCACGTACCAAATCAAATGCGGCATCGTGAGAAGTACATAAACTAGAAGCATGCCGATGAAAGCAGTTGAACTCCCTGACATGATTTGAGCGATACGCAGGCTGCCATCAGATTCGGGAACATCGACGTCTTTTTCGCCGTTCTGCCGATTGATTTCAGCCATCTCTACTCCCCAGCCTTGTAGATCGATTTTTGTTTCACCTGCACCGTATCTACAATTCCAATGATCGCAGCATCAATCGGGAGTTCTTTTGTTCCTGGTGTGAACCGAGCACTCGAACCCTGAACACATAATACCACTTCGCCTTCGCCCGCCCCGACGGTATCGACCACTACAAATGAGCGACCCGTTGGCTTCAGACTCTTCTGATCTTTCTCATCGACTCGCAGCGGTTCCACGAGCAACAGCTTTTGCCCAATCAACGACTCAACTTTATGAGTCGCGACAAGGCTTCCGGTGATACGAGCAAGGAACATGGGAATCCTTCGGGAGTTTTCAGTTTTCGGTTTTCAGTGTTCAGTGAATCGCAGGAATGCAGTCTTCGTGAACGGTGACAACTCGAACTCCAAAATCTCCTCTACTGAAAACTGACGACTGAAAACTGGAAACTCAGCGCAGCGCCTCCGCTGTCTGCCTTGCCACAACGAGTTCTTCATTCGTTGGCACGGTCCAGACCTGAACTTTGCTGCTGTCTTTGCTCAAGCAGACTTCGCCCTTCAAGCCCTGATTTTTTATGGAGCACAGTTCGACACCCGCCCATTCCATATCTCGGCAAACGTTCGCTCGAATACGATCACTGTTCTCACCGATGCCGCCGGTGAAGACGATTACATCCGCACCGCCAAGCAATGCCATGTACGATCCGACATAAGAACGAATCGACGCTTCGAACAGCTTCAGAGCCTTCTCCGCTCGATCATGTCCCTTCGCTGATGCTTCTTCCAGGTCGCGGCAGTCACCGCTGAGCCCGCTGATGCCCAGCAGACCACCCTTCGAAGACATTTCGGTCAAGACTTGCTCGAATGTCAGCCCCGTTCGTTTCATGATCACCGGAATTGCATAAGCATCGAAGTCGCCCACGCGATTGTTATTCGGCAGGCCTCCCTGAGGACTCATACCCATCGACGCGGCAAAGCTTTCGCCGTTGCGAATCGCACAGATCGACGCACTTCCACCGAGATGGCAACTGATGACCTTCAGAAAAGGGGTCTGACCCTTTTGCGTTTTAGGGTCTGACCCCTTTTCGGAAACGGACAAAATCTCCGCAATCCGACCCGCGATGAAACGATGGCTGGCACCGTGAAATCCCCAGCGGCGGATTTCAAAGTCGGTGTACCATTCGTAAGGTACCGCATAGGCTCGATGTTCAAACGGAATGGTTTCGTGAAAGCCGGTTTCCAGAGCAGCCACAAGAGGAATCTGCGGAAACGCCTGCTGCAGTTGTCTCATCGCTCGCACATACGGCGGGTTATGAGCCGGAGCAATGTCTGACAGATCTTCCATCTTCTTCAGTAGAGCCTCATCGACGATTCGCACGCCGCTGAGGTCACCTGCAAAGACGGCCTTGAACCCAATGCCGCCGACTTCGTTCACTGACTTCAGGCAGCCATGTTCGGCATCCGTCAGTTGATCAAGGCAAATCCCCACAGCCGCCGCATGATTCGGAACGGACTGTTGTGTTTCTGCTTTGTAACTTCCGATCTGTACTGAGCATGCACTCAGAGCATCCGGTTGTCCGATGCGATCAATGCCACCCTTCGCAAGCTGCGCTTCGTTCGACAGGTCGAACAAGCGATACTTGAAACTGGTAGAGCCAAGATTGGCGACGAGAACTTTCATGATGCCTTTTCATGCAGGTCCTTTCTGTCGGAAAGGACTGTCTTTTGTAGGTCCTTTCTGCC
>JBDNHX010000045.1:0-4462 GCA_041688565.1 Planctomycetaceae bacterium
CCACATGCCGTTGCCATGCATTTCGCAAAGTGACTCATAGTCCTGGCTCTGTGTCCAGTATGAGTGCAAAACCGCACAACATGCCCTCGGGTGGTCCCCTTTCCTCCACAGACTCCGCTACCGGTGTTCCGGCTTTGTTCGTCTGCTTCTCAGGTACTACGAAACCATCTGCCCCTTTGGAACCATCTGCCCCTTTCCAAAAAAAACACGGCCAGCGACGTGCATGTCGGCGTTATGGCATCGCGCCTTTTCCGATCGATCCGTTTCCTTGAAAGAAACGGATGTCGCTGGGGTCTCTCGGCTTCCGCGAGAAAGGTTTCCAACCGTGCATGTGGTCTCAGACTCCGTGGGGGTAATATCGGACTCGCCATTATCGTTCGACATTACTGTTGCCTTCCCCCTGTCAGGACAAGGTCGGCCACCACAAAAGGATGTTTTCGGAGTTCAATACACAGCCCGGTTGTGCCTCTGTGAACGCTTCGATGTACAAGTTGCCCGATACACCGCATCACTCGAGGCCAAGGCGACTGGCTAGGTCTTACCTCGTACGACTCTTTCATTCGCTACCTCTCTCCGGCTTACGCCGACGCTCCCTGACCCTTTTTCCTGTTCACGCAGCCGGAAATGACATTCACTCGAAACGTCACCGAGGACGGCTAATCCCAATCCCTCGCTGACGCTTCGGGTTACCATCCGTCGCGCAAAAGTGTCATATTGGACCGCGCGGAGTATAAGCACCAGCCCTTACTCTACGCATTTCATTTGTCGTTGAACCGCAAAAAGGAACTTCAAGTGAGCCAGACGAAGACAGGGAAGCGTCTGGTCAAAGAATTTCAAACTGCTGAGCGAGGACGTTGCCTGGCATGGACGTTGACTACTTCCATCAGCCTGACTTCGTTGCTATCCTGTCGGGGTGGTGTTTGAACTGCTCGCTGGCCCGCCCCTACGAAATTCCGACTTTTCGAAGGGAACCAGGTTCGAGTGCCGTTGCCGCGTCGCCGTCGGGAAGTTTGCTCATGAACAATCCAGAAATCAGGTACTAAAATGACGAGAGGTGAGTCGTCCCAGGAGCCAACACGGCCAGAATTGTCCCCGACGGCCAAGCAAGCAAGCCGTGGCAAGGGGATTGTGCTCGTCATTGCGGGGATCATTGCTGCGTATCTGTTGGTCGCATACGTCATCGTGCCGCTGGGCTGGGTTGCATACGAGCATCGGCATCCGGCAATTGACGAGACTCCCGGGATTTCGATGACCGCCGATGATCATCCGGGAGATCCGATGAACGTCGCGCTGATTGGATCCGAAGCAGATCTGAAAAAAGCGATGTTCAAAGCCGGTTGGTTTGTTGCTGATTCACTAGGGCTGAAGAGCGACTTCGAGATCGCTGCTGACACAGTGCTCGAGCGTCCGGACGATAAAGCTCCAGTCAGCAATCTGTTTCTATGGGGGCGGAAGGAAGACCTGGCATTCGAGCAACCCGTCGGAGATGATCCTCGTCAGCGGCACCATGTGCGGTTCTGGAAATCGGCAAAGCTCGATGACAAGTTGCAACCCGCGTGGATGGGTTCGGCCACATACGACAAACGCGTTGGGCTCAGTCACACCACCGGTCAAATCACCCACCACATCGCGGCCGACGTTGACGCCGAACGAGATCATTTCTTCGAGAGTCTGAAAAAGACGGGCGACCTGACCGACGTTCAGATTATTAACGACTTTCACAAAGTCTGCGAGGGACGGAACGGCGGTGGCGATCCATGGCACACCGACGGCCGGCTTTTTGAAGGCACCATTGTCAACCCAGAAGACAAATAGCAGTCTGAAGAAATCTTGCGGCTTGGTTTGCAGATTTGTGGAACACTCTTGGGTACGGGCTTGAGGATGAGTACGCGACCTTCATTACCGCGAATCCAGGGCATCGCATTCGGATTGTCATCGATGTCCTTCGGCTGCTGAGTGACAGTGCAGCCATCGAAGGCCGCCACTTTACTCTTGATGGGGAACTTACGAACGTTCCGGTGTCTACCCGCTACACGGCGGTGCATGTGAAAGTGAATGGCAAACCTCAACCGCGCGGCCGAAGTTTCTCAGGCTGAAATGGCTCGGCCTTCTCGATACAAAACCCATTTCGAGGCAACATACGATTCAACCCGTGTGATAGGGATGCTATGATTCCCGTAAGGACCCGGCTCGCCAATGAATTTAGGCTCTAATCGCGCCAGAACTGGGCTCAAGAACCGCACGAAGGATGCCGTATGAACGGAACAACTTCAACAGCGGCAGCGGATGCGCACGTCGGCGGATCATCCGGCGACGCAGTTTCTGATACCGGACTGACGGCAATTCGGTTTGCTCCCGTCATTGCCGCAAACGAGGCGATGCCATTCACTCAGTACCATTCCAAATACTTTGCGTTTGAACCGACGAAACGAGTCGGGGCCGATCAGGCAGACAAACTCGCTCAGTCGCTCAGCAACGCCACCGTGGACCTGAATCCGCATCAGGTGGATGCGGCACTCTTCGCGTTTCGTTCGCCGCTTTCGCGAGGAGCGATTCTCGCCGACGAAGTCGGTCTTGGAAAAACCATTGAAGCCGGGATTGTCATCAGCCAGCTCTGGGCCGAAAAGAAACGTCGCATTCTGATCATCGTCTCCGCGTCACTCCGAAAACAGTGGAGCAGTGAACTGGTCGACAAGTTCTTCATTCCATCGGTCATTTTGGAATCGAAGAGTTTTCGCGAAATGTCGCGAAAGATGCCGTCACCGTTTCAGCCGCAGAATCAGGTCGTGATCTGCTCCTACCAGTTCGCCCGCTCCAAAGCCGCCGAAGTGACGGCCGTTCCGTGGGATCTGGTCGTGATCGACGAAGCGCACCGTCTCCGCAATGTCTACAAGAAGGACAACAAGATCCAGCAAGATCGCCCGTACACTCCGCGACGCATTGCATGGACGGCCCAAGATTCTTCTCACCGCTACGCCGCTCCAGAATTCGCTGATGGAACTTTACGGACTGGTGACATTCGTGGATGAACATGTCTTCGGCAGCGAAGATGCGTTTCGCGAACTGTACGGTCAGCAGCACGACGTGGTTGTGATCAACTTCGTCAACCGTGCCAACGAAGCCGACCAGCGTGTCTTCGAATTGCTGAATGAAAAATTCAAGCTGTTTGATGGTGTCTTCGGAGCGTCCGACGAAGTGCTCGGAGCACTGGAATCCGGCATCGACATTGAGAAACGAATCAGCGCCATCTACAAGCGTTGCCGATCTGCTACGGAAATTCGGCAGGCGTTTGATCAGTTGCAGCGGGATCTGGACGAACAGATTTCGACAACGCTGCAGGAAGCCCGCACGAAGCTGCTGGAAAACTTCGACGAGGACGTGCATCACAAACTTCGGCTGCGGCAGAAGGAAACGCAACAGCGGCTCGATCGTTATGAGGACTGGTTGTGGGCACTGACCGCCACGGAACTTGCGGGCCAGGCCGACTTCGATTTCTCGAAGCACCGCTTCTCGCTCAAACAATTGCCCGAAGGATTTTCGGCAGGGGAAGTGCCACTCGGTCGCTATCGGCTTCAGCCGCCGCAGGTACGCGAACGCGGTGCTGAGCCCGACGCTGATTTTCATTACCGACCCGGCCATCCGCTCGCCGAAGGTTTGATCACGCGGGCCAGAGACTGCGTGCTTCCGACACGGGAACTCATGCTTGATTACGAACGTCGCGGCGCGAGGATCATGCTGGTCGAACAGCTTCGCGGCGAATCGGGATGGTTGAGCGTCGAGCAAATCACCGTCCAGTCGCTCGACATGGAAGAGACACTGCTCATCACCGGAGTCACCGATGATGGCCGCGTGCTTGATCGGGAAACGTGCGAGAAGTTGCTGACGATTCCCGCCACGCTGGGAGCGGAACTGTCCATCGATGACACCGCCAAAGCCCGACTGGAATCCGCTGTCCAATCGCAGGCGAATCGAGTGCTGATGGAAACACAGAGCCGCAACGAAAAATTCTTCGATGCCGAATCCGACAAGCTCGACAGTTGGGCGGATGACCTCAAGGAGAATCTGGAACGTGAACTCAAAAATCTCGCCTTGGAAATCCGCGAAGCGAAGAAAGTGAAACGTCTCGCTGGCGACCTGCAAAGCAAAGTCGCGGCTCAAAAGAGAGTGAACGAACTGGAGCAGCAACGGAACCAGAAGAAACGCACGCTGTTCGACGCCCAGGATCAGATCGAGGAGCGGAAGGATTCGCTCATTTCTGACGTCGAAACCCGGTTGCAGCAGCGCACCTCACGGCAGAATGTCTTCACGATTCGCTGGAGGCTCGCGTAGGCTATGATCGAATCCATGCACACGGCCTTCACATCCGCTCATCGGCAGTCGATTTCCCCCAAGGCTCTTCCGGCCACGCAAAAGCGTTTCCAGCAGCCAAATCGGTCATATTCCGGGGGCGGAACGCCGATCA
>JBDNHX010000349.1:0-22153 GCA_041688565.1 Planctomycetaceae bacterium
CACGCCGGAATTCCTCTGAATTTTCATTCAAAAGCTGTTTTCCGGCATTTCCAAGACGACGCGTTGCCCTGATCCTATCGTGTTCGCAGCAATATTCCGGCCAGAAGCGGCGATTTTCTGGCGTCGACCAGTCGAAAAACAGTCAAAATCGGCACAAGTTCACCCGGCTTATGTACAGCCGTATGTGATTATTCGAAATTGCCGGGCAGGCGAAACTCACCGCGAAAAACTTCCACGGCAGGACCTTCCAGATAAACATCCCTGTTCTGGTCCCAAATAATTCGCAGTTCACCGCCGCGCATGGAAACGATCACCGGTGTTCCGTCGTTGAAAAGTCCGGCACTGATCCCGGCCACCGCCACCGCACACGCGCCCGAACCACAAGCGAGCGTTTCCCCGGAGCCCCGTTCCCAAACGCGAACTCTGGCGGAAACTTTCCGACAGCCGTTATCCCCGCGCGGGACTTCCGAGTTCACGATTTCCACGAACTCCACATTCGTGCGATCCGGGAACGCCGCATGAGTTTCGATCAGCGGCCCAAGGCTTTCAAAGGCGATGTCACTGAGCGATCTGACAAACAGAACGGTGTGCGGATTGCCCATTGAGAGATGAACAACTGGACTGATCAGTTCGGGCAGAGTCAGATCGTTCAGCGACACCTCGCGAACAAAAGACTGCTCCCCGAGAGAATTCAACGTCTGCACAACAGGCGGTCCGATTAGTACACTGACAATGGCAGACCGCTGCGTTGAATCAGACTGCACAATCGTGGCGGTAATGATTCGGTCGCCCATCGCGATTTGAAAATGTGAACCGCAGCGGTCGGACTGATGCAGCCACAGGGCCATACATCGCAGCGCATTTCCGCACAGGCCGCCTTCTGATCCGTCCGCATTGAACATTCGCATGCGGGCTGCAACATTCGGCGTGGTGTCCGGCAGCATGAGGATCAGACCGTCAGCTCCAACGCCGCGATATCGATCGCTGACAAGGACTGCCAGCCGCGACGGATCTGCAGGCGGGCGATGTGTGAAGCAATCCAAGAAGATGTAATCGTTTGCGCAGCCGTGCATTTTGATGAACGGGATCAAGGCTGGAATCCTTCAAATTCCGGACCAAACGATTGCTGAGCGGCCGCCTGAATCCGACTGCAGAAGTTTCGCAATTCCACTGGCGCACGATCCAGATCAAGTTCCAGATTGCCTTCGTAGTTCAGCAGCACACTTTTAATTTCGGTGATCACGGATTCAAACTGTTCGCTGCGTTCTCGTTCTTTCAGTGTGTAAGCCTGGCCGACCATCCCGAGCAATCGCAGGTAACTTTTTTCCGGGATAATCTCGCCCTTGTTGCGGACGCTGCTGAAAACCTTGTACGCGCCGTCCACATCCGGCACGATACCAGACATCAGAGCCACGCCGAGGCGAAGTTCGGCCAGGTCGGCTTCCGCACTGTCCGGGAAATTCTGAATCACGGTTTCCCAGGCGGCACGGCGATCCGGTTGCAGCATCGCCACAGCGTACTGGCGGATGGCGGTTTCTTCTTTGGGCACGGCATCCGCTTTCGCCGGTTCCGGTAATTTTACCGGGCGGTCCAGCCTACGTCCGGCGGCGAACGACATCACCAGAATCGCCAGAGTTGCAAGCGCGACTTGCCGAATGTCAGGCGATCGGCTCGCCAAACGTCCCAGCCATCCGTTTGCTCCGCTGAGTCTTGTGTTGACCGGGACGGAATTCAATTGTTCAAGAGCGGCTTCCAACTCGGCCGGCGTCTGAAATCGGGCGGTCGGTTTCTTCTGCATCATCCTGTGAATGACGTCGCAGATTTCCATCGGCAGATCGGCTCGCAGTCCGCCCAGTGGCGATGGCTCTTCCTTCAGATGCTGCACTGCCACCGTGACCGCATTTTTGCCAGGGAACGGGGGTTGCCCTGCAAACATGTGGTAGCACGTTACGCCAAACGAATATTGATCGCTGCGATAGTCCAGCTTGTCGCCCTGGATTTGTTCAGGACTCATATACCATGGCGTTCCCATGGTTGTGCCAATCTGAGTCAGGTTCATTTTCGGACTGGTCGGCTGATTCAGCTGAGCCAGTCCGAAGTCAGTGACTTTCGCAACTCCATTGCGAGTCAGCATGATGTTTTCCGGCTTCACATCGCGATGAACAATGCCAGCTTCAGAAGCCGCCCGTAAAGCTGCGGCAATCTGCTGCATCCATTTCAGACCGGTGGCATAATCCGGAAAGCCATTTTTCCTGATCCACTGGCTCAGGTTCATTCCGGGAACGTATTCCTGAACGATGTAACTGATATTTCCTTCTCGGCCTGTGGTGATGATCTGAACCAGATTCGGATGACTCAATCCGCCGGCGGCTCTGGCTTCCTGTTCAAAACGCTTCAGCAGGACTTCCGTGCCTCCCGCGACGGCATCATTTTTCAGAACCTTAACGGCGACCTGGCGGCCCAGAGATGTCTGCTCGGCAAGGTACACATCGGCCATTCCCCCACTGCCCAGTCGGCGCAGCAGCAGAAATTCGCCGATCCGCAGATTGCTCAGATCGGCGGCCCATGCTTCAGAATTCGCTGACGATTCCGGACTTGGCATAGCGGGACCCAAGACCCTGCGGCAAAACATTGTGGATGGAGGGCTCATGGCATTCAAAGCCTGCCTGAATATTCAGACAGAGTATTTTAGTTGCCTAAGCGTGTCAGTGCCAAACCCCGCTGGCCCCGAAAAGTTTCGCCGGTTTCGCACGATTCCGCATCATGCCAGCGACATTTGGACATACGTTTGAATGTGTCCGCCCTGAACAGCACGTTCTGAAGTTGCACAATCCGGGAGTGCGGATGAAGATTGGTTCGAAAAGAAGGAATGACAGACAAGGGCCGCGAAATTGCGGACTCATTCCTCAAGGTTTGTCAGATTCGCTTGATCAGGTCCGCGGCCGAATATCGCACTTTTTTCGCGGACGCATATTTGTCCCCGGCAGATCGATAGCCAAGGGCGCAGGCAACCGTAGCTGTGTAGTCGGAGCCGGTCAGTCCCAGCACGTCGTCCATTCGATCACGAATGATGCCTTCCATTGGGCAGGCATCGATTTCCTGTAGTGCGGCCGTTTCCAGCAGAAAGCCAAGGGCGATGTAGCATTGCCGGGAGTTCCATTCCAGATGGCCATCCTTCATCCCGCTCGTCTTGCCAAGGATCGCCTGTCGCAATCCGTCCAGCGATGCCAAAGGAATACCGCGAGCGGCGGCGGTTGCTTGAACCAGCTTCTCGACGTACTCGGCATCAGTCGTTTTTCGAGCTGCGATGACCACGTAGTGAGAACAGTCTTTTGGCTGGTTCTGGCCCCAGGCTGCAGCAGGCAGCTGGTCCTTTACAGTCTGGTCTGTGACAACCACAAATTTCCAGGGCTGAAGTCCATAGCTGCTGGGTGAGTAGATAATGGCAGTTTCCAGAGTCGTCCAGAGTTCTGCAGAAATCTTTTTCGTCGGATCAAATTCTTTGGTCGCATATCGCCACGCAAGTTGCTGCAGAATGATTTCACCGGAAACCGTTTTCATACTCTAATCCATTTGTTAACAAAGAGTTTTCATAAACCGACTGAGTGATTCCAGGTCGTCGGCAAATCCACGAATGCCTTCCGCCAGTTTTTCCGTGGCCATCGCATCCTGATTCAGGGCCCAGCGAAACGCACGTTCATCAAGTGTCACACGTTCAAGATCCATGGACCGAGCAGCTTCGGCGTCCAGTCTTTTAGGAACGTCCGTGGTCGATCCGGAAAGTTCCGTCAGCAAGCCTGGTGACACTGTCAGCAGGTCACAACCACACAACGCCCTGACCTGTTCGGCCGAACGAAAACTTGCGCCCATGACCTGCGTCTGATAGCCATGCCGCTTGTAATAGTTGTAGATCCTATGGACCGACAGGACGCCTGGGTCTTTATCGATTTCGTAAGCGCTCACTCCCTGAGCCTTCTTGAACCAGTCCAGAATTCGTCCCACAAACGGACTGATCAATGTGACGCCGGCATCCGCACAGGCAACTGCCTGACCAAATCCAAACAGCAGCGTCAGGTTGCAGTGAATGCCTTCTCGCTCCAGCCTTTCTGCCGCACGAATCCCTTCCCATGTGCTTGCGATCTTGATCAGAATGCGGTCGGTGGAAATGCCGTGTTCCGCAAACAAAGCGATCAGATGCCGACCTTTTTCGACCGTCGCGTTTTCATCAAAGCTGAGCCGCGCATCCACTTCCACAGAAACTCGGCCCGGCACAATCTGAAGAATCCTCAACCCAAAAATGACGGACAACCGATCGAGAATTGCATTCAGCAATTCCGCCTGCGGCCCGGCACCGGAAGCTTTTTTCAGATCCTTGCGGCCAGCCTCAATGGCTTCATGAATCAGATCCGCGTACTGCGGCATCTGAGCAGCCTTGGCAATCAGCGACGGATTGGTCGTGGCATCCTGCGGCTTGTTGCGAGCAATGGAATCAATGTCGCCGGTATCAGCAACAATCACGGTGTGCTGTTTCAACTGATCCAGAGAATTCATAACTCGCCCCTGACTGCGGTAACACGGACTGCGGTGACAATTTATCTGACGAACGACAAATCAACTCGCTCAGGCCAGTCTAACCCATTGCTGCAGCCGGCTGAAGTGCATCCAGAATTCTCTGGCAGGCATCGGATTTATTTAATGCGTAAAAATGGATGCCCGGTACATCCGCCTTTATCAGTTCTTCACACTGCTGAATCGCGTGCTCAACACCGATCTCAAACTGTGCCAGGGGATCGTCCTGCACAGCTTCCAGCCGCGACGCGAGATCGGCCGGGAACTCCGTCCCGCACATGGACGTGATGCGTTTGATTCTCGCGAAATCCGTGATTGGCATGATTCCCGGAACGATCGGAATCCCAATGTCCAGCTTTTCACAGGCATCACGAAAGCGAAGGAAGTTTTTGTTCACAAAGAACAACTGCGTAAAGATCGCATCGGCCCCCGCATCAACCTTGCGTTTCAGGTTCAGCAAGTCTACTTCCATCGAGCCTGCTTCGACATGCTTCTCTGGGTAGCCGGCAACACCAATCCCCATTTCCGGATGCGTTTCCCGAATCAATTTGACCAACTCATCTGCATTCTTCAGACCCCCATCGACAGCTCGAAAGGATTCCTGCCCGGCCGGCGGATCTCCGCGCAGAGCCATAATGTTTCTGATGCCTGCGGCAGACGCAATATCCAGCCAGTCCTTCAGTTCCTGGCGAGTCGATCCCACGCAGGTAAAATGCGCCATCGCCGGCCGAAGAAACGTTTCCTGGATCTCACGACACCAATAGGCTGTTCGATCTCTTGTCGACCCTCCAGCTCCATAGGTGCACGACACAAAAGCCGGATTGTATTCTGTCAGCGTCTGCAGATTTCGTTTGAGAGATGCATCTCCTTCAGCTGTTTTCGGTGGGAAGATCTCGATGGAGATAACGAATGGCTGATTCTTGAACAGGCTGGAAAGTCGCATTGATCACGGCTCGGGTAAAAGAAACTGGACGTTGTTACTTGCCATTTGGAGGTACTTGTACTCACCATCGCAGTGTCAGAAAAGGCCAACCAGGCCATTAACGAAGATGCGATTATTCAAAAAACTGACCGGCTTAAAAACACGGCTGAGCAACCGCATCAGACGGCTACATCTCCTGTCCGGTCAACCTTGCCACTTCATTGACATCCTTGTCGCCTCGTCCAGACAAACACACGACAATCACATCATCCTTACTGCGTTTCGCTGCCGACTTCATTGCATAGGCGATGGCGTGTGAGGTTTCGATCGCTGGCAGAATGCCTTCCGTCTTAGCCATTGTGCTGAACGCCGCGAGAGCTTCGTCATCCAGAATGTTCACATAGCCAACTCGACCACAATCCTTCCAATAACTGTGCTCGGGGCCAACGCCCGGATAATCCAGACCGGCCGAAATCGAATGCACATCGGATGTCTGCCCATCATTATTCTGCAGTACATAGCTGTAACTGCCGTGCAGAATTCCGGGCTTGCCGTGGCTGAGCGTACTGGCGTGATCACCCGGCTTGGCGCCGCGGCCGCCCGCTTCGACACCTGTGAGTGCGACCGTTACGTCATCGACGAATGGATAAAACATGCCCGCGGAGTTTGATCCGCCACCGACGCAGGCAATGACTTCATCAGGCAATCGGCCGACCTGGTCAAGACACTGCTCACGAGCTTCGCGGCCAATGATAGCCTGGAAGTCACGAACCATCATCGGAAACGGATGCGGCCCAACAACGCTGCCGATGATGTAATGCGTGTCGCGTACAGACGCCATCCAGTCACGCATCGCTTCGTTGATCGCGTCTCTCAGCGTGCGAGATCCCGTTGTTACGGGGCGTACTTCTGCTCCCATGGTTCGCATGATAAAGACGTTCAGCTTCTGCCGTCGCACGTCCTCTTCACCCATGTAGACTACGCACGGCAAACCGAAGCGGGCACAGGCAGTTGCAGACGCGACGCCGTGCTGACCAGCCCCGGTTTCGGCAATCACGCGAGTCTTGCCCATCCGCTTCGTGAGCAGAACCTGGCCCATCGTGTTGTTGATTTTATGAGCGCCCGTGTGATTCAGATCTTCGCGCTTAAAGTAGATCTGAGCGCCGCCACATTTTTCGGTCAGACGTTCAGCAAAATAAAGCGGATTCGGACGACCTACAAAATGCTTCAGAAGGTCCCGCAACTGGCGATCAAATTCCGGATCCTTCTGTGCGTCTTCGTAGGCCTGCGAAAGCTCATCGAGTGCGTACATCAGAGTTTCGGGAACGTAGCGGCGTCCGTATTCACCAAAACGACCTCGTTCATCCGGCACAGCACTGATCGGGGATGAAGCGGGAGAGTCGGGAGTTGCAGTCGACATGAAGTCCTCGGTAATGATCGGAGATTTTGGATCAGGTCAGAGTCCGAATGATCCGATTCTGGTCCGGACAGCTGCCCGTCGATTATAGCGGGGACACTCAAAACGACCGGTCCGGTAGTCGATTTCTCTGGAAAATGTGCAGAGCCGCCATGGGGCGGCCTGACGATCCATAAATTTACGCGGAAGGCGTCAATTCTCGGATTAATGCGTCGATCTGCAGCAAAATTTTGTGGCTTTCGGTTCTCTGGCGAATCTTTTTGAGATAACTGATGGCCGCGTCAGATTTCTTTCTGGCCATCATTCGGGCCTTGCGAAACCGGATTTCCCAGATGGCCGATTCCATCAGCTGCTGAGTGGACTGACGTTTTTGATCCAGCGTGTTCACGTTCAGCCTGGCACTCAGGGAGTCCAGCAATTCCTTCTTTTCGAGTGCTGAAAGTGCGGACGCCTCAATCTCTCCGATCAGTTCGTTGTACCGGTCCAGCGTCCTGTTCAAATGCTCAAAGACAATTTCACAGCTGCGAACCATGGACGTTTGCAGAGCCCCCCGCAGTTCCTGCAGTGCCTGTTGATTGGCAACTTTGGCCGACTCCTTTTCCATCACATAGGTGGCCTGCATTTTTGCCGTCAGCCGCGCGCGTTCTTCCTGAAGATGATGACGACGCTGAAGCAGCGAAACCGTTTTCTTTTTTGCCTTGCGAAGAAGCCGGTTTTCAGACCAGAACGTTAACGAACGTGGCCAAAGAACTCCCAGCACCTGGATCAACACGGTCATGAACATGACGCCAGCTGCAACGGAGAGCGAAATAATCCCAAACGTCAGCAGCCCGCCCCGCAGGACCGAAACATCAAAATGACGGCCGGCAAGCCCAAAGGCGTACAGCATTGAACCTGCGGCGGCTCCTGCAATAAACAAAAACGCTCCGCCTGCGAACAACAGGCGTTTGTTAAGCACATCGTCTTCCGAATCATCGTCCGGGATTCGGGTATCCTTGGTCATAAAGCACGCCTGTGAGCCATCGCAGTTGACTGAGTTGCAGCGGTGATTTCTGCCCGCGGAATTTTTCTCTCAGATTCGCTCAGTCGAGGTCATATCGGGAAACAATCGTATCGTTTTGAATTCGTCCAAGAGTCCGTTCAAAATTGTCCAGGATGTCTCTGATCAACCGGTCTTTCATCACTTCCGGCAGCCGCGAGTTCCGCGCCTTATCCAGTGCCGAGGCGGCAACTTCATAGCTCCGCTGAATATCCGTATTGCGTGAATCCAGTCGATCGATTTCCAGGGCTCGCACTGTGGCCTGGACATACGTCTTGATAGTCTCGGCGACTTCCACCGACTTGGCATCCCAGAACGCGCGACTCTCACGAATGGCAGCATCCGACTGATGCGTGATCAGCTGCATCTCCGTTCGATACGCCAATTTTGCTTTTTCAAGCTGATGAGCGGATTCGGCATTTCGAAGCCTCAGCCGATTAATCATGCCCATCTGATCCTGCTCAACGCCGGTCGCCGCAGAGCCCAGCGATGTTATCCCCGGCGACTTCGTATCAGAGGAAGAGCTGGTGATCAACTCTGCGCTGGGCTGAACCGTCACAGGCTCCGCCTTTCGGTCGCGACGCGAAAACTCCTTCATCAGTCTGTTGTTCAGATCGTCCGTGTCATCGCTCATGAGCCAGCACCTTAATTGCCAGACGAGAATTTTCTTCACTGTACGAACACACATGGTGCCGTTCAAACCCTTTTTGCCAGGCTAAAGTCTACCGACCAAAATCGCCCGTTGCCACTGGTCACAAGTGGAAGATCGCCTAACACACTTCGCAGCAAACCGTCCCGATCTGCTGTTCGTGATCAGTCTCGTGAGATTCTTCCCTCACCTCCCTCGGATGACAGACATTTCGAATCCAGTTACTTTTCTCCAGCAAGCGCTGCCCTGTGGAACCCCAGACTGACATCTGCTTCCTCATCGCCGCGTGCTGTCCAGAGCCTTCAATGTGCCAGAGCTTTTCCGTCGCAAGAATTCAAACTATGCATGTCGCCATTCTTTACAATCGAGTGTCCTTGTCTGATTCCGCGGGAGACCTTGATGTTCTGAAACAGTGCGTCGCTGTGGAGCAGGCGCTGCGCAGTCTCGGCCACGTGACAACTCGCGTTGCCTGCACCATGGACCTCGCATTCGTCCGCGCATCGCTTGAGAAAGAAATGCCCGGCGCGGTCTTCAACCTTGTGGAGTCTCTGGGCGGCACGGACCGCCTGATGCCAGCGGCATCGCTATTGCTGGAATCTTTGCAGATTCCATTCACCGGCGCGTCCAGCCTGGCGATGCTGCTGACTTCCGGAAAACTTGTGGCCAAGCGCAGGATGCTCGACTGTGAATTATCAACGCCCGCCTGGCTGACCGAATCTGATCTCGCGTGGCAGGGTGTCGATGCCCCCGGATGGACACCGGAACAGGCCATCGTCAAGGCGGTTGCCGAGCATGCTTCTCTCGGCCTGAACGATGAAAGCGTGATCGCCTGCAGCACGTTGTCGCCATCCGACCTGACGAACAGAATTGCCTTGCGCTCTCAGCAATCCGGGACGCCTCATTTTGCTGAGCAGTACATTGATGGACGCGAATTCAACCTGAGCCTGATTGCCGACAGGGGCGACGCGTTTGTCCTGCCCCCTGCGGAGATTGAGTTCATTGATTTCCCTGGTGGTAAGCCGAAAATCGTTGGGCACGATGCGAAGTGGAATGAACACACTTCAGAGTACATTAACACTCCGCGCCGTTTCGATTTCCCGTCGTCCGATCAGGCGCTGCTCGACGAACTGGAAGCCCTGGCTCGTCGCTGCTGGACGGCTTTTGATCTCCGCGGTTATGCGCGAGTCGACTTTCGAGTCGACGCAGATGGACAGCCGTGGATTCTGGAAATCAACGCCAATCCGTGTCTTTCTCCTGATGCCGGGTTTGCTGCGGCAGTCGAACAGGCAGGCCTGTCGTTTCAGGATGTTGTGGAAAGAATCCTGCAGGACGCCATCAGAATCTGACACCATCCGCCGCCACAGCGTTGGTCGCGGCCGCAGTCTTTGCAGCATTAGAACGACTGACAAAACTGGGACTGGCTCCCGTACCTTGCCGAAAATGCCCAGAAAAATCACGCAAGGAGAGTGCCTGTCCCACTTTTGTTAGAGCCTCATTATTAGGCGATGCAGCCAATGGAATCATTTTCGATCTGAAGGAAGCAGCATGCTCAGCGGGACATAGTACCGCGTGTAGCGATGCCCATCCGAATACTGCCGCCCGTTGATGTCGGGAACCAGCACGGTCACTCGCTTGGTGACTCGATTGACAATCCCATGTAGCCAGTGGCCAGCCATTTCGAACATGACTCTCGACCCCGGCTGAATGCCGTGACGCGTGCGAGCCACTTCAGCAGTGGTCACAAGACGATGAGTGTGTTCAAGATGCCCGAACAGGCGCGTTGCAATCGACTGAAATCTTTCGCCCTTGCAGCTGGAACCCTGCCAGGCCAGTGTCTCGCACAGATGAACCAGTTCGTGTTCCACAATCCTCTGCATCGCTTCAAGTCGGTCCGTACACGGAAGCCCCACAACTCTGACTTCCCGCTGCTCACCTTTGAATGTCTGAAACAGCAGATGAGACGACACGCTGATCTCAAAATCTTCCAGCAGGACGCCTGTCTTTCGGTCGCGCCGTTTTGTCCACTTTGTCAATCCCCCAGCACGCGTCAGACGCGGCGCAAGTCGAAACGAAAGTGGTCGGCCTTCCAAAGCCGCAGAGCATGCTCCTCCCAGAAAACGCTGGTCGTAAGCTTGCACCATCCGCTGCAGATCGTCAGGGTGGAACGCGGTAAAGTTGGCCGAATCCATGTTTCTGGAACTGCGGAGAATCTCTTCGTAAATCTGTGCCTGCATCGCCATCCGCGCAGCATCATCAAGTCGAGTTTCCGTAAGAATTTCGCGAAGAGCGGTCGCCTTTGCGGAAGGATCGCGCCCAGTAAACGACGAAGTGCTTTTTCTGGAATGTGGCTCAGCCATTTTCCTGCCGCTTAAATCTGGGCTTCAGCTGACTTCAGATCGTCGTCATCCGGAATGGCAACGTACGGCAGATGCCGAAACTCATCGTTGTAATCCAGTCCGTAGCCGACAACGAATTCGTCCGGAATTTTGAAACCGTAATAGTCAGGAACGAGCTCCACTCGCGAGCGTTCTGTCTTCCATAGCAACACGGCTGTCCGAATGCTTGCCGGACTAAAACCCTGAACCGCCTCCATCAGCCCCACCATCGTGTGTCCGGTGTCGAAGATGTCGTCCAGAATCACCACGTGACGGCCCTTTAAGTCCGGAACAAGCAAGCTGTTGACCGACAGCTGCCCAGGGGACGTTCGAGTGCCGCCGTAACTGGATGCGGAAATCAGGGCCACCCGCAGCGGAATACTTGTAGCGCGAATCAGATCGGCCAACAAGACAACACTGCCGGTGAGCACGCCGAGAATGGTCAGCGGCCGGCCACGGTATTCTTCCGAAAGCCGCGAGCCCAGTTCCTGAACGCGTTCTCGAATTTGATGTTCACTGATCAGAATTTTCATCGTTCTGCGCAACCTGTTGATGGGCGCCGGCCAATGCCACTCGATTCGTAGCGGAACGCGCCAAGCGTTTCGGTTTTCTGCCTGATAAGCCAGCCTTCCGAAAGCCCTGGCGGCTTCCGCTACCAAGACGTCCTTTCAAGGTGAGTGCCATTGGGCTGCCGGCCGCTTTACGTGGAATGATCAATCCGGATCATTGGTCTCAAACGCCATGTGCCTTTGCGGCCGGATATTAGTCGTTCGTGCGGCCAGCGGAACTGATTGCGAGTGACTTTGGCAGTTTCTCACAGGACATGTTTTTCTCCCGTGGCTTGCGGGTTGTTGATTCAGTGAGCCGCAAAGCGCTAGCTGCGGGTGTGTATCTTTAAAACACAACGAAAACACCCGCGGCTAGCGCCTCGCGGCCCATGTTGTGACAAAATTTAACACTCGCCCTGGGACGGACGACTGGCTGTGCCTGTTGATCTCTTCCCGTTAGCATAGAGACTGTTGCGGACTCAAAAAGAATTCCCCCCGAAAGGTACGCCTTCTTGACCAGCGAGAATGAATTTGTGCGGCGACTGGCTCGCCGATTTCCCGTGCGGCAGCCGGTGGAAGTCGGAATTGGCGACGACGGTGCCGTTCTTCGTTGCTCGACCGATGAGCGAACTGTGATCGTGACCGACATGCTGCTGGATGGAGTGCATTTTGAACTGCGCGAAATCGATGTGCGTCTGGCGGGGCGGAAAGCAATCGCAGTGAATCTGAGTGACCTCGCTGCAATGGCATGTCTTCCCACCGCGGCCTTTGTTTCCATCGCAGTTCCTAAAGGCATGTCGGCAGCGCACGACCGATTTCTGGATGATCTGTATTCCGGCATTGAGGAATTGACTCGTGAGTATGATTTTTGCCTCGCGGGCGGCGATACAAACACCTGGCACGGTCCGTTCGCGATTAACGTTTGCCTGACCGGCCGGCCCATGCGAAATAGGCCGGTTCTGCGATCTGGTGCGCGGGTCGGCGATTCGCTGTTTGTCACCGGGCCGCTCGGTGGCAGTCTGCGTTCGGGCCGACATCTGATTTTTAGTCCCGCCTTTGAGGCCGCTCAGTGGCTGGTTGATCATGCTCAGGTCAATGCCATGATGGACATCTCTGATGGACTGTCGATGGATCTTCATCGGATGATGGCGGCAAGTCATGCGGGCGCCATTTTGAACGCCCATCAGATCCCGATTCACGATGACGTTTCAGCCTCGCTTTCGGATGAGCAGCGTCTGCATTGCGCCCTGGCCGACGGCGAAGATTTTGAACTGTTGCTCAGCGTCCCCGCGGTGGATGCCGTCAGCCTGCGTTCACACGCCCTTCAGGTGGGGCTGATGTTTTATGAAATCGGTACAGTGGTTGAGGGAAACGCGATCCGACTTTGCGACGAGCAAGGCCACCTTCATCCTCTTACCGTGTCCGGCTGGGAACATCAGCTTTGAGACGCCAGATGGCTGTTTTGTTATTGCAGAAATCGTCCGACAGAAAAGACCGTGCGAAAAATCAATCAGACATACCGTGATCCCGTGGAACTCATCTGGCTGCATGCGGCTTCGCGGATGGGTATGCAAATTGTCCGCAGCGCCGAGGTCAACGCTTCGTGGGATGGAAAGAGCGAGCTGACGATCGGCACCTCGGAAACCCTCGACCCGGACGACAGTCTCGCTCAGATGATCCTGCACGAAGCCTGCCACGCTTTATGCGAAGGCCCGCAGAGTCTGCTCAAGCCGGACTGGGGTCTGGAAAGCTTCAATCCCGCTAAGAAAGTTCGCGAGCACGCATGTCTCCGACTTCAGGCTGCATTCGCCGATCGTTACGGTCTGCGTTCCTTCTTTGGTTCAACGACCATTTTTCGACGCTATTACGATCGTCTGCCCGCAGACCCGCTCGCTGATGACGGCGACCCGGCTGTGACGATCGCTCGGGAAGCATGGACTCGCGCCAACTCCGGCCCATGGGCCGAGCCACTCGACGACGCACTGCGCCGCACGTCACTCGTTGCTCGCGTCCTCGACGGTGTTGCCGATCCTGACTCGCTCTGGCATCTTCCAAAGGCACAAACCTGACCAACTTCTTCAGCCGCCCGGGTTGCGGATCTGGAAATCAAGCCTTGCACATTGCAACGGTTCATGGGAAGTAGGTGAATGGAACACCGCGTGAATATTTGTATGCTGTACGCCCCAACCGCCATTTTCTTTCTCCTGACCGGCCCCTTCGATTATGACCCAGTCCCACCCTTCGGCGCCTGCGGACCTGCGCAGAGCTGACGAGATTGTTGATCCTCCAACGACCATCGGCAGCATCCTGAAGCAAATCGGGCCGGGACTAATTATCGCCGCGAACATCGTAGGCTCCGGCGAACTGATCATGACCACCAAAACGGGCGCTCAGGCGGGGATCGCTCTGCTGTGGCTGATCCTGCTCGGCTGCATCGTAAAAGTTTTCGTTCAGCTGGAACTTGGCCGGTTCGCGATCAGCAACGGCGAAACCACTCTGACATCGCTCAATCGAGTCCCCGGGCCTAAACTATTTGGTGTGAACTGGATCGTTGCGTTTTGGGTGTTGATGATCGCCACATCCACCGGACAATTGGGCGGCATCGCCGGCGGCGTGGGTCAGTCTCTGTCTTTGACCTGTCCGATCACCGGCGATTACAGAGCCGCGATTTTGTGTCCTTCCGAAAAAGAGATTTCTGCGTGGGCCAAATGGGAAAACGGCGGCGGCAACAGCACGCAGCCAGACCTGGCCGCACTGACTGCCACGGAAACACTGCCGGAAACAGCGGACGAAAAGCATGTTCGCGTGATGATGCGAATTCGCGAAGAAATCGATGGGCTTGGCGACAAGGGTGTTCAGATTCGCAAGCTCGCTCTTGCCGGGGAGCCTCTTGTAGATGCCAAAGGCAACAGCCTCGTGAATCCACCGACTCGCGACGACAAGATCTGGGCGACGATCATCGGTATCGGGACGGCGATCGTGCTTTATGTCGGACGCTATAAACTGGTCGAGACATTCTCTGTGGCGCTCGTGGTTGGCTTCACTTTCATCACCGTCGGAAACGTTTTCGCGTTGCAGGAAACGAAATATGCTCTGACGACAGCCGATTTTATTCGCGGCTTTAGTTTTGGATTGCCTGATGGAGACAGCACCGCGGCCATTCTGACTGCCTTTGCGACGTTCGGAATCATTGGCGTGGGAGCGACCGAGCTGATCAGTTATCCGTATTGGTGCATCGAAAAAGGATATGCGCGTTCTGCCGGGCCTCGAGATGCGAGCGACAGCTGGTTGCGACGGGCTCAGGGCTGGTTCTACGTGATGAAGTGGGACGCGTTTGCTTCGATGGTAATTTACACGCTTGCGACGGCGGCCTTCTATATCATGGGGGTCTGTGTTCTGCATTCAGAAGGGCGAGACCCTGAAGGCATGCGAATGGTCAGCACGCTGTCTCGAAGTTATGTTCCGATTTTCGGCGAGTATGCTCGTTGGTTGTTTCTGGCGGGTGCTATCGCGGTCCTTTACTCCACTTTCCTTGTGGCGAACGCAGGCAATGCACGCATGATGGCCGACTTTGCGAGCGTCATCGGATTGTGTTCACGGGATCATGAAAGCAAAAACCGGCAGCGAGTTGTCAAAGTCATTTCAACTCTGCTGCCGCTGGTGTGTGTGGTGGCCTTTGTTGCATTTCCGGAGCCCGTTCATCTGATAAAAATTGCCGGGATGACTCAGGCGATCATGCTGCCGATGCTGGGCTTCGCGGCGCTTTACTTTCGGTTTCGCGAAACTGATGTTCGTCTGCGTCCGGGATTGGCCTGGGATGCGGCACTGATGATTTCCAGCGCGGCTCTGCTGATCACCGCCTGCTGGGGCATCTACAAATCGGCTTCCGACCTGCTTCCAAAAACCCCGGCGGCAGTGACATCAACTGTGGAGGCCAAATAGTCAATTGCCGTTGTGCCGCGTCTCTCCGAGACGAGATTAGTAGAGTTTTGGAAGGAAATCTCGTCTAAGACAGACGAGCCACATTGTCGCTCGTCTCTCCGAGACGAGATTTTGTTGTGCAATACAGGTCTCGCCACGGAGTGGCGAGCAACATTGAAAGCCGTAAAACGGTCTAACTCCGGACTCTGACAAACACGGTTCGCGGTTGCAGAAGGTTATCTTCAGTGAGTTCCGCCAACGCGAGCAGCTCTGTGAAATGGGTGCTCGTTAACGCAACGACCTGGCCGACAGGAAGCGATGCAGTTGTTGACATGCGGTCTGCGGACATGGCAAGTCGACGGCCACATAGAAGATTCGGCAGGTCGGATTGAGTGCAATCAAACTGGGGCAGATCCGCCACGATACGGACGGCCGGACAGAGAAACTGCCGGAGGTTCTCCTCGGTCAGATCTTCAACAGTGATCGCCTCCGCAAGTGAAAACGCGCCGATCTGAATTCGCTCAAGGCGGCTCATCAGTCCGCCACAACCAAGCTGCAGTCCCAAGTCCCGCGCGATGGACCGAATATACGTGCCTGAGCCACACGAGATTTCCAGTTCCAGACGCGGCCATTCATAGCGAAGAACCTGAATCGCGTGGATCTCAATTTCTTTAGCGCGAAGCGAAAGCTCCTGTCCCTGACGAGCAAGCGAGTACGCTCGCTGACCATCCACATGGACTGCCGAATAGTCCGGAGGGACCTGAGAAATGACGCCGGTCATTTTATCGAGGCACGCAACAATGGCTTCCAGAGAGGGTGGCGGATCACTAACGGCATGCTGTTGAACGGTGCCAGTGCTGTCGTCCGTGTCGCTCGTCTGTCCCAGAGTGAACTCGGCGACGTACGTCTTGGCGCCTTCCTGAAGCATGGATACCAGTCGCGTGGCCGGACCCACACAGACCAGCAGCACTCCCGTGGCCATCGGGTCCAATGTGCCGGCATGTCCAACTTTGGCCGGTTTGACCAGCCGCTGAACCTTGTTGACCAAATCGCGCGATGTGATTCCCGCAGGCTTGTTGAAACTGAGGACGCCAAACAGTTCGGCACTGGATTCTGTTTCGGTCATGTCTGGAAACCTTCGCAGCCAATCAGCTCTGAGTACTTCCGGAACTTTCCGGTGCCGGTCCGCCGCTTCGATGCTGATGGCGAGCCAGTGCGGCTTCGATAAAGCCTTTGAACAGCGGGTGAGCATTGTGCGGCTGAGACTTGAATTCCGGATGGTACTGCACGGACACAAACCACGGATGCGAAGCCAGCTCGACAATTTCCACAAGGCCGCCATCGGGACTGGTTCCAGCCACCTGCAGACCTGCTGAGATGAACTGCTGCCGGTATTCAGGATTGAATTCGTAGCGGTGCCGATGTCGTTCGCTGATTTCCGTTCGGCCATACGCTTCTGCGGTGCGAGTCCCGGGTGTCAGCACGCAGGGTTGAGCTCCCAAACGCATCGTGCCGCCCTTGTACCGAATTCCCTTTTGACCTTCGAGCAGACAGATGACCGGATGCTGAGTCTCATTGGAGAATTCGGTGCTGTTGGCATCGGCAAGCCCAAGCACATTGCGTGCAAACTCAATCACGGCGCACTGCATCCCAAGGCAAATACCGAAGAATGGAAGTTTGTTCTCACGAGCAAACTGAATGGCCTGAATTTTTCCTTCGATGCCACGCATGCCGAAGCCGCCTGGAATCAAAAGCCCGTCCACGCCCTTGAGAAGAATCTCGGCACCCTGACGTTCAAGCTCTTCCGCCTCAATTCGCTTCACGATGACCTGGGTCGAATGGGCAAAGCCAGCGTGGTCGATGGATTCGTAGACGGATTTATACGCGTCGCGATGTTCGATGTATTTACCGACCACGGCAATCGTGACTTCGTGCTTCGGATTGCGGATTCGATGAACCAGAGCCCGGTAATCGTCCATCTTCAGCGGCCCGGCTGTCAGATGCAGCTTCTGGCAGATGAGTTCGTCGAGGCCGTGTTCGATAAGGCCGATGGGGACTTCGTAGATCGAAAATTCCTTGTCGACTTCTTCAATCACGGCCTTCTTTTCGACGTTGCAGAAAAGTGCAATCTTGTCGGTATGTTCTCGGCCGATGGGTCGTTCGGTACGAACGATTAAAATGTCCGGCTGAATGCCAATTTCACGCAACTGCTGAACGCTGTGCTGAGTCGGCTTGGTCTTGGCTTCACGAGCGGCCTTCAAATACGGCACCAGCGTCAGATGGATGAACATGACGTTCTCCTTGCCGACATCCAGTGGGATCTGGCGGATTGCTTCCAGAAACGGCAGGCCTTCGATATCCCCGACTGTCCCCCCAAGTTCCGTGATGACAACATCGACGTCCGGTGTGGCCAGCGCCAAAATGGAGGCCTTGATTTCGTCCGTAATATGAGGAACAACCTGGACTGTCCGGCCCAGATATTCGCCGCGACGTTCCTTCTCGATCACCGACAGATAGATCTGGCCTGTCGTATAATTGGAATCGCGATTCAGAATTCCGGACGTGAATCGCTCGTAGTGCCCCAGGTCCAGATCAGTCTCGGAACCATCGTCAAGCACATAAACTTCGCCGTGCTGAAAGGGGCTCATGGTCCCCGGATCGACGTTCAGATACGGATCCAGTTTCTGCATGCGGACTTTCAGACCGCGACGTTCGAGCAGCATCCCAATTGACGCGGAGGTCAATCCTTTACCCAACGAACTGACCACACCACCAGTAACAAAAATATGCCGACTCATTTGCGCCCTGCGTTCCTGAACTGAAAGGTCCTGTTGCATGCGGCAGTCTTCCGAGACCATCGCGATGAAGTTCCGCCTGGCTGTTCGCATGCGAGGCATGCTGAGCACTTCGGTCCGGAATTCTCCTCTCTCAGGAAGTGCTTCTTAACTGACAACGCCGGGCTCCTCAATCCAGCCGGACCGCATTCTTTTTGTTCCGCCGCATTTGCACCAAAAGTGCCAACTCCAGGGCCTACCAATCTGAATTTGTCCCCCGGAAATTTCGGGAATCCTGCATTCCGGACTTGCTCTTCGCGGCCTCAGACTTCTCCAGTCACGGGTCTGGCGAAACTGCGACGGAGGGACAAATGACAACCTCACAACCAGCGACAAAGAACAGCAGACCCGCCCAAAAGCCGCCACTCAGGCATTCGCGATCAGGCGGCGCGGGTTCCCAAAAACTGCATGATCTGCCTATCGAGAAGCCTTTCCCCAGCTTCGCAGGTTTATTAGACTTCGCAACCAATGTTATCTTACCGAATCCCCGTCAGATGCCATTGTGTGTTGTGTACAAGGTGACCCGAACGAAAGGGTAACCATGAAGAACCGTCGCAAATTATGTTAAGATGGAATCGCTTTCCGTGGTTCCGCTTTGGCGTGATTGCGAAAAGCATTTTGAGAATCGTGACTCGGAAGTTCCGGCGTCACGCGTTTCATGAAGGTACGAAGGAGGAGTGAGTTCTCAAGTGCTGATCAGGCTTTGGCCGGAGAAATTTTCTCGGCAGCCTTCAGCAGGGCAGGGCTCACTGTCGGCATCTTCAGTTGTCGGAAGGGACTCTGATCGATGGCGTTTGAGCCACAAATATTTATACATGCGGCGAATTTTCGGCTGGACGTTCCCGTCAGTGTGCAAACGACGGAAACGCTCACAGACGAGCTCCGTTTCGTATTTGAGGACGCCACATTGCACGCCTTTGATGAGGTGATCGACGCCTGCATCCGGCGCGATGTGGATTTTCTGTTGCTGTCCGGCAACGTCTTTATCGAAGCCGATCGCAGTTTGCGCGCACGGCTGACGCTGCTGAAAGGCCTCGGTCGGCTCGACGAACACAACATTCATGTGTTTGTACTTCCCGGCGATGCTGATCCGCCCGAAGCGTGGCGATCGATTCCCGAACTGCCGGAGAATGTAACGGTTTGCTACAGCTCCAGTCCCGAACCGATGGAGCTGTATTTAAAGGATCAGCTGAGCACCACAGTTTCCGCATCCATGTGGCTGGGTGAAGTGGACGACTTTGGAATTCGCGTCATTTCAAAAGGCGGTGCTGGAGTTCAGCCTTTTCGCATTGGCGTTGTCAGCAAGGCCAAGTTTGAAGAGTCGCAGCGCATGGCCTCCATGGCCGCATCGGCATCCGATGAGGCTCTGGCCGCCACAATGCAGAACGCGGTTTCCGGCGAGCAGGTCGATTCCCCGGGTTCCGCTGCTGCGTCCGATCCTGATGAAGAATCGACTCGCGTATGGCATTCCATCGATGCCGAAGATGGCGAAAAGCCTTCTAAAATCGACAACAATCGTCGCCGCACCATTCAGCGATCATTGGAAACGCTGGAGGCTGGACCGGCCGAACTGCATCCATCGCTGGACCCTGGCTTCATTCGTTACACTGACGAAATGTTGCGCGAAGGACAATTAAACTATCTGGCGTTGACCGGCGAACTGGCTCGCACAACTCTTTGGCGTGACGACGGCGTAGTTCACTGTCCCGGCACGCCTCAGCCGCGCAGTCAGATGGAAGCATCCGGCGGGGCCTGTTCGCTGGTGGAAGTTGCGGCGACCGGAGAAGTCCGGATCACTTCGCTCGACACAAGCTGCGTGGACTGGAAGCACATCGAGATAGATGTGAACTCGCATACGACTTTGTCTTCCATGCTGCAGCAAATGAAGACTCGTCTGATTGAACTGAAGTCCGGTGTCTCCGATCGCATCTGGTCGGTGACGTGGATTCTTCGCGGCGCGTTGCCAGTTCTGCAAAACCTGGCCAGCAATGATCTCGACATAGCGGCCGCTGTCGAACTTGACGAACTGAAGCATGCGGGCCGCACCATTCGGCTGCTGCACAATATTCGCTCATTGCCAAACGGCTGGCCACCTGGGAATCCGCCGACGGCATTGGCAGATCAGTTTCAGCTGTTCGTCTCGCGCGGCAAATTGCTGTCGGATGAAAATCTGCAGGCTCTGATCGATGGCGATAAAGAATTGTCGACCGGATGGAAGCAACGGCTGATGTCTCTGCTGCCGTCGGTCGATCCCGAACAGATTCTGGCTCGCATGCGAACCGATGGTGCCGCTTGGTTTCAGCCGGATTTTGCATTGAACGACCTGCTGGCAGATTCAGACGACGGTGAGCCTGACGAAGATTTCAGCCATGACCGGCTGGAGAACGCGAATGAGTCTGGCGACTCCGATGAATCAGAAGCTCTGGAGTCAGACGAGGACTCCGATGAATAAACAGACCTTCATTTTCGCTCTCTGCGAGAATGTTATGAAATCGAAACATTACCAACTGCCCGACTGCGATGCCCGCGGCATTTCAGGTGACAGACGGAACTCAGTCTTGCAAAGGACTTCGGCATGAGGCTGACGGAAATTGATATCGATCGCTTTCGGATCTGGCGAAGCCTGCTGCTGCGCCTCAATCCGAAAGGCCTGAACGTCATCTACGGTCCAAACGAGGCCGGTAAAACGACGCTCATGCGTTTTATCCGGTCCACGTTGTACGGCTACGAACCGCTGGCGACAGAACCAGCCTGGCATCGGCCCGACGCGGAACAGCCGTGGCGGGGTGCTCTGCGATGTGAGCACGGCGGACGAACATGGCGAATTCATCGTCGGGCAGAGCTTGAAGGTCGCGGCAGGCTGCGATTGTCGGGCGGCCCGGAGGGTCTCGATAAAGAGGTGGCTGTCAACAATATTCTGTCGGGAACGAGTGAAGAAGTTTATACCGACATTTTTGCTGTCGGTGTTCGCGAGCTACAGCAGCTGGCCACGCTGGGTACCAATCAGGTGGCCGAATACATCTACGGATTGTCGCTCGGTCGTCAGGGACGTCAGATTCTGGACGCACTGGCGGATGTCCGCGAACGCCGGACTCAGATGTTTGGCGAGGACAATCAGTCGGGCAAAATTCCTCAGCTGTTCGACCGCTATTCCCGGCTGTCCGGCGGTCGGAAAAATTCCGGCATTGCGCGGGACAAGCATGCCAAGCTGACTCGACGGCGACGTGAACTGCTGACGGAAATTGACGAACTGCAGGATCGTGAAGGCACGATCAGCAACGAATTGCGCGGCCTTCGATTTCTGCAGAGCTGTCACAAGCCCTGGAAGCGCACCAAAGATCTGCAGGAAGAGCTTGTTCGCCTGCCGGTCGTTCCCACAAATCCCAGCGAAGCACTCAAGCAGTTTGCGACTGCAGAAAAGGATCTGCAGGAAGCGACAAATCGACGTGACAAGCTGACAGATCAGTCGACACAGCTTCGCACCCAGGCCGAACGAATTCAGCTGGATCAGCAGTTCGACAAGGAAAGGTACGCGATCCAGAGTCTGGTCGACCAGGCCGACTGGCTGCGTCAGATTGAGGATCAGATTCGCACGGCCGAGGATCGTTCGTCCGAGCTGCGGCGAGAACTCAATCACCAGTTGTCACAGCTGGGCGAAGGCTGGAGTATCGAAAGGCTGAACGGTGTTGACGCGTCTCCCGCCGCGCACAATCAGTTGCTGGAGGCCGCACGAAAATACCAGGACGCAATGCAGCACCGCGGAAAGCTGCGTCGCTGGAATCGCAGTATGACAAAGCGAAGCCAGAAAGAACTGGTGGAGCTGAATGCACAACTGGATGAAGTCGGCGTCCCCGTTAATGAAGCGATTGAATCAGAACA